>NZ_JBHFKW010000010.1:0-124288 GCF_042879395.1 Photorhabdus sp. RM322S
AGCGCAGGTTTTGCCTGAAATCACAGCTTGTTGATGACCGGGCCGGATCGGTGAAGTAAGCCAGCGGCGGGCCATCCAGTTCACCAAAAATGCGATATTTTCCCGCCCACGCAATTTTCCCGTCCTCGTCCGTGACTTCCAGCGGCGCACCGTTGATATCGGTGTGGTACCAGAAGTAATGGTGTCTGGCTCCCCGTGTGACGATGCTGGCCAGCGGGGTGTAGCTGTCATGGGATTCATAGCAGTAGGTCTGTGTTTCGCCACTTTTCGTGTCACGCTCCTGCAACAGCCGCAGGCCATGCCAGACAAAATCAGTTTGTTCATAACGCGCCAGTCCATCAATCCCGATTTTCACCCCCTTGCGGATACGCCGTCCAAGGGCATCATAGTGATAACGCGCCGTTGTGTTGCCGATGACCGCCACGGTCAGGCGGTTGTCACCATCATAGCGGTAATCCTGGGTTTCGCGCATTCTGCCCTCGCGGCGGGTCATGTTGCCGTGCGGGTCATGCTCATAGCGCCATTTCCGCCAGTAGCTCAGGCGGTCGCCCTGCGGTGTCACCGCTTTAGGGATCCCCTGCTCTTCCGCCTCCCGTTCCAATATCGACTGCGGTTGCTCCAGCAGGTTATCCGCCCGGTCATACCACAACATATCCTCATAAGCACAGCCCTGATGCGTCACTTTTTTCAGGCGACTTTCAGAGTCATAAAGATAGTCAACCATGCCCCGGTAATGATCTCCCATCATCTGCAATTCGTCCTGGGGGCCGTAGACCCACGCCCGCCACGGCTTGCCCTCGCTGAGATAAGGCAGTGGCTCAGCATCGGCCTGTTTCAACGGCAGGCTATATTGGCGGGTACAGCGCCCCAGCGGATCATAATCGCGCAGCTGGAACAGTTTGCCCTGCGTGCGGCGGGTTTCACGATGCAGCCTGTCACGCTCAAATTCAGTGAGGAGTGTCTGTTCATGCCGGATCGCACTCAGGTGACCGGAGCCGTAGTAGAGCCAGCTTAAGGTGCCGCCCTGCGGCAGCGTGAGGGCGGTCAGGTTATCCAGTTCGTCATAGCTGAACTGGAGGCTGTCGTCGCCGTTCTGCTCGCGAATGACCCGCCCCAGCGCGTCATAGTCAAAACGCACGGTGTTGGGTTCTATTCCCAGTTGCTTGCCGTTGTCGTTCGGTTCACGACTGGCCTCCAGCAGCCTGCCCAGGTTGTCCCACCGGTACTGGTAAGTGTCCGTGTGGGTTTCCCGCAGGATCAGCTGACCGGCCGCATCATAATGCTGGTGTACCTGCCGTTCCGGGTACTGGAACACGCGGTCACCCATGCGCCGTTCGGTGCTTAATAAGCCCGCCGCATTGTATTCGTACCGGATTAAGGTGTCGTCAGGACGGATTTCTTCGATTAAGCGCCCTTCGGCATCACGGTTCAGCCGATAGCGGTCATCGTTGGCGTTGTCGAGCTGTATCAGATAGCCTTCGGGACTGTACTGATAGCGAATTTGACGTTGCAAACGGTCCGTCGCACAGACCACCTGACCTGATGCATTGTATTCCCAGGTGCGGGGCGCATTCTCATTGCGCTGGTGATGGGTTAGCTGACCCGCGCTGTCCCATGCCAGGTGTTCTGTGGAATCGTCAGGATAGGTGATGAGGATTAACTGGCCGCTATCGTTATAGTCATAACTGACTGTTTCCATCAAAGCATTGGTAAAGCGGCTCAACCGGTTCTCATTGTCGTAGCGCCAGGCGCTGCTTTGACCAGAACAATCAGTGTGGCGGATCAACTGCCCCTGACCATTCCACGTAAAATGGCTTTCCCCGCCTTTGGCATCAGTGACTTTGTCGGGACGCACCGTATTATCAAAACCGTAGCGATAACGGGTAGTCTGCTTCAATGGCGAGGTTTCACTGACCAGACGCCCAAAGTCATCGTAAGCCAATGCCGTTTCGGTGCCATCCGGCCAGAAGATAACAGTGAGCCGGTCGGTATCATTCTGGTACTGCCAGCCGGTCTGGTTGCCGTTGGCATCGGTGAAACTCAGCTGGCGGCCATGTTGGTCCCATTCACTCAGACGGGTGTGGCCGTCCGCATCTTTGTAGCCGTTCGGCAGGCCAAATTCATCCCACAGGATATGGTGCTCCGTGCCGTTGCGGTCGAGGCAGTGGATGATGTGGTGCGCGTCGTTGAGATGCCAAACCGTGCGGGTGCCGTCGTACCAGTGCGCCGTGCGGGTAAGGGTCTCATCGTCGTATTCCAGCCGATAGCCCGCGCCCTCACTGGTTTGCCGGGCAATAACCCGCCACAGCCCTTCGACTGTCTGCTCCCACTGGTAATCACAGCGCAGGCCGCGCGCATCCTGATGCCATGCCATCACGCCGTGCTCTGTCCAGCCGAATTGTCGTTGGAGAGCGTCGTTGCGATGGCTGACCCCCGTCAATTGGGCGTGCTCATTATAATGGTAGCGGCAAAGCTGAATACGATGGCCGTCATGCCATTCGCGCCAGACAGCGGTGAGGCGGGAAACCGTTTTGCCATCGATATCCATCATCACATAGTCACAGTGCAGGTTCAGCCCGCCATGGCCCGTGATGCTGACCATCCGGTTCTGCTCGTTGTAATGAAAACGCTGTTCGTTGCCGACATTATTGCGGATGTGGCTCAGGCGGCTGAGGCCGTCATGATCAAAAGCCGTATAGTGATAAACTAATTCGCCTGCATCACGAATTTCCCATTTGCCCTCTTCCGTGTGTATCAGGTTGCTTTGCGCCTCAGGGCAAAAACAGCGATGACCTGCCGGCACGTCAGGAAAGGGCACGATATCCCCGGCAGGGGAACGCCAGAGCAACCCGCCTTCCACGCGCGTGAGATGGCTTTCCCAGAACAGGCTCCAGCCCCGACCCAGTACGCTGTCATATTGATAACGGCTCAGGTAACTACGCTGCCAGTAGAGCGGCAATTCAGCGTCAAAAACGAAGTCCAGCTCATCTTCATCGTTCAGGAATTTCTGACCGGCAATGACTTCCACCGGGTTCATCAGAATACCCGCGACAGGTATCGCCACAGCAAGCGCTCCCAGCCGGCAGGCGATTTTGCGGATTTTAGCCGCGCCCGGTATCTTGTTGAACAGCGTCTGCAACGCGCCGGGGCCTTTGGCTGCCGCGCCACCGAAACTGATTAACCCGGCTGCAAACAGGGTTAAATCGGAAACGGTATACGCCCATTTAGGGATTTCCGGCACAATGTTTGCCGTCTGAGCCGTCCCGCCGCCGATGAAGACATTCGACGAACCGGTCATGACCGCGGCATCACAGACCGTTTTGTCTCCGACCCGTACCGCAGGATAGCCATTGATGAAAACGGAATCAGAGCCTTCCGCCATCTGGCGCAGGCCATTTTCTTTACTGCACGCCACTTGACTGCGTGACGCGATGGCGGCGGGTTGGTTGTTGATAAAAACATTGGGGGAGCCTCGCGTGATTTCCCCGCAGGGACTTCGCGACGAGGCCCCCTTAGAGACACAGGCGTCACGCGCCATGTCGCCTAAATATCCCGCCGCCATGCCCACCACAATGGCGGCGCCTATCAGCAAAACGCCTACCCCAAGACAGGATGTAGCTAATCCGGCGACAAACAGGGCCCCCGACAGCATTCCCCCGGCGGCAGAAATTAATGAACCGATGACGGTGCCTGCAACCAATCCCGCCATGGCGCTGGAATGGCCTATCGTGTCTCCAACTCGCGCAGCTTCTGGCATAGCGTCCCCTCCCTAGAATTGGAAACTTTGCAGGCAGTCATCCAGCCACTGCCGTTGAGCCTCGGTGAACGCCTGCTGGGATGACAGGGTGAAAATCAGCGCTTTTTTCTCATCCAGCAGAAATACCGCCTGATATTGATAGACTTGCTGCCCTTTTTTGGGCCGATAACGGGAGAGCAGCGCCATGCCTTGCAGCCGGTTATCGCCCAGCGTTGCGGGCTGTTCTGCCAATAATTGCCAGTTGCGCAGACCGTTTTTCAGCAGACCTTTTTGGCGAGTGAGGTAACCGGGGAGATCTTCGCCTTCGACCAGCTTATCACGCGAGATATTTAGCGCGGGGGCATCGGGCGCGATGAGGATGTTTACCGTCTGTTCCTGATAGCCTGCGGGTAACAGAATGCTGCCTTCAGTGAACCGACAACGTGCTTGATTGTTCATCTTTCTTTTGTCTTATATAGTATAGGCATGCCGAACATAGCAACAACATTGATAATCCTGATTAAACAGATTCAGGGGGGACTCCCTTCTCAGTCATCAATAAACTTATATAATCAATAATGCTGTCCGTTTAATATTCAGACAAAAAGATATAACAAAAAATCGGCTATGTCTTGATTATTAGGTGAATTAATACTCAGCGAATTTAATGAAACGTGATTTATATCACAAAACAATGCCAATGATCGTGCTGAAAATCCGTCCTAATGAACTCAATCACTACAATTTTATTCAATCAATTTACCTTGCCCGGTTTATAGACTTTGCATTAATCACCAGAGAAGTTTAACTCTGCATTTTTTATGATATTGAAAAAAATTAGCTCTGTTTAAGGATGATCAGTTCAGAGGCGCACAGATTTAAACTCGTTTTTTTGGGTTGGAATGTGTAGACAATCAAATTTAAATAGCAACTAATGGACACCGACCTATGCAAGTATGGGTTTTTATTTTTTCTGACAATGTAGTCGCAAACACATATTCGGATTCAGTGGGTCCCTTCCGGTATAGCGATACCGTACTCAAAACCCATTCTTCGTATTTAGTTAACCAGCACCCTTCGGTTTTTCATCAATTGCTGGCGAACCCGTCCTGTTGTTCTAACATCTTCTCCAGTACATAACTCATACCCGGACGGCTATCTGCTTCCACAATGGCATTTAGATTTAAAACCAGAAAGAGTAAAGGATATGCTCATGGTATTAAATCAAAGTCCATTTCTTTAATCATTTTTAATACTGCTAAATGTTTTTGTCCTTTTTTGCTGCCAATCAGGTTTAATCAAAAGACTTATCGGCTTTTTTTAACAATTATCTTTGATTTTTCGAAAGCCTCTTGTAATCATGCAAAAATGTAAAATCTTTTTTTGAGAAAACTTTTTAATGCGGCTAATCCTGTTAAATGTTTTTATATAATATTCCTGTTATTTGGTTAACCCAGTTATTTCGTCACCTTATTAATCAATTTAAAACCTATTTTTCCTGATGTTTTCTCTTTCAATACCAGTATAGCATCGAATTTTTTTCCCGATTTTAAAACCACATTGACAGCCAAAAAATGGCTTTTCTTAACACTTGTTTTATCATTGATGAAAACTCAGCAGTGATAATCGAAACGCTAAAAGTCAGTAATCTAAGAACCTCATGTGATGACAATCACTTGACAGCCAATGCTTACATTCAAATAATAATCATTATCATTTTCCCGAGTTATTGGAAATCATCATGGCAATCCAGAAAGCCATATCTGAAATTGATAGTTTTGCGCAACAATTTTACTTTGAACATCATGACTGGTTATACAACTGGTTACGCCATAAAGTCCCCTGCCCCTGCCATGCTGAAGATCTGACTCAGGATACGTTCCTGAATGTTCTGTCCAGTTCAAATTTGTCAGATATCCGTCAACCACGGCCTTTTCTGGCAACCGTGGCTCGCTGCCTGGTTGCTAACTACTACCGCCGGAGAAAAACGGAAAAACACTATCTGCAATATATAAACGCCATACCAGAAACGACCATGCCTTCTACAGAAAGCAGATTGGTTACACTTGAACAGCTTGAGAAGCTCGATATCACCCTTGATAAACTACCAAGCCGGGTAAAACAAGCTTTTCTGCTCGCACAATTACAAGGTCTGCGTTACAGCGAAATAGCTGATCAGCTTCAGATTTCTTCCAGTTCAGTGAAACAGTATTTGCAGCGAGCCCATAACAAATGTAAAAAAGTTCAATTTTTCATTTAAAATTCGCCAAGCCGTGTTACATTCACAATTGATTTCAATATGAAATCATAAATAAAGTAAATTATTATAATTTACCTATAACTGGATATTATGGAGAAAATTATGCGACACGGAATTACCGCTGCAATCCTACTTTGCTGCTCTGCCAGCGCTTTTGCCACAACACCACAAATCATCGCTCACCGTGCTGGTACAGGTGATGCACCTGAAAATACAGAATATGCAATTTCCAAGTCCTTAGAGAACAAAGCGGATGCCATCTGGATAACTGTTCAGCTTTCAAAAGAAGGTATTCCTGTGCTCTATCGTCCATCAGATCTGAATAGCTTAACCAATGAAAGTGGGCCTGTTTCTGCCTATAACGCAAGTCAATTGACCAAATTTGATGCCGGTTACAAATTTGGCTCTGATAGTGAGCATCCATTCCGCAATAAAGGGTTAAGTATTCCAACACTGGAACAAGTCTTAAAAAAATATCCAGAGACTTTCTTCTATATTGATCTGAAATCACCCGATGCCGATCCAACACAGCAAGCCAAAGCGCTAGAAAAAGTACTAACCAAGCAGAAAGCTCTGGCACGTACCCGTTTCTATTCCACTGATGAAAAATACCTTAACGCGTTGCCAAACATGATTCAGCGCTTCGAAAGCCGTGATAAAACCCGCACCATGCTGGCGAATATTACAATGGCTCACCAGTGCGATATTCCTGAAAACACAGACACTGCTCGCTGGTATGGTTTGGAAATGCGCCGCAATGTAGAAGTTGTTGAAAAATATACTCTTGGTGAAGCACGTTCCAAATCAGTATTGTCATGGGATAAGGAAGCAATGAAGTGTTTCCGGGCTAAAGGTGGTGCAAACATCATTTTATTTGGCATTAAAACCAAAGAAGATTTCAAACAGGCTAAAGAGCTCGGTGCCGATGGTGTGCTGGTAGATTCACCCAAGCTATTCAGTACCTTTAAAACAAAATAAGATTTTGAGGTTCCCGAAAACAAGCAGTTACAGTAATTATTTTCTGAAGGAACCGCTTTTACATCTGTAAACAAAGCAAAACCCGCAGTTCTCTTCTCTGTGGGTTTTGACCACTGATAAACCTTGTTTAAAATAGTTCAAAATGAGATTTTCAGTAATCAATCCCCAATTTCTTTAAACGTGAGATCAATGTCGTTGGGTTCATTCCCAATAATTTTGCTGCACCGTCATCACCAAAAATCTTCCCTTTGCATTGTTTAACGGCAAGAGAGAGATTTTTAATTTCCAACTCTTTCAGCTGTTGCATGGTCAGCACGCCTTCGATTCGTTGAAGTTCATCGTGAATATTCTGACACGTCGTTTCATTTTGCTGTTGATCTTGCTCCAGCAAATATTTAAAGGAAACAGCACCCTGCTTTGCTGTAATGAGTGCGCGTTCAATGACATTTTGCAGCTCACGGATATTGCCAGGCCAGTCATATTGCTGTAGCCCCAAAATATGCTTTTGTGAAAATGGTAAATAATTAATTTTACGCTTGTCACAAATCAACTTAGTAAAATGTGTAACCAAAAGTGGAATATCTTCTTTACGGTCACGTAAGGCAGGTGCATAAATCGGGAATACATTTAAACGGAAATACAGGTCTTCACGAAAGCGTTTGTGTTTAACTTCTTCTTTTAAATTGCGATTGGTAGCGGCAATAATCCGCACATTCACATGCCGCGTTTTTTCTTCGCCAACCCGCTCAAAGGTTCCTTCTTGCAATACACGCAACAATTTACTTTGTAGCTCTATAGGAATTTCGCCAATTTCATCTAAAAACAATGTACCTTGGTCTGCCAATTCAAAACGTCCGACACGGTCACGCACAGCCCCAGTAAATGCACCTTTGACATGTCCGAAAAATTCACTTTCAAACAGTTCCGAAGGAATAGCGGCGCAATTGACCCGAATAAGTGGTTGCTGTTTACGGTGACTGGATTGGTGAATGGCACGGGCGATCAATTCTTTGCCTGTACCTGATTCACCATAAATCATCACGTTGGCATCAGTTGAGGCGACCACCTTGATTTTTTCAATAATCTGTAAAATGGGTTCACTGCTGCCAATAATTTCATGATATTGATTTTCTTGTAAAATCTCTTCTTGCAGATATTCATTCTGCTGTTCCAGACGGCTTTTTAAATCTTGCAGTTCTTCAAGGGCATGAGTCAATTGTTTTTCGGTATTCAGCCGATCGGTAATATCGCGGAACACCACTACCGCGCCAATAATTTCACTATCACAAATCACTGGGGTACTGGTAAATTCCACCGGAAAGCAACTGCCATCACGGCGCCAAAAAATTTCCTGAATACCTTCATGTACAATACCATCATGTACCGCCGCATAAATCGGGCACTCTTCTTCAGGATAGGGCTCACCATTTTCATGGGTATGGTGATGAATCTGATGGATATTGTTACCCAGTGTATCTTCAGGTTGCAGTCCCAACATTTTAGCCCCGACAGGGTTAATAAAGGTACATAAGCCTTGTTTGTTAATACTGTAAATACCGTCACCGACTGAACTCAGTAATAAATGCTTGCCTGTGTCGGAGTCAATAAACAGTTCTTGCAAGGCTTGCGATTCTTTTAAACCTGTGCCAATGACTTTATCAGCATTTGTATTGAGTTGGCGCAGCTCTAAATCTTTGACATCCACCAGCGACCATATCAGCAAGGTTTTGTTTTTATAGGGCAATGAAATGGAAGTAATATCCAACTGGATTTTTTCACCATTTTTATCAAAGACATACAACTCATTGTTCCAGGCCCAACCTTTTGCCAAAGCGCCTTCGGTAAATGCGATAAGGTATGGCAGTTGTCTGAAATGACCAAAAATGGAAGTCACCGTTTTTTGAATAATTTCATGACGTTCATAGCGTAATAGTTGGGTGGCACTAATATTCACATCAATAAACTGGTTTTCATGTGGGTCTAGCACAATTAATGCCTGTGACGTGTGTTCAAATACCAACGGGCGAATCGAATCTTCAGAAACTACCCAGTCCGAGATAAAGTCAGTTGTATTCATACTATGAATTTTCATAATTTAAGTTATGGAATTTCATAATACTACGAAAAATCGTAACTTCCCAGCAGTTCAATTTATCTCCAAAAAAATATTTTTATAAAAATTAAATGTTATTTTTCAATTTGATAGTAATTAACCTCCGCCTAAAAGTATAACTTGGCACAGCTCTCGCATTAATACAGTCAGACTAGACTACATGTTGGTTCATTCCCAAATAATATTGAACTAGGAGACTGCTATGCCAAACATTGATATCGAACAATATAAAGACGGCGATTTTCTCGTTGATTATGAAGAAAAAGTGTTTGAGGACATCAAAGCCCAGCCGGGTGAAAAAGCATTGGTGACTTTCCATACCGTTGCATTTGAGGGATCAATTGGACTGGTCAATGTATTACAGGCAAAGCGTTTATTACGCAAAGGCTTTGAAACCAAAATCTTGCTTTACGGCCCAGGCGTGCAGTTGGGTGTACAACGTGGTTTTCCAACTTTAGGGGCAGAAGCTTTTCCGGGTCTCTTAGCCGTCAATAATCAGTTGAAAACCTTTATGGAAGAAGGTGGCGAAGTCTATGCCTGCCGTTTTGCGTTGCAAGCGATGTATGGTCAAACCGAAAAAGCGCTTATTCCGGGAATTCGTCCAATTAATCCACTGGATGTAATGGATTTAAAACTGCTGATGCGTCGTGACAATGCCTTAATCATTGATACTTGGACTGTCTAAGTAAACATAAATATAAGGGGATAAGGTTATGAACAGAATCGTTAAAGCTGCCGCAGTGCAATGTAGTCCAGTGCTTTATAGTCAAGCCGCCACGGTAAAAAAAATCTGTGACATTATTTTAGAGCTTGGAAAACAAGGGGTGCAATTTGCCGTTTTTCCTGAAACCGTCGTGCCTTATTACCCTTATTTTTCCTTCGTACAACCACCATTCGCCATGGGTAAAGAACATTTAAAACTGTTGAATGAATCGGTGGTTGTACCTTCCGAAGCAACCTTAGCAATTGGGCAAGCCTGTCTTGAGGCCAGCATGGTAGTGTCGATTGGCATTAATGAACGTGCAGGCAGTACCATTTATAATGCCCAACTGTTATTTGATGCTGATGGTTCTATCATTCAGCATCGCCGCAAAATTACCCCAACTTACCATGAACGAATGGTGTGGGGGCAAGGTGATGGCAGTGGTTTACGTGCCATTAATTCTGCGGTGGGACGTATTGGTTCGCTGGCATGTTGGGAACATTACAACCCGTTGGCACGTTTTTCTTTGATGGCAGATGGTGAGCAAATTCATGCTTCCATGTTTCCTGGTTCGTTGGTAGGACAAGTCTTTGCCGATCAAATCAACGCAACCATCCAACACCATGCTTTAGAATCTGGCTGTTTTGTGGTCAATGCCACCGCATGGCTGCATCCCGAACAGCAACAGCAAATTATGCAGGATACCGGCTGTGATATCGGTCCAATTTCAGGAGGATGTTTTACCGCCATTGTTTCTCCCGAAGGCAAGTTCCTGGCTAAACCGATCACGCAAGGTGAAGGTTATTGCATTGCCGATCTGGATTTCAGCCTGATTGATAAACGCAAACGCATGATGGATTCGATTGGGCATTACAGTCGTCCTGAATTGCTCAGTTTATTGATTGATCGTCGTCCAACACAGGTATTACACGAACTGAAAGTTGAACCATCAGATCAAAGTCATCTCGAAAAGCGCTCAAAATCCAATGAAGAACATGTCGAAACCGTATTGATGTAAACCCAATCGATAGGGGGTAAAAATGTCTGCAATACAACTATTGACCGATTTGCAATGTAATGGTCTGAAATGGGAAGGTAAGTTTGGTTTGTCCCGTAGAGGTGGCGCAGGGCCAAGCGATCATAAAGCGTTGAGCCTTGACGGGCAGACCATGATGATTCCGGTGCTAAACCTTGCAGCACAAGACTCTCCCTATACCGCAAAGCCTGAACCGCACTCTGACAAGGTGATCGTCTTTAAAAACCGGATTCCGGTGGCGACCTTAACTGCGCCTGCACGACCCCGTTTTTATGATTTAAAAACCGCCGAAGGCATTGCCTATGAACAAATTGCGACCTTACATAGCCGTGATGTGTTGGCGACAACGGTGTTACAGCATTGCATTCGTATGAAGGACAAGGCAACTGCATGCCAATTTTGCTCGATTGATCAGTCTCTAAAAGAGGGTCGAACCTTGCCCCGTAAACGCCCGGAACAATTGGCGGAGGTAGCGAAAGCCGCCGTTGAACTGGATGGCGTCAAGCAAATGGTGATCACCACAGGCACGCCAAATACGGGAGATCGTGGGGCAAAAATTTTATATGACTCAGTTAAAGCGATTAAGGCGCAAGTAGATTTGCCAATACAGGTACAGTGCGAACCACCCGATGATTTTGCCTGGTTTCAACGTTTAAAAGATGCAGGCGCTGTGTCGATTGGCATGCACCTTGAGGCGGTGAACGAGCGTATACGGCAGAAAATTATGCCGGGAAAAGCCGAAGTCTCGTTGGAAAAATATTTTGCGGCATTTGAAACAGCCGTTACAGTGTTCGGTCGGGGACAGGTCAGTACCTACATTTTGGCCGGTTTGGGCGACACCGAACTGGAAATCGTGGAGATGACCGCCAAACTGACTGAAATTGGGGTGTATCCATTTGTAGTGCCGTTTGTACCGATTCAAGGTACACCATTAGAGCATCATCCTAAACCTGATCACGCTTTTATGCAGTCGCTCTATCCGAAAGTTGGACAGCAACTTAAACAACATGGTTTGCACTCGGAAAAGACTCAAGCCGGCTGTGCCAAATGTGGCGCTTGCTCTTCGCTGAAAGCGTATGAATAAGGAGAATGTGATATGGAACTTTCTCACTATCGTTGGCTGCTTGAGCTAAATGACGGGCTGAAACCATTTGTTAGCGATGACATTGCCATCAAAATTGTGTCGGAAGATTGGGAGCGTCGCCAATATTATCGTTTGCGTGAAGTAACCTTTCGCGATGAACAAAAAATCTTGCAAGAAGATCGTGACGAGCACGATGTTGAAGCATTAGGCATTGTTGCCATTGGGAAAATGTTTGGTGAGCATGACCGGGTGATTGGTGCAGTGCGGATTTTCCCTGATGGCGAACAGACATGGTATGGCGGGCGTTTATGCGTAGAGCCTTTATATCGACGTCGCCATATCATTGGTAAAGCATTAATCAATACTGCGGTATCAACCGCCAAGAACTTGGGATGCCGTACTTTTTTAGCCACTGTGCAAAGTCAAAATGAACGCTATTTCAAAAGGTTATGTTGGGATAGTTTGCATCAGTTGACCGTTGCCAATATTCCACATGTGTTGATGCAGGCACGGATTGAAAACTATCCTTTACAGCATATCCCGCTGCAAGCCTATATGCAGAAGGAGACGCAATGATGGAGCTCAATCAACTACTCGAAATGTTAAAACAGACACCCGCTATGCAATCCAAGCAGGCGATTGCTCACACGGTTTCAGTCAATACAACTTGCCATGTGGATTCATTGGATAGCTTATATGCCTATCCCGGAGATGACACGGCGGCACTGCCGCTAAATGGTCAATATGTATTGCACGCCTGTGAAGGCATGCTACCCAGTTTTGTGACCAATCACCCTTATTTTGCCGGATGGTCAGCGGTAATGGCGAACATCAGTGATATTGCAGCCATGGGTGGTCGGGCATTGTCCGTAGTAAATAGTTTTTGGCATACCAGTAGCGAACATGCCCAGTTGTTAATGCAAGGTATGCAGGATGCTTGTCGTGCTTATGATGTGCCATTGGTCGGTGGGCATACCAATCTTGCCGTCGTTTATCAGCCCACTTTATCTGTTGCGATTCAAGGCATAGCGCGAAAACTACTCTCGGTGTTGCATGTCAAACCACAACAAAAAATTCTGATCGCGTTAAATTTGCAAGGGCAATTCCACGCCAATACCACTTATTGGAAATGCTTTGAACGGGTGCCTGACCACATTTTACAGTCACAAATTGCCTTATTGCCGCAATTGGCAGAGGCAAATCGGGTTCATGCCGCCCGTGATATTAGCAATGCCGGCATTTTAGGCAGTTTGTTGATGCTGCTCGAAGCTACGGCATCGGGGGCACATATCAACTTAGATGCCATTCCTAAACCTGACGATGTGGACTGGTTTAAATGGCTACAAATTTTCCCCAGTTTTGGTTTTTTACTGACTGCCGATGCAAATGAATGTGAAGAAATTATCGAGCTGTTTCACTGCCAGAACATTGCCTGCGCGGTGATTGGTGAAACCAATGTCAGTGGTGAGGTTGCCGTGCAGCAGCAACAGCAATACGACATATTTTGGGATTTTAACAACCGAATGTTTACCGGTTTTTGTTATGCCGACGTTTTAACAAAGTTACAGACTCAATCCATACAGATTGAGGCTAAAAATCAGCAGGAGTCGATGTTATGCCCAGTGTGAATTTTACCGTGAAATGGCCTGATGGGGAGCTGATTCAATATTACTCACCCTCAACGGTGATTTATGAATATCTGTCCATTGGTCAACGTTACCCAAGTACGCAGTTCTTACATCAGGTTGAAAATGGCCTGAATGCCGCATCGGAAAGGGTACAGGCACGTTATGGCTTTGTCTGTAGTTCGGCCATGGATACTCTGGCAATGATCAAACGCCAAGCCAAATTCTTCGGGCCAAGCCCGGAAGATCAAATTGAAGTTATTGAAATGACGAATCAATGAGAGGGATGTTCCATGTTAAATATCCAAAATCAAATGTTACAGCCACATTATGATGTGGTGATTATTGGTGGTGGTCAAGCAGGTTTATCTATCAGCCATTATTTGCAAAAAGCAGGCATTGACCATGTGGTATTGGAAAAAGAATCCGAGTTAACCCATAGCTGGCGCCGTAAACGTTGGGATAATTTTACCTTGGTGACACCGAACTGGCAGTGTCTATTACCTGAACATCCTTATCAGGGAAAAGATCCTGACGGCTTTATGACTAAGCCTGAGATTGTGGAGTATCTTGACGAATTTATTGAAAAAATTAACCCTCCCGCCATTTTAAATATTCAGGTAGAACAGGTGAAAAAAGTGGCGGCACATGAGTTTGTCATTAAAACCAATCACGGTACCACTACAGCCAAACAGCTTGTCGTTGCCGCAGGTGGGTATCACACTCCGATTTATCCAAAACTAAGCGATGCCTTGCCTAAGCATGTGAAAGTGATGCATTCGGAAGAGTATTTAAATGCAGATCAACTGCCTGAAGGAGCGGTGTTGGTGGTCGGGTCAGGGCAATCCGGTGCACAGATTGCCGAAGATTTACATCTGGCAGGCAAAAAAGTCTATTTATCGACGGGCAATGCACCACGTTGCGCTCGCTTCTATCGCGGTAAAGATGTGGTGAAATGGCTGTTTGATATGGATTATTACGAAACTACTGTCAACAATCATCGTTATAGTGAAGAAGTACGTAACAGTACCAACCACTATGTCACAGGGCGTGATGGTGGGCGTGATATTGACCTGCGTAAATTTGCCTTAGAAGGTATGCAACTGTTCGGACATTTTGATGACTTTAAAGAGGGTCAATTCCGGTTTAGACCAGATTTATCAGAAAACCTGAACCGTGCCGATGACACTTATAATCGCATTAATGCCTCGATTGATGAGTATTTAGAGAGAAACAGTATTGCAACCGATGAACCTGCATCGGTGTATCAACCTGTTTGGCAGCCTGAGCAGGAAATCACACACATTGATTTAGCAAAAGAAAATATTACTTCCGTGATTTGGTCTATTGGTTTTAGACCAGATTATTCATGGCTTAATTTAGATATTTTTCAAGCCAATGGTTATCCAAAACATGACCGAGGTATTACCATCGATCCGAATGTCACATTTATTGGTTTGCCATGGTTATATACATGGGGTTCTGGACGTTTTCTGGGGATTAATCAGGATGCCGCCTATGTGGTACAGCATATTGAGCAACAAATAAGTCAGCAAAATATACCTATATTGCCTACTTTAATTAAAGGTGCTAAATCTGAAATCAAAGATAAGCGAATATCTCAAATGTGAGATTCCTAATTTCACCTGACAGAATATTTTTAAGCTCTTATTTTTTCAATAAGAGTCTCATAAGGCATTTTACTTTTCAAATCACCATGTGGTTTGTAGTTGTTGTAAAATGCCTCCCATTCAACCAATTTAAATAGTGAATTTTAAACCGATAATACTTATAAGGGAGTTTTTTTAGATATTCTTGAAATAGGCGTTATTGTAAATATTTTACGGATAATGGCAGGTTTCAGTTTTCTTTTTAACGAATTTTACGTTTCATAAAATACAGTTTCATTCTTAGCAATGAAATAGTGAAAAAAACCAAATGCCAAATAAAAAACCAGTATTTTGTCAACAAGTGTGGTTTTAAAATCTAGAAAAAAATCAAGCATATCATTAATCAAAATCAGTGTTGCAAAAACGGGGATGACCATAGATTTTATGCTCTCGAGCAGGAGGCCGTTCAGTATCATCGCGTTGTGCAGCTGGCCACCCTTGACCTGAATTTCCAGAGCCCGGATACCTTCAGCCAGTGGAATAAGAGGCATCCGGACCTGAAAGAGACGGACTGGCTGACGATGTTCTGGCAATGGCAGTCCCGTTTTCCTTCTCTGGCCGAGCTGGACTGGTTGCGTTATGGCGGCAAATCATTATTCACCATTGTGTTGAACTTGGCGGCGATTGTTCGGGATACACCCGAGGTTATCCGGGCCCGTGAACGTCTCTATGTACCAAACAAACTGGGGAATATCAGATAAGTCATGTTTGAAAGTAATCATTGTTGATTGCTTTGTTTTGATGGAATAAAATCATCGTATATGATTACAAGGATGCTGATATGAAATTTACCGTAACGGTAATTGGCGCCGCCCGTAAGGAGTTAGGGAAACTTCCTGTAAGGTTACAGGTCGCGCTTGTTGATGCAATGGAAGAACTCGAAAATTCAGGGCCGGAGCTCAGGGAACCAAGAGTGAGGGATGTAGGCAATGGACTGAAAGAGTTGAGAGTAAGTGCCCGTGAAGGTATTGCGCGTGGATTTTTCTTCTTTCATACGGGCAGACAAATTTTTGTAGTACATGTTCTGCAGAAAAAGACCCAGAAGACACCTAAAACGTCACTGGAACTGTCCCGGGAACGAATGAAAGTGGTAAAGAGGATGCTGGAATGAAAATGAACAGAGATGATTACGATTTCGTTACGCTGTCTGATGTTAAGGCTGAGCTCCTGGCAACAACTGAAGGGCTGGAGGCATGGGATGATCTTCAGGCTCGCAAGGCTCTTGTCCAGCAACTCAAACTGGCGCGCAAAGCCTGCAAAATGACTCAGGAAGATGTTGCCTGTCGGATGGGAACCCAGAAACAGAATATCAGCCGACTGGAAAGAGGAGAGGTTGATCCTCAGTTGGGAACACTCAATCGCTATGCTGCTATTTTAGGCGGACGATTTGTTTTTCAGGCCGGTTGAATTCACTCACATGCTGGTAAGAGCAACCTGGTAGTTGCTCTCAGACTGCTGACAAACCTCCCTGAAAATCACGAGGCGTGTTTCTTTCATGATGAAGGATCATGCCACCCATTTTCTCATTTATCCGGTTTTATCACCCGGCAGGGGAGTATTTTGGCTCCTGCTGCATTGACTCTACTCGCCCTCCAGAGATAAAAATAACATAGCATTGCGACCAGCAAGGCTATCTTCTTGATATTTTGGGCCGTTGCCGCCAAAAGACACTTATTTGCACTTTCAGCAACCCCCGAAAACGGGCATAATGGTGCCCATGATGCTGCTTCGCATCCGCAAAACTGCGTTCTATCGTCTCCTTTCGCCGTTTGTAGGTTTTTTTACCCCACAGCGTTAGCCGGTTTTCCCTGGCCTGCTCTTTACTGTCCTCCCAGACATGACGGGTGATCGTTTTGCCCCCTTTGGCCTGCGTACAGGACGCGCGTTTCGGGCAATACTCGCAGATATCCATCGCAGCTTGATAATGCCGGTATCCCTCCCGGCCGGTCGTTTTATAAATCAACTTTTCTCCCTGGGGACACACATAGCAGTCCTGCTGGAGAGCATCCCGTTTGCAAGACAAAAATATGAAATTATATTAAAACATTTAATAGGGTTAACCTCATGACGGAAAAAGAACAATAATGTTTAACAGGATTAAAACCATAATGATTAGATTTAATAAACAAAATTTAAAGCATTTTTTCATTTCCACACTTATATTCATTCCCGTCTTGTCAGGTTAAATCAGATTTTGGGGCTTCGTTCTGTTACTCAGTTTTAAGCATTATAGAAATCCGAGCTTTTAAAAGGGTTAAGTCTATCGTGTTATCCCATCAGGGATGATTTGAGCCATTATGATGCAGGAATAAAACGGCTGACACATTGCGCTTATCCAGCATTTTGCTATTATGCAACCGATGTGGCTTTTTTTTACACAATGATGTTATACTCAAATTGAAAACTCCATCCGTTAAATACCGATGTAACGATTTTTGATTTTAAGAATATTAAAGGAAACTTCACGATGACATATAAAAGATACAGGCCCTCTTGGGAAGGCTATATGGGGGATTTTCTAACAGGTAATGTTGGGATTAATCACTTAAAACCCCAATATCAGTTCTTTGATGCTATTGGTCTTGATAAACAGTTAAACGAGAATACAACGTATATTGCACTGCTATCCTTAGAGGAGGCGAAAAATGTTTTAGAGGATATTGATTCTCCAAAACCAAAAAGCCCATTTATGAGGAAAATGTTTTCGGTTGCCGATCCCATATCACCCTATGCAGGTAATATACGTGACGCTTTTGACTTTACAAATGTAGTCGGAGAATTTAAAAGGCTAGGGATTAAAGCCACAGAGTATGTTGGTAAAAATGGGCAAAGATATATTAAAATCTCAGGTCATGCGGGGCTTAGAAAAATCATCACCGCTTCAAGATACAGCGCTTCTAACATGAAGATGATATCTATGGGGATAGGGCAGCAGGGAATAAATAGTGGCATAGTTAAGGGAATTAAATTCAATATATTATTTGCCTCAGCTTATCGAGCGGTTGAATACATCTTTAAGGATGAATACACACTGGCTGATTTCTTAGGCAATATTGCAGTAGATCTGGCTAAGGCGGCAGTAGGGGCTTTTGCTTCCTGGGTTGTAGGAACTGTCCTTTCAGTTTTCTTTGTAACAGGTGGTAGTGTAATTGCTGTGGCTGGTATTATGCTTGCTATAGGTGTTGCAACGGTATCTATACTTAATTCATTAGATAAAAAATTTAAAATCAGTGAAACTGTGATTAATTTGATCAAAAAAGAAATGGAGAGAAAACCAAGAACACCAGAAGCTAATTTCAATCAATTTCTTCATAACTGGGGGAATCATGGTAAATAAAAAAAAGATTATACATATTATCGGTGCTTTTGCTATTTTTATTTTAGCGCTATCAGGTTTCTTTTTAACTGGAGAAAATTTAATTTCTTTAATTAAAATGGATGAGAAAATAACATTCTCAGGTCATGTTTTCATAATATTCTTTTCTTTTCCTCTACTTTCATATAGCATGATTTTTGTTATTTTCTTTAATATAACTGGCCGTTGCCCAAAATATCACGATAATTTTATTAACTGTTTTGGGATGATAACTGTCATCTCATTTTTTTCGAGTTTTCCCCTATCTTTTTATGTGGATTATAAATTAAAAAGCGAGAATTATTTGGTATGTGAAAGAATATCCTGGATGTCACCTAACACCTATGTAAAAGATATTAAGTTATGTGATTAATATTATTGTATTTAATTTATTAATAGCTGGGTGAATTATGGTAAATAAAAAAGATTATACATATCATCGGTTCTTTTTCTTTTCTTTTCTTATTTTAACGTTATTTACTTTCTTTTCGACCGGAGAAAATTTATTTTCCTTAATTAGAATGGAAGATAAAATAATATACTCAGGTCATGTTTTTATACTATTTTTTTCTTTTCCTCTGCTTTCGTATTTTATGATTTTTATTATTTTATTTAATATAACTGGCTGTTGCCAAAAATATCACGATAATTTTATTAACTATTTTGGAATGATAACTGTCATCTCATTTTTTTCGAGTTTCCCCCTATCTTTTCATGTGGATTATAAATTAAAAAGCGAGAATTATTTGGTATGTGAAAGAATATCCTGGATGTCACCTAATACCTATTTAAAAGATATTAAGCTATGTGATTAATATTAGGTAGATTCACATAATAAGTGCAACATCGTTAATCTGGAAGTAAACATGTTCGTATTCCCTTAAATAATTCATTCGGTGTTTTCCCACCCCGATGATTATCGTCGATGCTAAGAACGACATAGCCAAAAAACTGTATATGAATGTAGGATTTGAGGAGTTTCCTCAGACAAAGAGTAAACTGTTCATGCCTATGACTGTTGCAATAGAAATGATAAAAAGGGTAGATGCGATGTAACATGTCGCTACTTTTCAAATCATTTTCGTGCCTTGTTAACGCTTAAATATCCATTCAATCCACTTTTTATATCCATCTCCCCCCCAAATACTAAAAGTTCGCTCTGCTCTCAATTAGCATTCAGGAAGGAGAATTCCGCCGATTTATTAAACTCAGATAATCCGATGCTTCTCTAACTGAACCTGCCGGGCTGCTTCACGCGCCATTCGTTTCCTACGGGCATCACAAGGTTCTGGGCAATCACATACTTTCTCAACGCCAATACTGCTTAAACCACCACAGCTCCCTTGTATGCTCTTACGTTTAATCATGTAACCTAACGACATTCCCGCAAAAACCAGCAGGAAAAAGATGAAAGTTGCAATAAATACGGTCAACACGCCCTTCTCCCCCTCTCATTGATTTTTCTGTAAGTACGGCTCAAAAGCTTTACTGTAACGCTCTTCAAAACCATTTTTTGTTTTTACAATCATAAAAACCGGGATATTCAAGCTTTCTGCAACTTTCAATCCTTTTTCCGGCCCTAACACATTTAACCCGGTAGAAAGCCCATCAGCACTCATGCAAACTGGCGCAACTACAGTAATAGAGACCAGATTATGCGAAATAGGAGCACCTGTTTTTGGATCAATCGTGTGTGAATAGCGCACACCATCTTGTTCAAAATAGTTACGGTAATCGCCAGAAGTGGCAATCGACATATTTCCAGGTGTTATCACTTCCTGAGCACTTTGTTCCATTCCGGTATCAGAAGGCTTTTCAATCGCAATCCGCCATGGCAGATCTTTACCATTATGGCCTGATGTACGAACTTCACCACCAATATCAACCATATAACCGTTGATATTCTGCGATTCCAGATATTCAGCAACAACATCTACACCATAACCTTTAGCAATAGATGACAAATCGACATACAGCTCCGGCACTGTTTTAATCAGATTATTGCCTTCCACCGCCAGTTTCTCAATCCCCGTCAATTCTCGACGTTTTTCCAGTTCACTTTCAGAAGGCGTTTTCGTCACACGGCCTTCAGGGCCAAAACCCCATAAATTAACCAACGGCCCCACCGTTATATCCAATGCACCATCCGTTAATCTATTAATATGGATCGCCTCTTTGACCACTTTTGCTGTCGCCGGCGATACAGGGAATGGCTTATTAATTTCACGACTTTGATTAAAACGACTCAATTCAGAATCAGGGCGATAAGTTGACATCTGGTCGTTAACCTCTTCCAGCAGACGATCAATCTCTTTTTGCAAAATTTCTGGCGAGGGAGCCGACGAGCCAGTGACAAATTTAATGGAGTAATAAGTCCCCATCGTTTGCCCATGAATATTTTGCTGCTCCTGGCCATCACATGCAACCAACAGCAGCACTGCAAACATTAACGCTATCCAGCTACTTATCTTTTTACGCACAATTCATTACCCTTTCTGAACCACCAGCGCCCACAAATTGTGGGCACCAGCATTAAATCAAACCGTTTATGGCCTATCAGCCACCGAAATCATCCAGCATGATGTTTTCATCCTCAACACCAAGATCTTTTAACATCTTGATCACTGCGGCATTCATTACCGGAGGTCCACACATGTAGAATTCGCAATCTTCAGGAGCCGGATGGTCCTTCAAATAGTTTTCAAACAAAACATTGTGGATAAAGCCGGTGTAACCATCCCAGTCGTCTTCAGGCAATGCATCAGATAGAGCCACATTCCAGGTAAAGTTTTCATTTTCAGCCGCCAGCTGATCGAAATCCTCGGTATAGAACATTTCACGTTTAGAACGAGCGCCATACCAAAAGCTGATCTTACGTTTTGAATTCAATCGATTAAGCTGATCAAAAATATGAGAGCGCATGGGTGCCATACCCGCACCACCACCGATGAAAATCATTTCCGCATCAGTCTCTTTTGCGAAAAATTCACCGAATGGACCAGAAATAGTCACTTTATCACCGGATTTCAGTGACCAGATATAAGAAGACATCATTCCCGGCGGCGCTTCCGAATCCCTTGGCGGCGGCGTCGCAATCCGAACGTTAAGCATGATAATGCCGTGTTCTTCTGGGTAGTTTGCCATGGAGTAAGCACGAATCGTCGGTTCTTTCACCTCAGAGACAAAACGGAACAAGTTAAATTTATCCCAGTCTTCGCGGTACTCTTCCGGCACGTCATAATCTGCGTAGCGAGCCGTATGTGGTTGAGCCTCAATCTGAATATAGCCACCAGCACGGAAAGGCACGACTTCCCCATCAGGGATTTTCAGTTTTAGCTCTTTGATGAAAGTGGCCTTGTTATCGTTGGAGATAACTTCGCACTCCCATTTCTTAACACCAAATATCTCTTCCGGTAATTTGATTTTCAGGTCCTGTTTTACATTAACCTGACAAGCCAGACGGCAACCCTCTTTCGCTTCACGCTTACTAATGTGGGAAAGCTCTGTTGGCAGAATATCACCACCACCATCTTTAATCTTTACACGGCACTGACCACAAGAGCCACCGCCACCACAGGCAGAAGAGACAAAAATGCCCTGGCTTGATAACATATTCAGCAACTTATCACCGGCAGGAGCGGTAAAGCTCTTTTCCGGATCACCGTTAACTTCAACTTTAATATTCCCGGTGTTAACTAACTTTGATTTTGCGAACAAAATCAGGGCCGTTAGTACCAACACAATCAGGGTAAACATCACTACGCCTAAAATTATTATATCCATGAACGCTTCTCGCCTTTATAACTGCACACCAGAGAAGGACATAAAACCCAATGCCATCAAACCCGTGGTGACAAAGGTGATCCCCAATCCTTTCAGACCTGCCGGAACATCAGCATATTTCATTTTTTCACGGATAGAAGCTAGCAAAACAATTGCCAGCATCCAGCCTATACCTGAACCAAAGCCATACACGATGGATTCAGAAAAGTTATAGTCACGCTGCGCCATGAAAGAAACACCACCAAAAATCGCACAGTTAACCGTAATCAGTGGCAAAAAGATGCCGAGCGCGTTATAGAGTGAAGGGAAATAACGATCAAGGATCATTTCAAGAATCTGCACTAATGCAGCAATCACGCCAATAAACGTAATAAAGTTCAGGAAGCTGAGATCAACCCCTTCAACCAATGCACCGTCACGCAAGACAAAGTTATAAACGAGGTTATTGGCAGGAACAGAGATCCCGAGAACTACCGTTACTGCAATGCCTAAACCAAACGCTGTCGTGACATTTTTCGATACGGCCAAAAAAGTGCACATACCGAGGAAGAAAGCCAACGCCATATTCTCAATAAAGACGGCACGGACAAACAGGCTTATAAAATGTTCCATGTTGTCAGTTACTCCTTCTCAGCCTGCGCCGGTTTCAAAGTCCTCAGACCCCAAATCAGCATACCAATAATGAAAAACGCGCTAGGTGCTAACAGGAACAAGCCATTAGGCTGATACCAGCCACCATTCTGTACGGATTCCATCACGGTAATACCGAACAATTTGCCGGAGCCAAACAACTCACGCAGAAAACCAACCAGTACCAGAATAACGCCATACCCCAAGCCATTACCGATACCATCCATAAAGCTCTCAATAGGTGGAGACTTCATAGCATAAGCTTCTGCACGCCCCATCACGATACAGTTAGTAATGATAAGACCAACAAATACAGACAGTTGCTTGGAAATTTCATACGCATAGGCCTGCAAAATCTGATCTACTACGATAACCAATGATGCAATAATCGCCATCTGTACAATGATTCGTACACTACCGGGGATGTAATGACGGATCAATGAGATAAAAAAGCTGGAAAATGCGGTAACCAACGTCACGGCGATTGTCATCACCAACGCAGTTTCCAGTTTGGTTGTTACCGCCAGCGCGGAACAGATCCCCAGAACCTGCAATGCAATCGGGTTGTTATCCAATAGTGGTCCGAGAAGGACGCGTTTTATTTCTTTACTATCAGCCATCTTTCAACGCTCCTTCGCGTACTTTTTTCAGGAACGGACCAAAACCGTTATCCCCTAACCAGAAATTAAACATATTCTGCACACCAGCAGAGGTCAGAGTCGCACCGGATAGGCCATCAACACCATAAGGATTATCAGCAGCAGCACCGCCACGGACAATTTTGATCGCCGGATGGCCTTCATCGTTATACAGTTTTTTACCTATCCACTTTTTACGCCATTGTGGATTATCGACCTCACCCCCCAACCCCGGGGTTTCTCCATGTGAATAATAGGTAATCCCGCGGGCAGTTTTGCCATCCACATCAACAGAGATAAAGGCATACATAACAGACCACAGACCAGAACCATAAACCGGCAGAACGATTTCACTGGTTTTACCCTGTTCATCCTTCACCAGATAGATCTCCGCCATATTGGCGCGACGGCGGATTTTCGCCAGATCCTTCTCAGGAGGTAATGCGATACTGGTATCATCACTACGCAACGCATCATTCAGGTTAAACTTGCTATGATTCTTTTCAAGCGTTGCCGTATCCAGATTCAGTAGTTCAGTTTTAATACGGCTTTTGAACGTTTCTTTAAGCTCATCAATACTCATTTTAGGGGTTAATAACCCGGCGACATCGAGAATGTTACGCTGTTTATCCAGCAGTTTTTGTTCCTGTTGCTGAGATTTCAGCCCTACCGCAGAACCTGCTACAACAATTGAACAAACGAGACATAGCACAAAAACAACGATAAACGTTCTGCCGATGCTGTCATTATTTTTTGGTTTATCATTAGCCACGGGCTTTTCTCCGCTTAATATTGGCCTGTACTACCAGATAATCAAACAATGGCGCAAACAGGTTGGCGAACAGAATCGCCAGCATCATGCCTTCCGGGTATGCCGGGTTAACGACCCTGATCAGAACACACATCACACCGATCAGAATGCCGTACCACCATTTACCTTTATCAGTAAATGAGGCGGATACCGGATCTGTTGCCATAAAAATCATACCAAAAGCGAAACCACCCAGAACCATGTGCCAGTACCACGGCATAGCAAACAGCGGGTTAGTGTCTGAACCGATAGCATTAAACAAGTAGGAGGTTGCCACCATACCCAACATGACACCAGCGACAATGCGCCATGCAGCAATGCGGGTAAACAGAATGATCGCACCGCCAATGAAAATCATCAGCGTAGAGACTTCACCAATAGAACCCGGAAGATTGCCAATAAAAGCATCCATCCAGGTAACAGGCTGACCGGTAACTGTATTGACTAATCCCTGACTACCACCGGCAGCCCACTGAGACAACGGAGTCGCACCGGAGAAACCATCAGCCGCCGTCCATACCAAGTCACCTGAAATCTGTGCAGGATAAGCAAAGAACAGAAATGCACGGCCGGCCAGTGCCGGGTTCAGGAAATTACGACCGGTACCGCCGAAGACCTCTTTCGCAATCACAACACCGAATGTAATACCCAACGCTGCCTGCCACAGGGGAATCGTTGGCGGAACAATCAACGCAAACAGAATAGAGGTAACGAAGAATCCCTCGTTAATTTCATGTTTACGGATAACGGCAAACAGGACTTCCCAGAAGCCGCCAACAGCGAATACAACAGCGTAAACAGGTAAGAAGTAGGTTGCACCAAGCAACATTTTGCTGCCCCAACCCGCATCTGGTGTCAGTGATGCGCCAAAGAACTGAGCAACACGATAGTGCCAGTCAGATGCCAGCAGCTGTTGCAGTTCTGCGCCACTGTATAAATGATACAGTGCAGGGATCGCCTGTTGACCAACGTTATACATTCCCCAGAACATTGCCGGGAATACCGCCAGCCATACCGTGATCATCATACGTTTTAGATCGATAGCGTCACGGACATGGGCACGGCCAGAAGTGACTGTGCCTGATGTATAGAAAATCGTCGTTACCGCTTCATACAGCGGGTAATACTTTTCTAATTTTCCCCCGGGCTCAAAGTGGTGCTCAATTTTTTCAAAAAAGTTTTTCAGGCCCATGGATCATCCTTCCTGCTCAATCTTAGTCAGCACTTCACGCAATACCGGACCATATTCATATTTGCCGGGACAGACATAGGTACAAAGTGCCAGGTCTTCCTCATCCAACTCCAGACAACCCAGTGCCTGAGCACTATCGGTATCACCTGCAAGCAGATCCCGCAGCAAATGCGTTGCCATAATATCCAAAGGCATAACACGCTCGTAGTTACCGATTGGCACCATAGAGCGCTCACCGCCATTCATTGTGGTTGAAAAAGCAAAACGCTTATTTTTCAGGAAATGACCAATAGTGGTACGGGTAACAGAAAACTTATCGGCACCCGGCATGATCCAACCAAACAGCTCTTTTTCACGGCCTTCACGTAAAACAGAAACTAAAGTGTGGAAACGGCCGAGATAGTGACGAACTTCATCTGACTGGGTACCACATAATACAGAACCTGAAATAATACGGTTTTCACCCACTTTCAATTGATCCTGAGTCAACTCAAGCAGGTCTGCCCCCAGGCAGGTACGCATAAGACGCGGTTTCTCAACTTGTGGTCCTGCCAGTGCAATAACGCGGTCAGTATAAAGTGTGCCGGTAGTGAATAACTTACCGATAGCAATCACATCCTGATATCCCAAGTACCATACCGTTTTAGTCGCGCTGACGGGTTCAATAAAGTGGATGTGAGTTCCAGCAAGCCCCGCAGGATGTGGACCAGAGAACTGATTATAAGTGATTTGTGCATTATTACCGGCATTCGGCAAGCTTCCTGCACCGTGGCAAACATGAACTTTACCTTCGGTTAATCTGGTCAGCACATTCAGACCATCAACGAAAGCCTGTTCTTCGGTAGCGATAACCACCTGTGGATTTGCAGCCAAGGGCTGGGTATCCATTGCTGTTACAAAAATTGCTTTCGGCGAAGAACCGGGAGCAGGGCTTTGACTGTACGGGCGGGTACGCAGTGCAGTCCATAATCCGGAATCAATCAGATTCTTTTCTGCTTGTTCCCGGGATAACTGAACAAGTTGGCAACGATCATAACGGTCAAAATCAACCTGATCGTCTCCCGTTATTTCAATCACGATTGACTGAAAAACACGTCGCTCACCACGATTGATCGCAACTACCTGCCCACAGGCCGGACTGGTGAAAACTACCCCTGGATTCTTTTTATCTTCAAAAAGAATCTGGCCTTTCTTAACATGCTCACCTTCCTTAACCAACATAGAAGGACGCATTCCAACATACTCATCACCCAGCAGTGCTACATGGCGAATTGTCGGACCGTCTTCTACCACTTGAGCAGGCGCTCCTGCAATCGGGAGGTCGAGTCCTTTTTTAATTTTAATCATAAGATTTGCACAAGTTTATCAATTAAATCATATGCTACAGATTACCTGGTGGTAACATAGCCACTCTATAAAAAACCCCTTAAGTCACGGATCGTGCCCAGGTTATAATTCTCCAATAATTGTTACGATTTTCTTTTAATCTCAAGGCGGTAATTTTAACATCTCCCTTCTTCGACTGTCGGACTAATCAAGTGATTTAGTTCAAGCAAACAGGAATAACTTTGGCCCTAACCCATTAACAGATCGCAAAAAACGAACTATTGTATCACCTTTCCCGACGGCTGATTATTTTTTGATCTCATGATCACTTTGCAGGATAAAGCCATCGTTATTATTTTTTATTCACAAAGTCGATCACTCATGGCAATCTTAAGCTAAATTCCAGGTTAGCCCACGACATCTCTATACGGTAGTCACATGAAAAAAACTGCTATATTTGCTGTAATAACATTGTTGTCTTTTAGTTCACTCCTACCTGTCTACGCTCAGGATACTTTAGTTAAATTTAAGCCAAGCTCCCCCACGCCACCCGGCTCTCCCCTCTTTATCCAAATATTCAAAGAAGAGCGGATACTGGAGCTTTACACTAAAAATAATCATGGAAACTACCAACTGGCTAAAAGCTACCCCATTTGCAATTACTCTGGTGGCCTCGGCCCCAAAACCACAGAAGGTGATTTGAAAAGCCCAGAAGGTTTTTATCGTGTGAAAACCCGTCAGCTCAATCCAAATAGTCGGTATTACCGATCTATTAATCTCGGTTTTCCAAATGAATACGATAAATCCAGAGGCTATTCCGGCAACCATTTAATGATCCACGGCGAGTGTAAATCTGTCGGTTGTTACGCGATGACTAACGGTTACATGGATGAGATCTACCATTATGCAGAAAATGCATTATTGCGCGGACAGTATGAAATTGATATCAGCATTTACCCATTCAGAATGACACCGCAGAATATGTTACGCCACCGCTCATCCTCCCATTATCTGTTTTGGTTGCAATTACAACCGGCCTATGAATATTTTGTCAAAAATAACCGACCAGCAGCAATTAGCGTTATTAATGGTCAATATACGGTTAACGCAACACCTTATAAATCGCCACCTTTGCAGAATCAATCACAATATGCGCTCACCAAGATGAAATAGCGCATAATCACCCGGCGCGATCCGGTTCCAGGACTCATTGCCGGTTAAAGGCTGAGTGACAATGACAGAAACGACATCATCTGGCTGAGTGTGCTGCTGGAAATCAATTTCAACATCCTGATCGAGAAGTTTTGCTTTTCCAAACGGTGCCCGACGGGTAATCCAATAAAGGTTGGTTGAACAATATGCCATCACAAAACACCCGTCTGACAGCAACATATTGAATACCCCCTTTTTCCTGAGTTCATCCGCCAGTGAGGCAATAAAACGAAAAACCGCAGGCCAGTTAGAGGGCGTCCTTGGATATTTTTGTGAAAGTTGATGTAAAATCCAGCAAAAAGCATGTTCACTGTCAGTTTGCCCGACTGGGCGATATTGACCGGTTTTAAGCCACCGATAACCCTTAAGTTGCCCATTATGGGCATAGGTCCAATTGCGCCCCCACATCTCACGGATAAAAGGGTGGGTATTTTCCAACGCAACATTACCCCGATTAGCCTGCCGGATATGCGAGATCACCACTCTGGATTTAATCGGATACTCTTGTACAAAACGGGCAACGGGTGAATGGTAACCTGGTTGATGATCTTTAAATGTGCGACAGCCCCGCCCCTCATAAAAAGTGATCCCCCAACCATCTTTATGGGGTCCGGTATGACCGCCACGCTGAATCAGACCACGTAAACTAAAGCAGATATCTGTTGGCACATTTGCACTCATGCCAAGTAACTCACACATTGCCCACCTCTGTAGCCTGTAAAATCAAGCTCTAACCATCTCTTTTTCAATAAGTTGAATCAGGATATGAATCACTTTGATATGAATTTCCTGAATACGATCTGCATAGCCAAAATGCGGCACACGAATTTCCACATCCGCCGTTCCTGCCATTTTACCGCCATCTTTGCCTGTCAGCGTAATCACTTTCATGCCTTTTAAACGGGCAGCTTCAACTGCTTTGATAATATTGCCGGAATTACCGGAAGTGGAGATACCCAGCAAGACATCCCCTGCTTGCCCGACCGCTTCCACATAACGGGAAAAAACGAATTCATAACCAAAATCATTACTGACGCAGGAAAGATGGCTGACATCAGAAATCGCAATCGCCGGATAGCCTGGACGGTTTTCGCGATAACGGCCTGTCAATTCTTCCGCGAAATGCATCGCATCACAGTGCGAACCGCCATTACCACAGGACAATACCTTACCACCCGCTTTAAATGAATCAGCCAGTAATACCGCTGCTTTCTGAATCGCTTCAATATTTGCATCGTGACTTAAAAACTTTGCCAGCGTATCCGCGGCTTCACTCAATTCACTACGGATCAGATCTTGATACATAGGCTCCTCACTTCAGTCAGGTAATCTTTAATGTTATGCCGGATGGCAGTTTACCGGATCAAGGGCCTTGAAAGAAGACAACATCACATTTCTGGGAAATTAATCCGCTTCCGATTACCACGAGTTTGTGAGCTGCATTGTAATTAAGATGTAAATATATTGCTAAAAACAGCTTCCTGGTCTAAAAAGAGAAGAAGAACACAACAGGTCAGACCTCTGATGACTTACCCTGAGATTAACCAGGAGCTTTTATTATGACCACATTGAGTATCATTCTATTCTTAGTATTGCTTGGGATACTTTGTTATCACAAAGTCAATCTCAGCCTCAGCAGCCTACTGCTCCTTGTCTATACCGTCTTGATGGGCGCTATTGATGCATGGAGCTACTGGATGTTGCTACCCATGGCCATCATTCTGTTCACGCTGAATTTTTCGCCAATTCGTCATTCCTTGCTCACCGTTCCGGCATTAAAAGCCTTCCGTAAAGTGATGCCAAGTCTGTCCCGCACGGAAAAAGAAGCCCTTGATGCCGGTACTACCTGGTGGGAAGGTGATCTGTTCCGGGGCAAACCTGACTGGAAAAAATTGCATGACTATCCAAAGCCTCAGTTAACCGCTGAAGAACAAGCGTTTTTGGATGGACCGGTAGAAGAAGCCTGCCGCATGACCAATGATTTCCAGATAAGCCATGAACTTGCTGATTTACCACCTGAGTTATGGAACTACCTGAAAGAACACCGCTTCTTTGCCATGATTATTAAAAAAGAGTATGGCGGTCTGGAATTCTCAGCCTATGCACAAGCACGGGTATTGCAAAAACTGGCAGGTACTTCCGGCATTCTGGCCATCACCGTAGGTGTACCTAACTCGCTTGGCCCAGGTGAATTACTACAACATTATGGCACCGATGAGCAAAAAAACCGTTATTTACCCGGACTGGCCCGTGGTGAAGAGATCCCATGTTTCGCATTGACCAGCCCGGAAGCCGGTTCAGATGCCGGCGCTATCCCGGATACAGGCGTGGTTTGTATGGGAGAATGGCAAGGCGAACAAATTCTGGGTATGCGTCTGACCTGGAACAAGCGTTACATCACCCTTGCCCCTATCGCCACCGTACTTGGTCTGGCTTTCAAACTCTCTGACCCTGACCATTTACTGGGCGATACAAAAGAGTTGGGTATCACCTGTGCCTTGATCCCGACAAATGTACCGGGAGTAGAAATTGGTCATCGCCATTTCCCACTGAACATCCCATTCCAAAATGGTCCGACTCGCGGTAAAGATATTTTTGTGCCAATCGACTACATCATTGGTGGACCGAAAATGGCCGGGCAAGGCTGGCGTATGCTGGTTGAATGTCTGTCTGTTGGCCGTGGTATCACCCTGCCGTCAAACGCAACGGGTGGTTTGAAAAGTGTTGCCATGGCGATTGGCGCATACGCTTATATTCGCCGTCAGTTCAAAATGCCAATTGGTAAAATGGAAGGGATTGAAGAGCCACTGGCACGTATTGCCGGTAACGCTTACCTGATGGACGCCGCTTCAACGCTTGCTACAACAGGTATCATGCTGGGCGAGAAACCCTCCGTATTATCGGCTATTGTGAAATATCATTGTACTCACAGAGGCCAGCGTTCAGTTATTGACGCAATGGATATTGCCGGTGGTAAAGGTGTTTGCCTTGGCCCATCCAACTTCGTTGCCCGCGCTTATCAGGGCGCACCTATCGCCATTACCGTTGAAGGCGCTAATATTCTGACTCGCAACATGATTATTTATGGTCAGGGAGCTATTCGCTGTCATCCTTATGTACTTGATGAAATGGCCGCGGTTGAAAATAACCGTATTAAAGATTTTGATAAGGCATTGTTTAGCCACCTCGGTCACGTTGCCAGTAACCTGTTACGCAGCTTCTGGCTTGGTCTGACCAATGGCCGCACCAGCAGCACGCCGGTTAATGATGCAACCCGCCGTTATTATCAACAATTAAACCGTCAGAGTGCCAACCTGGCTCTGTTATCAGATGTGGCAATGGGGGTATTAGGTGGCAGCCTGAAACGCCGTGAACGTGTCTCTGCCCGTCTTGGCGACGTTCTGAGTCAAACCTATTTGGCTTCAGCAACCTTAAAACGTTATGAAGATGAAGGTCGTCAGAAAGAAGATTTACCACTGGTACATTGGGCCGTTCAGGATAGCCTGCATCAAGCAGAACAGGCGATAGACAACTTACTGCGTAACTTCCCGAACCGTCTGGTTGCAGGTCTGATGCGTGCTATTGTCTTCCCATTAGGACGTGTGCATTCAGCGCCATCTGACCATTTAGATCACAAACTGGCACAGCTCTTACAACAGCCTTCCGCTACCCGTGATCGCATCGGCCGTGGTCAGTTCCTGACACCGAGCGAACATAACCCTCACGGATTATTGGAAGAAGCTCTGCACGATATTATTGCCGCAGAACCGATCCACGCCCGTCTAAGCCGCGAAGCGGGTAAACGTCTTGGCTTTACTGGCCTGGATAAACTGGCAGAACAGGCACTGGCAGAATGTAAGATTACGCCAGAAGAGGCTGAAATTCTGAAGCGTGCCGAAGCAAACCGTTTACGTTCTATTAATGTCGATGAGTTTGAACCAGAAGCATTGGCGGTTCCTGTTCAGGACAAAAAACCAAAAACGAAAGCGGCCTGATACTGACAACTAAAGAATGGATGTCATTACGGGACGATACCTTAAGGTATCGTCCCGAGTTGCCAAGGTAGGATTTCGCTTTGCGCAAAAAAATAGACACAGTCAAAAATATCCGATATTTCCTTTGAAAGAGTAGATGAAATTTACTCTCTACAGCACCCTACTCACGATACAGACGACAATCCGCTTGTAATGTCACACCAGCACATCCTTCAACATAGCTTTGTCGAGGCTCAGATCGGCAACCAACTGATTCAGTTGCAATAACTGAACAAATGGTTAAGCATAATTTTTTATCGTAGTTTATTGATACACAAGACAGTTAAACTCATTCAACAGTGGTGCTTATGGACAAATTAAGAGCAATCAACGTCTTCCGGCGTGTTGTGGAACTAGGCAGTTTCAAAGCCGCCGCCCAAGATCTGGGCTTATCCAAGGCTGCTGTCAGTAAAAACATCAATCAGCTTGAAGAGCATCTCAAAAGCCCCCTGATTAACCGAACGACCAGAAACATGCACATAACCGCAAGTGGCAGGAATTACTATCATCAGGTGTGCAACATTCTGGATGAGCTTGAGAATGCTGACTTATCGGTTATGGAAACGTCTCACACTCTGACAGGTTCGATAAAAGTCAGTATTCCAATGTCTATGGGGCTAAAGGCATTAAATCCACTGATATGCCAGTTTATGCATACTCACCCCGGTATTTCTGTAGAAGTTGTCATGATTGATAAATATATCGATCTTATTGAGCATGGAATAGATGTTGCGATACGTGGAGGAGGTGAACTAAGCGACTCCAGCCTTCGTTCCAGGAAACTGATAAAAATACCCCGAGTCTTATGCGCCTCACCAGCATATATTGAGGCTTCTGAAAAAATACTCATCCCTGAAAATCTCACTTCCCATAACTGTCTTGTCTACAGTTTATCTTCTTCTCCACGACGCTGGGTATTTCACAATCAAAATGATGTGAAAGTCGTTGACCTTAAGCCCGGAACCTATGTGGTGAATAACGGGCTTGCACTCAAACAGGCAGCCCTTTCCGGACATGGTGTGATTTTACTGCCTGAATTACTGGTCACTGATGAGCTGCTGTCAGGCAAACTTGTCAGACTACTTCCGGAATGGGAAGCTGACATGCAGGCACTTTATGCCATACAACCCTTTCACAAAGAACGCTCTAACAAGACAAGGGCTTTTATCGATTTCCTTATAAATGCACTAGACAAAACCTGCTGAATATCTGAAAAGTGATCGGTGATTTTAAATGGCAAATCTCCGGTTGAAATAAATGCCAGGCCAACCGGTTTTAAAAAGTCATGGTCAAATCAGAGAAGACCCGATAATTGTTTACTATCAGTGTACAATGTTTTCACATAATAGGCGTTTTAATAAACTATCTCTCTCCCTATACTCAGTTCTGCAAATGAACTTATCGGTTACATCAAAATTGAGGAGATGTAGATATGAACAGTTCCGTTACTTCAACATCAGAAAATCTTGTTCTGTCCTATCTTGACGAACGCCAGCCGACCGTTGGCATTGAAAACGTAAACAAGGTCTTATTTTCCATCGGGGTTCTGGTCAGTACAACGCCGATCCCTGAAGAAGCCAGACCTATTCTTGAAACGTCAAAAACCCGTGCGCTCACGGAAGAAGAGAGCGAGAAACTGATTTCGCTGTTTCCTTTACACCGAGGAGAACTTCTGGAACAAATCCGACTGGCTGGTCGCCAGCCGGAAGCTCACCGCGGCGGTTTCCTGTCAACGTCGGAAGTCGGTGTTGCACCTTATCCTAAAGTTTACGATATGAAAGCAATCTCGGCTGAAGCCAGAAAAACTGTTCTCGAAAAATTCGGTAAACTGCATGTGAACAGCGCTGAAGACGGGATGGGTATTGATGAAGTCATGACAGTTGTGGCTGGCGGACCGTGGACTTGGTTCTTCCGTCTGCCAGACGGCGTGATTACAAAGCTGTCGGTAGGACGTGTGGAAGCTGGCGATCCTGCTTGGCGTCTCAGCTATCCCGGGCTAGGAATGCATGCTGCGTTTCTGGATGCTGAGGATGGATTGATCGTGGCATTTGCCCACGGACCAAAGCATTTCGTTATGCGCTATGACGAACCCAGTGTTGACGGTGCAGAGATACTGGGCACCAACCCGTGGATTGATTTCAGCGTTGATATCCCGAAATTAGTAAAATAACATCCTAATAACGCTTTATTACATCAACGATAATGAAAAGTCTGGCGGATTAATCCGCCAGAAAGATTATAGGTATTTAAACGTTAACAGAGCGTGAAAATAGCTTGGAAAAATAACGATATAAATTGATTTTAGCGTTAAATCACAGTCTCATTTTTCATGATTAATGGTTTAATGAAAAAATTCATTCCCTGATTGAAAACATTATTAAAGCCGATGCTTTTTGAAAAATAGATTATCTAATTAACCTATTCATATTGTTATTGTTCTTTTCCCCAAGAAACATAAGCATTAACAAAGTCGGTTTTTGTTTCTTATTTTACACTGATGGATTTATGATGGATAGGTTTTCAATTACTATTCAAAGTCATTGTTTTAACGCCCGGGTTTAATCGGCATAAGGTTTTAACGATTTTTTTACCACTTTTTCACCTGCTTTTTATTAAACTTAATCATCAGGAATATCGTGTTTTACGTTTAAAAAACATTAATAACATTCGCTTTATATCTTTATAAATCAGCCAGTAAATAGCTTAATGAGATAAAGATACTCCTTTATGTTTTTTCGGATAATCATGCTTTTTTTCAGGGCTTAAACCCTACAAAATTAACCGTTTTATCCCTTTTTTTATAATGCTTTTTAAGGAAACGTTGTTGGATTGACAGGATTAAGGGATAGGTTTAGTCAACGGTCTAGGGCGATATCTTAGGGTATCGCCCATATTTCACGACACTGATGCAAAAGATACCTCTTCCAACGCTAATAACTCGTCAATCGTTTGACGACGGCGAATCAATTGAGGTTTACCATTAATAAACAGCACTTCGGAGATAAGCGGACGGCTATTGTAATTAGAAGACATTGACGCACCATAAGCACCGGTATCATGAAAAACCAGATAATCGCCAACCTGAACAGGTGGCAACATTCTTGGCGCAACCCCACCACCTTCAACCTGAGTGAAAACATCACCCGATTCACATAACGGACCTGCGACTAACGTTTCCTGCAATGGAAACTGTTCAAACTGACGCCCATCAGCAGGCAAAACCGAGATATGGTGATAACTGCCATACATTGCCGGACGCATTAAATCATTGAATCCTGCATTCACCAGCACATAATGACGGCTTCCCATCTGTTTAACAGCCCGAACTTCTGTCATCAGAATGCCGGATTCCGCAACCAAAAATCTCCCCGGTTCAATTTCCAGTTCAACTTTATGGCCCAAATGCTGCTCAATTCTTTTACGGGCATCATCCCACAGCCCAAAATAGTGAGCGATATCGATCTGTTCATCTCCCTGCCGATAAGGAGTCGATAAACCACCACCAGCTGAAATTGCCTGAATATCTTCACCGCAGAGAATAACCTGTTCAACCATTGCATCGCACACACTCGCAAGGTGTTGATAATCAACACCAGAACCGATATGCATATGCAAACCAAGCAATTTCAATCCATAGTGCCGTATTTTCTCAATTGCCAGTGGGAGATCCTGATACCAAATACCATGTTTGCTGTTTTCACCACCAGTATTGGTTTTCTGGCTATGACCATGACCAAACCCAGGGTTAATCCGCAACCATACCGGATGCCCTTTTTGACATTGACCAATCTGCTCCAGCATATCAATAGAACCCGCATTAACCGGAATATCCAGTTCAGTTACCTGTCTAAGCGTTGGCACATCTATCAAATCAGCAGTAAAAACGATTTCTGCCATTTCTTGGCCTGGACGAAACCCAGCCCGCAAAGCACGCTCAATTTCACCCAGTGAAACCGCATCAACTTTCACACCATACTCACGCATAAGACGCAAAATATGAGTATTAGAGCAAGCTTTCTGCGCAAACCGAACCACATCAAACTGACGTAACATTCTGATTCTTTGGATAATCGTTTCGCTATCATAAACCCATAACGGAGCACCATACGTTTCTGGCAGACAGCTCAGATTTTCTGGTATCAGATCAGAACGACTATTACGGATAAAGGTACTCATTATGGGTTCTCTCACAAAATCAGCAGATAACCCATTATTAGCAGTAAAAAACAGGAATAAAAATATCTGTTTCGCTATAGTCTATTCATCTGTGATATAGAGTTATCAACTAAAGGAGTCATCTATGTTTGCTTGTTCATGGCGCCATATTGAAATATTCCACGCGGTAATGACGGCAAAAAATCTGACAGAAGCGGCGGTTTTATTACAAACTTCACAACCGACCGTCAGCCGTGAATTAGCACGATTCGAACATCTGATAAAATTCAAACTGTTTGACCGGGTAAAAGGCCGCCTGCATCCGACAGCACAAGGATTACGCCTTTTTGAAGAAGTTCAGCGCTCTTATTATGGACTTGAAAGAATCATGAATGCAGCTGACAGTATCCGTAAATTTCAACACGCTCAACTTTCTATTACCTGCCTGCCGGTATTTTCACAATCCTTATTACCTAAAGTTTGTCACAACTTCACCCGCCAATACCCTGAGGCTAATTTAACCATCATTCCACAAGAATCACCGCTATTGGAAGAGTGGCTCTCAGCTCAGCGTCATGATCTTGGCCTGACCGAACATTTGCAAACACCACCCGGTACACAAAGAGAAACACTGATCACGCTGAATGAAATTTGCGTATTGCCCGCAGTTCATCCACTTAGTCATAAATCATTACTGACGCCAGAAGATTTCAGTGGGCAAAATTTTATCAGCCTTTCGATAACAGACAGCTACCGTCAACTTATTGATGGAGTCTTCGCAGAGCACCATATTCACCGCCGAATGATTATGGAAACTCACAGTGCCGCATCAGTCTGTGCCATGGTGCGGGAAGGTATCGGCGTTTCTATTGTCAACCCACTGACCGTACTCGATTATCTGGACCACCACGGCGAAGCTGAAATATGCGCCCGCCCATTTAGTATTAACATTCCTTTTACTGTCAGCCTGATCAAACCCATTCACCGCCCTTCTTCCACCCCAGTAGATGCTTTTATTGAACACCTGAAAGCACAGATTGCCCTATTTCCTCAGAAACTCAAGTTAGCTTTTCAGCATTAATTTTTGCCAGTATGGAGAAGAAGCAAACCATTTCACCAAAAAATCCAGTAATGCCCTGAGCGTTGCCGGCATATTTTGACGACTGGCATAAATACCATAAATACCCATGGCCTGAGGTTGATATTCCGGCAACAACTGAATCAGTTTTCCTGATGCCAGATGAAAAGCAACAGAATAATAAGGTTGCATAGCGATTCCCGCACCTTGCAATGTTGCTTCCATTAAGACAATGGATTCATTAGCGCTCAAAGTTCCGCTAACAGGAACAGAATATTTTTCCCCCTGACGTTCAAACAACCAAAGACTTTTGCCAAAGAAGTTATACGTCATACAGTTATGCAACACCAAATCAGCGGGCTTATGAGGGATCATTTTTCCTGCCAGATAGGAAGGAGCGGCACAAACAACAGAGTGACAAGTCGATAACGGTCTGGCAATCAAATTCGGTTCCAGATTATTTGTGATCCGTAACGCCAAATCTATCCGCTCTTCGACCAAGTTTATTGCCTTATTACTCATCTGCATATCAATAGCTATCTGAGGATAAATTTGCATAAACTCAGGAATAGCCACAGACAGTGCGCTCATTGCCAGAGATTGAGAACTGCTTATCCGCAAAAGACCACTAAGCTCTTTAGCTACTACTGGTTGATGGACAGGTATCTCTTCCGCCAATTGCAACAGCTTACGGCTGCGCTGATAGGCGATCTCTCCCGCTGATGTCAGGCTGATCTTTCTGGTTGTACGATGTAACAGGCGTACTCCTGCCCATTTCTCCATTTCAGCCAAATAGCGCGACACCATTGCCCGCGACATATCTAACCGTTCCGATGCAGCAATCATGCTGCCTTGTTCTACAATTATAGTGAACACTTGCGCAGCAGTGACTCTATCCATCAATTAGCTCGATTTATGCAACAAATAATTGCCAATTATGCGGTTTTTCCATCGAAAAACGCAACTTATTATGAACCTTGCTACACACAACATCAGGAATTCAATCATGACTCGCAAAACAACACTAAATATTGCGCTGGCAGGTATCCTTTCCTTGGGTACTATTTCTCTGGCACAAGCCACTAACCTAAAACTGGATGTTTTCAATCCAGGTGAAAGAAGCGTATTTCCCGTCTCTTCTGAGCTCATCATCGGTGATAGAGAAGTTGTACTGATCGATGCTCAGTTCCAAAAAAATGACGCTGAAGCACTGGCCAGAAGAATTAAGTATACCGGCAAAAAACTGACAACTATCTATATCAGTCAGTCTGATCCTGATTTCTATTTTGGCCTTGATACACTGACCAAAGCGTTCCCTAACGCAAAAGTCATTGCATCACCAGAAACCATTAAAGAAATCAAAAAAACCAAAGATGGCAAACTGGCTTATTGGGGAGGTGTTCTGAAAGAACGGGCCCCAAAAAAAGTTATCGTGCCGCAACCGTTGGAAGGTAACACTTTTACAGTTGACGGTGAGAAGTTAATCGTCGAAGGTCTTGATGGCCCTGCGGCTGACCGTACTTTTGTTTGGATACCAAAGCTGAAAGCGGTAGTCGGTGGTGTCACCGTTTCAGGCAACATTCATGTCTGGATGGCGGATACACAGACTAAAGCATCCCGGAAGAATTGGATGCAAACATTGGATCGTATCAAAGAACTGAAACCGACCATTGTGGTGCCGGGACATTTCGTTGGTAACGCACCAATGACATTGGAATCAGTCAAGTTCACGCAAAAATACCTGACTATTTTTGAGAAAGAGTTACCAAAAGCGAAAGATTCAAAAGCGCTGATAGCGGCAATGGAAAAGCACTATCCAAAACTTGGAGACAAATCCAGCCTCGAACTGAGTGCCAAAGTGCTGAAAGGCGAAATGAAGTGGCCTCAATAAGTCAATTAACTATTTTTCAGGAATAAGTAATATGCCCGGAATGACTCTGCATTATATCTATGATCCACTATGTGGCTGGTGTTATGGCGTTTCTTCTCTCATACAAGCAGCAAAAGAGGTCGCAAATGTGAGAATTGAATTGCATGGCGGCGGAATGCTGACCGGTGATAACAGACGCCAAATCGACAGTACATGGCGCGACTATATCCTTAATCAGGATAAACGGATCGCAAGCCTGACCGGGCAAGTTTTCAGTGAGCAATATGTTGCACTGTTAAACGATAAGTCACTGATTATGGATTCATTACCACCAATATCAGCCATTCTTGCAGCAGAAAAGTTGGCTGGTAAAGGTGTCGAAATGTTACTGACGGTACAAAAAGCGCATTATGTTCGTGGATTAAAAATCAGCGAAACTGAAACATTATTGAATTTAGCAAATGAATTACAGCTTGATTCAGAACAGTTCCAGCAAGCGCTGACACTGAATAATGAATCAGAAAGTCTCCAGCATATCAGGAACAGCCGTGAACTATTGGCAAAAGTTGGCGGCTCAGGTTTCCCTACCTTTATTCAGGAAAATGACAGAAACGAGCTATCTGTCATTTCTCTTGATAAATATCTGGGACAACCAAAACGTTGGCAAGATGCTCTGATTCACTCTCAGTTTTAATACCACAACTCTAACTACTGGCGCCCATACCTTATTCAATTATTGGGCGCCATCCACGATAATCCATCAACGCCCTGTAAATTCAAATAGAGCATTATGATCGCAGAAATGGCGATATATGGGCCAAAAGCGACAGGCGCCTGACAATTTCCCCGTAATTTCCACATCCATAAGCACCCAATAATGCCAAACAATGAAGATAGGAGCATTAATAAAGGAATTGCGCCAATTCCCAACCAAGCACTAACTGCCGCCATTAACTTAAAATCACCATACCCGATCCCCTCTTTGTGATTGATAATTTTGAACAACCAATAGAGCGACCATAAAATCAAATAACCTGCAACCGCGCCTGTTACAGCGTGTTCAATAGGCACAAAAGTTTTATTCAAATTCAATAATAAACCTAACCATAAAAGTGGATAATTTATTATATCTGGCAACAATTGAATTTTTATATCAATAAAAGAAAGTATAATTAGCATCCAAATAAATATTAAAACAACATATAAATGAAAACCCAATGGAAGATAAATAACAAAAAAAGCAGTTATAAACAGTGTAACTAATTCAACCTGGAAATAACCAAAAGCTATTTTATCATATCCATAAATAATTTCAGAAAAAACCGATATCACTTTATTTAAAGTAATTCCTGCTGTTATTCCAATAGAAACAGCCAGAATAACAATCATTACATTAACGCCAGCAAAATAAAACATATTTAATTTCAGCCAATTACATTAAAAACATCTTAATTGAAGAATAGAAGCAATTCCTATTATACTTTCGACACAATAAGATAATAATAAAAACGCCCACATTAAAACAACAAAATAAATAGAGAACATTCAAATAAGAGATAAATCTGCGAGCAGACTCGCAACATTTATTCAGAGATAAAAACCGGTATCAGAGATAACTTGATAATTGGCTTGAGCCTACCTTATCATAACACCATTATTTATTGCCTTATGTACAGCTATACCCCGCTGGAAGGAAAGAAGAACATGCGTATACCCCGCATTTATCACCCGGAATTACTCTCATCTGACACTGAAATTTATTTGAGTGATGAGGCAGCCAACCATGTCGGGCGGGTACTCAGAATGAGTAACGGTCAACAGTTACAACTGTTTGATGGCAGTAATCAGATCTTCAATGCTGAAATTACCGAAGCCAATAAGAAATCTGTCAAAGTTCATATTAACAATAGTGAACTTGCCGATAACGAATCACCACTTAATCTGCATCTGGGGCAAGTCATATCCCGCGGTGAGAAAATGGAATTTACCATTCAAAAATCTGTAGAGTTAGGGGTGAATGTTATCACACCTTTAATTTCTGAACGCTGTGGTGTCAAACTGGATGGAGAACGGCTGGCTAAAAAACTTCAGCAATGGCAAAAAATTGCCATTGCTGCCTGTGAGCAATGTTGCCGTAATCGCATACCTGAAATTCGTCCGGTGATGCAACTTGAACACTGGTGTGCAGAAAATGATGGCAGTTTAAAATTAAATTTACATCCACGCGCCAGCCAAAGCATCAATACCCTGCCTTTACCTGTGGAAAAAGTACGTTTACTTATTGGCCCGGAAGGTGGCTTATCAATAGATGAAATTGCTATGACAGCTCATTACCAATTTACTGATATCCTGTTAGGACCACGTGTCTTAAGAACAGAAACGACAGCGCTTACCGCAATTACTGCATTACAAGTGCGTTTCGGCGATTTGGGTTAAGGAGAAAGAATGATCAAACTCGGAATAGTGATGGATCCCATTTCATCCATCAAAATCAAGAAAGACACCAGTTTTGCTATGCTGTTGGAAGCGCAACGCCGCGGCTGGGAACTTCATTATATGGAGATGAGCGATCTCTATCTGCACCAAGGGGAAGCCCGCGCACGTACCCGCCTATTGCAAGTAGAAAATAATCCACAGCAATGGTATCAATTCGATAGAGAACAAGATCTGGCACTGGAAACACTGGATGTTATCCTGATGCGTAAAGATCCTCCATTTGATACTGAGTACATTTACGCCACTTACATTCTGGAGCGCGCGGAAGAGAAAGGTACGCTTATCGTCAATAAACCACAAAGCCTGCGCGATTGTAACGAAAAGCTCTTCACAGCCTGGTTCCCTGATTTAACACCAGACACATTAGTGACCCGCAATGCTGCTCACCTACGTGAATTCCATCAAAAACACGGTGATGTCATCTTTAAACCGTTGGATGGCATGGGTGGCGCATCTATATTCCGCCTGAAAAAAGATGACCCAAACGTCGGCGTAATTATTGAAACCCTGACAGAACACGGCAATCGCTTCTGCATGGCACAGAATTTCTTACCTGCTATAAAAGAAGGCGACAAACGGATATTAATTGTCGATGGTGAACCTGTTCCTTATTGTCTGGCCCGTATTCCAGCCCAGGGCGAAACCCGTGGTAACCTTGCTGCCGGTGGTCGTGGTGAAGCGCGCCCGCTTTCAGAAAGTGACTGGACTATAGCCAGAACTGTTGCACCAACGTTAAAAGAAAAAGGGTTAATTTTTGTTGGACTGGACATTATCGGTGACAGATTGACTGAAATTAATGTCACCAGCCCAACCTGTGCACGCGAGATAGAGGCGGCTTTCCCTGATATTTCAATAACCGGCATGTTGATGAATGCGATTGAAAAACGATTGGAGAAATAAAAAGCTCTTTTCGTTAATTTTCCTGTCAAGGTTTGTCATTTGCACTTTTAGCCCACATACTGTGGGCTAAATAATCCTTAAATAGCCAGGTTAATTACCAAAAACAAAATGAATCTACAGCACCATTTTCTTATCGCCATGCCCACATTATCTGATTCCTACTTCAAACGCTCAGTTGTTTACGTTTGTGAACACAACGAAAACGGGGCAATGGGATTGGTGATAAATAAACCAATTGAACAAATCTCTGTTCGGAAAGTTCTACAAAAACTGAAAATTTCACCGGAAGATCGGGATGAAAGTATCAGCCTAAACAAACCGGTCATGACAGGTGGCCCTCTTGCCGAAGATCATGGTTTTATATTGCACACACCACAACCAGGTTTCAGTTCAAGTATCAAAATTTCCGATGACACGATGATCACCACATCCAAAGATGTGCTTGAAACCCTGGGTACGCCACGCCAACCAAAACAGATATTAGTCACGCTGGGGTATGCAAGTTGGGAAAAGGGGCAACTTGAAAAAGAGATAATGGAAAATAGCTGGCTCACCGCAAACGCTGATCCACATATTATTTTCAACTCACCCATTGCAGATCGCTGGCGTGAAGCCGCATCTTTGCTTGGTATCAATATCTATAATATTGCTCCACAGGCAGGACATGCATAGATGGGTAACCGCACAATAATGGCCTTCGATTTTGGTACCCGCAGTATCGGCGCAGCTATCGGGCAGGAAATTACGGGTACCGCCAGAGCATTGACCTCGTTTAAAGCCACAGATGGTATCCCCAATTGGCAGCAAATCGAAAAATTACTTAAAGAGTGGCAGCCAGATCTGGTTATTGTTGGTCTTCCCCTCAATATGGATGGCACTGAGCAACTTGTAACAACACAGGCACGTAAATTTGCAAACCGGCTTCATGGCCGGTTTGGTGTACAAATTGAACTCCAGGATGAACGCCTGACAACGATTGAAGCCCGCGCTCATCTGTTTGACCGTGGAGGCTACAAAGCTTTAGATAAAGGTAAAGTCGATGCTGCATCCGCTGTTATTATTCTGGAAAGCTGGTTCGAGCTGCACTATTAAGCTATCAACTAACAATAACTGCGGATCAACTAACAACAACGATTAACTGCTAACCTCCATCTGCTCAGCCAATAATCCCTGTAATTTACGCTGCTGCCAGCCTTGCTCATAGGTTTGCATTCCACTGGCAGCACCTGTCTGCATAAGCGTTGTTATTTGATGATTTTTTCCTTCCCGTATCAGATGACTGACCGCCTGATTAACCACCAACACTTCATACACGGCAATCCGCCCTCCATCCTGTGCAGAAACCAATTGCTGCGCTATCACAGCCTTCAAACTCCCTGCAAGCTGACTACGTACCCATCCTTTTTCTTCTGCCGAAAATATATCCACCAGCCGATCAATTGCCTGTACTGCGCCTCTGGTATGCAAAGTTGAAAATACCAAATGCCCTGTTTCTGCCGCAGTTAATGCCAGACGTATTGTCTCCTTATCCCGTAGCTCACCCAACAGCAATACATCAGGATCCTGCCGAAGAGCACCTTTCAGCGCTTCCTGATAGCTGGAGGAGTCCAATCCGATTTGTCGTTGTTGTATCAGACAATTGCGGCTGTGGTGGATAAATTCCACAGGATCTTCCAATGTAATAATGTGCTGACAACAATGACTGTTCAGCATATCCACAATGGCGGTTAAGGTTGTCGATTTCCCACTGCCTGTGGCACCAGTCACCAGAATCAATCCACTTTCTTCCCGCAAAATCATTTCCCGGATAATTTCAGGCGCTTTTAGCTGTTCCAGAGTTGGGCACTGCGAGCTAATTAAGCGCAGAACGACTGACAGCCCCGATTGCTGACGAAAAATGTTGCCTCTCAATCGTTGGTGGTTTTCTGTCTCCATCGCAAAATCCACATGTCCACAAACTAATAGCTGTTCTAACTGATATTCTGATAGAAACTGCCTGCTCCACTCTTCCAGCAAAGCATTATTTACAGATGACAGTTGAGTTTGTGGATAAAGCACACCATTTATACGTAATACAGGAGCTTGCCCAACACAAAGATGCAGATCTGAAGCATTATGCTTTACACTAAGGGCCACTAGCTTATCCATATTCATTTTTTAATCTCCTGAGTCACTATGAACAATATTGAACAAAATTTACAAGATGTCAGGACCCACATAGCCGTTGCCGCACAAAAATGCGAACGCGCTCCAGAAGAAATTACTCTGCTTGCAGTCAGTAAAACCAAGCCTGTGGAAGATATCGAAAAAGCAATCGTTGCCGGTCAGCGCCAGTTTGGTGAGAATTACGTACAGGAAGGGGTAGAAAAAATTGCTTATTTTGCAAATCGTAATGATTTGATATGGCACTTTATCGGTCCGTTACAGTCTAATAAAAGCCGTCTGGTAGCAGAAAATTTTAACTGGTGCCATACCGTTGACCGTCTGAAAATAGCACAACGTCTAAACGAACAACGCCCGGAAGGAATGGAACCACTGAATATTCTTATCCAAATAAATATCAGTGATGAACAGAGTAAATCAGGTATTCAACTTGCTGAACTCTCCACTTTGGCAGCCGAAATAAGCAAACTGTCGAACGTGAAACTACGCGGTTTAATGGCAATCCCTGCACCGGAGCCCAACTATGAACGCCAATTAGTGGTTTTCAGGCAAATGGAACAGGCTTTCTTTAACCTGAAAACTCAATATCCTCAAATAGATACCCTTTCAATGGGGATGACTGATGATATGGCTGCTGCCATTAATTGTGGTTCCACATTAGTACGGATCGGGACGGCAATTTTCGGTGCACGTCAGTATCACAACTAACCATATCAATGCTACGAGGTATTTAATGGAAAAACGTAAAATTACTTTTATTGGTGCAGGTAATATGGCTCACGCCATCATTGCCGGATTAGTAAAAGGAGGCTACCCTGCTGAGCTGATTAATGTTTGCGCTCCTGGCAATGCTCGCCGCGATGTACTGGCAAAGGAGTATGACGTCAATAGCAGCAGTGATAATATTCGCTGCGCACAGGAAGCCGATGTTGTTGTTATGGCGGTAAAACCGCAAGTGATGGCAGATGTCTGCCAGCCGCTAAAGGAGCAGGTGGATTTCAGTAACAAATTAATTCTGTCTATCGCAACAGGAATTTCTGTTGCACGCTTTAAAGTTTTATTACAAGACAAACTCAACATTGTCCGAATCATGCCAAACACCCCAGCATTAGTTGGTCAGGGGTTGAGTGGATTATTCGCGCCTGAGCAAGTCAGTCAGTCTGACCGTGATTTCACTCAAGCATTGATGAACAGCGTCGGTAAAACCCACTGGGTAAAGGATGAAAACGGCATCAATGATATTATCGCTATAGCAAGTAGTGCCCCTGCTTATTTCTTCCTGTTTATGGAATCAATGCAACAGGAGGCAGAACGCCTAGGTTTTGACAGTGAAACAGCCCGTGAAATCGTTTTGCAAACAGCAACCGGTTCTGCGGCGCTGGCCGCATCAAATGCAGATCTCCCTTTTGCAGCCCTGCGCGAGCAGGTAACATCTAAAGGTGGTACCACTGCGGAAGCATTGCGCATTTTTTATGAAAGCAAATTGCCGGAAATCGTATCCAGTGCCATGCAGGCAGCTATTCGCCGCGCACAGGAAATAGAAAAACAATTTTAATTTTTATCAGGGCTGCTAAATGCAATTTTTAACTTTTATTCTGTTCACCATTCTGGATTTATACATCGTTGTTTTATTACTTCGTGTATGGATGCAATGGGCCCGTTGTGATTTTTACAACCCATTTGCCCAGTTTGTCGTGAAAATTACTCAGCCGGTCGTTCGGCCACTGCGCCGTGTGCTCCCGGCTATTGGCCCGCTTGATACCGCTTCTGTTGTTGTGGCCTATGCTCTGGTGCTGCTTAAATTAACCATGCAACTCTGGTTCAGTACTGGTGCATTTGCTTTCCTCACGCTTTTCATCCCTATCGGATTAATTGAATTGCTGACAGCCGCAGGCAAGCTGATATTTTGGCTGGTGCTGGCGCGCGCGCTGTTAAGCTGGATAAGCCAAGGCCGCAATCCGATTGACTATGCTCTGATGCAACTGACAGAGCCATTGATGGCGCCTATCCGCCGTATTATCCCAGCAATGGGTGGCCTTGATTTCTCCGCAATGATCGTCATTTTGATCCTCTACGCGCTGAACTATCTCCGCGCTGATGTTCTCTCATGGCTGATACAGTAAATAAGAATTAAATTGGGTTCAAAATAATGCAAAAAGTTGTTCTGGCAACCGGCAACCCCGGAAAAGTTCGTGAACTGGCGCAATTACTGGCTGATTTTGGTCTGGATATCGTTGCTCAAACTGAATTAGGCGTAGATTCTGCCGAAGAAACTGGGCTGACATTTATTGAAAATGCCATTCTTAAAGCCCGTCACGCGGCACAAATCACCGGCCTGCCAGCGATTGCTGATGATTCTGGTTTATCCGTAGATATCCTTGGCGGCGCTCCAGGCATCTATTCAGCCCGTTATGCGGGTGAAAGTGCCACCGATCAGCAAAATCTGGCAAAGCTGTTGGATACGATGAAAGATATTCCTGATGATCAACGCCAGGCTCAGTTTAACTGTGTTCTGGTTTATATACGCCACGCAGAAGATCCCACACCTCTGGTATTTCATGGCCGCTGGCCGGGGATTATTGCCCATGAACCTGCCGGTAATGGCGGGTTTGGTTACGATCCCATCTTCTACGTACCGGAATTAGGCTGTACTGCGGCTGAGTTAAGTGGTGAGCAAAAAAATGCCGTGTCACACCGCGGTCAAGCACTGAAAATGATGTTGGATACATTACGTAATGCTTAAGCTTCCACCACTGAGTCTTTATATCCATATTCCGTGGTGTGTACAAAAGTGTCCTTACTGTGATTTCAACTCCCATGCATTAAAAGGTGATGTTCCACATCAGGAATATGTTGACCATTTATTAGCAGATCTGAAAGCGGATCTGCCAATGGTCAACGGCCGGGAAATCACCACTATCTTTATTGGTGGTGGAACTCCCAGTCTGCTCAGTTCACAAGGGATGCAACAATTACTGGACGGTGTTCGTACTCTCCTGCCGGTATCGCCGCAAGCTGAAATTACTATGGAAGCCAACCCGGGTACAGTGGAAGCCGACCGTTTCAGTGGTTATCAGCAAGCCGGCATTAACCGAATATCCATTGGCGTCCAGAGCTTCAGCCCGGATAAACTGGTACGTCTTGGCCGTATTCACGGGCCGGATGAAGCCAAACGGGCAGCACATTTAGCCGCCAGCCTGAGGCTACGTAGTTTTAATCTGGATTTGATGCACGGTTTGCCAAACCAAAGCCTTGATGAAGCACTGGATGACTTACGTCAGGCAATTGCGTTATCACCACCGCACCTTTCGTGGTATCAACTGACTATTGAGCCGAATACCAGCTTTGGTTCCCGCCCTCCGGTTCTGCCTGACGATGATGCTTTGTGGGATATTTTTTCACAAGGGCATCAATTGCTGACAGCAGCAGGTTATCAGCAATACGAAACTTCTGCTTATGCCAAACCAGGCTATCAATGCCAGCATAATCTCAATTACTGGCGTTTTGGCGATTATCTTGGTATTGGTTGTGGCGCTCATGGAAAAATCACATTTGAAGATGGTCGTATTCTGCGTACAGTAAAAACCAAACATCCTCGCGGATATATGCAGGGGCGCTATCTGGATAAACAGCATCAGGTAGAAAATGAAGATCGGCCATTTGAATTTTTTATGAACCGCTTCCGTTTACTGGAAGCTATGCCAAAACAAGATTTCAGTGATTTCACCGGATTATCGGAAAGTTCAATCCGCAATCAAATTGATCAAGCCTTAGCAGCAGGTTATCTTTCTGAAACAACGACACATTGGCAAATTACGCAGAAAGGGAAACTGTTCTTGAATTCATTATTGGAACTGTTTATTTAATGCAAAAACTGCCTTCGAAAAATTCAGCTCCATAAAGATCATCTTGTGCATAAACTTGATACCACCATTGGTTTCGAGTTTATGCATAGCTGTGCTTAAATAAGCATAATTTTTGGATCAAGAAAGCTAATAATCGGCAGAAAACTATTATATTGTTATAGTATCTCTGCAATCATAAATTAAATAATATATACCCGTTATCTTTCAAGTTGCCTCTTTGTTGGCTGCACTCGCTCACCCCGGTCACATAGTTCGCTATGCTCCCGGGGATTCGCTCCCTTGCCGTCTCGATGCATCTTGAAATCTATAGGGTATATAAGTCACAACTCAATGAAATTATAAATATTTAAATAAAAACTTATCATTTAATTCAACAATAAAAAGCCAACATATAGAAAAAGTTAACGAATAATCACGGGCCTGTAATTTAAATTGTGTAATTGCCTGTTTTTGATATATTCCTTCCAATATAAACATCTGGAATTAAATCTGACAGTCACCGGTAATATTAACTGTCAAACTAACAGCCTATCCCATTAAGGCTACTGGGATAGGCTCTAAGACAACACATTATCGAACTTCAATCACAGCCCAAATTCAACATGACAAAAGCGGCTGATTAAAGGGCATCCTCAACAGCTTTAATTTGTGCTGCCAGACTTTCCAAACCACCACCAGATAAATACCACAGATCAGATTTAAGATAAGTAATTTTGCTATTCTTATATGCAGAAGTAGATTTTACTTTATCATCTTCAAACTGTACTTTATCAAGTTTACCGGCACCAATTGCTTCGCTGCGATCAATAATGAGAATCACATCTGGATTGGCCTGAGCAATCATGTCGGAAGTCACCACAATGCGTTTGGTTTTATCCTCACCAGCCGGAATAGGCACTTCCGCTTTCTGTGCCTTAACCACATCAAACACGACGCTCTGGTTATTCAGCATTAATTTATCTGCGTTATGCAATAATACTAAAACCTGAGCACCAGAAGCTTTAGCTTTATCCTGAACTTTAGCAATTGTTTTTTCCAATTCAACAATCTGCTCTTTCACTTCATTTTGCTTACTAAACAACTCACCTAATAATTTCAGGTTACTTTCAACTGAAACCAGATAATTTTTACTATCAGTTCCCAGATTAACGGTTGGCGCTATTTTTGACAAACGTTCATAGAAAGGCCCTTGGCGGGCGGTGATAACGATCAGATCGGGTTTAATTTGCGCCAACTTTTCCAAATTCGGCTCTTTTATACCCCCGGCACTTTCTACCCCTTTAGGCAAATTATTGCGGAGATATTCAGGCGTATGACCAGTAGGTAGTGCAATAACCCGATCTGACAAGCCTAATTTAGCCAATGAATCATAAGTACCGAAATCAAATAAAACGACCTTCTGAGGATCCCTTTTGACATCCGTTTCACCAGAAAGATGTTTCACTGTGATTCTATCGCCAACCTGGGAAGCAACAGCATTTGGAGTGAATACAGCAGATGTCTGACTAAATACGGAATGGCTTGCAACAACAAATAATGAAGCCAGAACGACAGGGATTATCTTTTTCATATATCGCGCTCCAAGAAAGGATATTAGTAACAATCTGCATTCTAGGTGGCGGGAAAAATATGTCAATCTAAATAAGAATCAATTTCAAATTGATTCTTATTTGTAATTATTGGGGATTACTTAATAGAATTCAGTAATTCAATTCTTTGTTGTTCAAGGCCGCTGACTTTACCACAAACCTCTTTACCAAAACGCTGGAAATCTTCTTCCTGAGTTTTCCATTCAGCTTTCAAATTATTCTGCAACCCACCTAAGCTACCAAGCAAAGATTGCAATGCCTGATTATTATCACCATTCAAACTGAATTGTTTATTACCAATCTCATTAATGCTGTCTTGTAACACGCCACCAAGGCTCTGTTCAATTAAGCTACGGCTCTCTTTTTCAACCTGTTTAATCGCCTGATGATGAAATGCTATACCCTCTGAGCGGGTTTCAATAATTCGGCTTATCTGTTTATTAAGCCCTGATTCAAGATCAGACAACCGGCTACGCACATTACTGTCCTTCCCCATAGTCTCCACCACCACTTTATCCAAAGATTTACGGGCAGTTATTAGATGGTTACTGGTTTCTTGCTTAATCCAGGGCAAATCTTGCCGCAAAGCTCGCTGATAATGTTGTGCTTTCCGACGCTGTTCCGTATTTAAGTTCAGATTCTTACCATCACGGATAACCGAACCATCAGGTGAAATCTGGAGATTACCGCTTGCTCCCACAACCTGAACAGATTGAGAAGTAATAATAATGTCATTCTGCGGATTTACCTGGCATTCATAACCAGCCTGAGCCTGAGCAACAAATAGCAAAGATACAGCAATGATAGTTTTGCGTAACATATTTTCTCCTAAGAAAACCACCTGAAAGTTAAAAAACGGATCGCCCGACACGATCGGCTAACAGTTCTAAGGCAGCACAACCCGCTAAAGAGTTCCCCGATCGATCCAATTCCGGTGACCAGACAGCAACCGTCAACTCTCCCGGCACAACACATACGATCCCACCACCAACGCCAGATTTTCCCGGCATACCAATCCTGAATGCAAATTCACCGGAACCATCATACATACCACAGGTCATCATCAACGCATTAATCTGTCGTGCCTGACGCGGGCTTAAGATCTGCTGTTCAGAACCTATCGTGCTTCCCTGATTAGCCAAATAAACGAAACACTTGGCAAGTTCAATACAGTTCATTTTCAAAGCACAATAATGGAAATAAGTTTGCAGTACAGCAAGCACATCGTTATCGAAATTACCGAAGGATTTCATCAGATAGGCAATTGCCGCATTTCGATGAGAATGTTCCATTTCAGAACGGGCAACTTTGTTGTCGTAACAGATATCAGGGCAACCAGCAAGTTTACGTACAACCTCCAACATGCGTTGCTTAGGTGCGCTCAATCGCGACTGCAACATGTCACACACAATTAACGCACCCGCGTTAATAAAAGGGTTACGGGGTTTGCCTTTTTCCAGTTCTAACTGAACTAATGAATTAAATGGCTGACCGGAAGGCTCCTGTCCGACCCGCTGCCAGATTTCCTGTTCCTGATAACGTGTCATCGCTAAGGTCAGGCTCAATATCTTAGAAATAGATTGAATCGAAAAACGCTTCTCAGCATCTCCGGCATGAAATATCTGCCCATCAATGGTGCAAATAGCTATTGCCAGATTATCAGCAGGAACTTCTGCCAATACAGGAATATAACTTGCCACTTTCCCTTGGCCAATCAGGGGGCGAACTTGTCGCAAAATATCCGACAATAACGTGTTAGAAAACGTTGTACTCACTGATTTTACTCCTGACAGGGACACCTATTAAAGGTGCCCCTGTTGTTATTCACTCAGGCTATTTTACAGCGATATGTTATTCAATCCCACCAAACATCAAACAGTTCAGAGGTCATGACATCTTCCATACCACGATCCGTCAGCCATTTCTCAACCAATTGGCGGTGTTCTTCTGTACACATACCAACTTTTTGCAGGCAGATTAAACCTTCCCAATGCAGGTAACCACTGGCATCCAGCGCTAAACCATTAGATTCAATCAGCTCATCAATAAATGCATCAACAGTGCTGTCAATAACATCTATAGGTGTATTCGACGGGAAGCTCCACTTAACAGAAAAGCCCATTTCTTTGAATTCATCAATATGCATCTTTTTACGCAAACGACGACTGCGGTTTTTAGCCATTACTTAACCCTCTTAAACATGATATCCCACACGCCATGCCCCAACCGCTGACCGCGCAATTCAAATTTCGTTACCGGGCGTGAAGATGGACGCGAAACATAATCACCATTCTCAGACAAATTAAGGTAATTATCTACACCATTCATCACTTCCAACATATGTTCAGCATATGGCTGCCAATCAGTCGCCATATGGAATACACCACTCACGTTCAACTTACTTTTTATCAGTTCAGCAAATGGCGGCTGGACAATCCTGCGTTTATTATGACGCGCTTTATGCCACGGATCCGGAAAGAAAAGCTGTACCATTTCCAGACTGTTTTCCGGGATCATTTTTTCCAACACTTCAATAGCGTCATGACACATCACCCGCAAGTTACTGATATTTTCACCTTCAGCAGAAGCCAGGCAAGCACCAACACCAGGTACATGAACTTCAATCCCAAGAAAGTTTTTTTCGGGATTCTGGCTTGCCATAGTGACAAGTGATGCTCCCATGCCAAAACCAATTTCCAGTACAATGGGGGCTTCACGCCCAAAAAGTGCCGCCATATCCAGCTTTTCCGCCTGATATTCAACACCCACTTTTGGCCAGAGATCATCAAGTGCTTGTTGCTGACGATTAGTTAACCTGCCTTGACGACGAACAAAACTCCTAACACGGCGCAATGGCCTGCCATTTTCATCAAATTCCGGCGAAATTACGTTATTTATCATGATATTTCTGTCAGTTTTAAAGGCGTTTATTCAGGCGCTTATGGCTGCTTTACCGGCAAACCACCTAAAGAGAGCGCATTATCCAAAGATGGGCGATTTTAGCAAGTCCAATAGTGACAAGTACAATTTTAATCCCAGATTGCGCAGTGCCGCGAAAACAAAGTTCCGGTTTACAGCGAGGTAACACTATGTTGCAATCCTGTTCACGAAACACTGATTTTCCCTAAAGATAATTATCCCAATGATGGAAGCAAAGCAATTCTCTAAAGTGGTACTGGATTGGTACCATCGTTACGGTCGTAAAACCCTGCCCTGGCAACTGGAAAAGACGTCTTATCACGTCTGGCTTTCAGAAGTGATGTTGCAACAAACCCAGGTTGTGACAGTCATTCCCTATTTTCAGCGCTTTATTTCACGTTTTCCTGATGTAGCTTCACTTGCCGCCGCACCGCTTGATGAAGTTCTTCATTTATGGACTGGTCTTGGTTACTACGCCCGCGCCCGTAATTTGCATAAAGCAGCGCAACAGATTGTGGAACGGCATAATGACGAATTCCCAACAACATTTGATGATGTTGTTGCCCTGCCTGGCGTCGGCCGTTCAACCGCCGGTGCAATCCTTTCGCTTTCTCAGGGTAAACATTTCCCGATTCTTGATGGCAATGTTAAGCGAGTATTGGCCCGCTGTTACACAGTAGAAGGTTGGCCGGGTAAAAAAGAGGTTGAAAGTCACCTCTGGCAAATTAGCACCAATGTAACGCCAGCAAAAGAAGTCGAATATTTTAATCAGGCGATGATGGATTTAGGGGCAATGGTTTGCACCCGTAGCAAGCCAAAATGTGAAATCTGCCCATTAAAGCAGGGATGTATCGCCTATGCTAACCATAGCTGGACAAAATACCCGGGTAAAAAACCTAAGCAGAGCATTCCTGAAAAAACAGCTTATTTCCTGCTGATGCAGAATGACAACACGGTCTGGCTGGAACAGCGCCCACCAACGGGGATCTGGGGGGGATTATTCGCATTTCCTCAGTTTGAAAGCCTGGATTTGTTGAATAGCTGGCTGGAACAATCCGGTATTTCTCACAGTAAACATGAGCAACTAACCGCATTCCGCCACACATTTAGCCATTTTCATCTGGATATTGTGCCGATAAAAATAAATATTTTATCTTTTGCCGCTTGCATGGATGAAAATAGAGGACTTTGGTATAACTTACAGCAACCCGCGACTGTTGGGCTGGCAGCACCAGTTGAATATCTGTTGCAACAACTGAGCTGAATCCCATACCCGCTATTTTGAGGATTTATTATGAGCAGAACTGTTTTTTGTACTTTCTTACAACGTGAAGCCAAGGGGCTGGATTTTCAGCTTTATCCGGGAGAGTTGGGCAAACGCATTTTCAATGAAATTTCCAAAGAAGCATGGGGACAGTGGATGAGTAAACAAACCATGCTGATCAATGAGAAAAAACTTAGCACCATGAATCCGGAAGATCGTAAATTGCTTGAACAGGAAATGGTTAAATTTCTGTTCGAAGGCCATGATATTCAAATTGACGGATATACCCCACCAGAAAAATAATATTCAGCTTTCATCAGAGCCGCTGGCTCTGATGTTGTATTCAACACCAGATGGCAATGTAAGATGAAAAAACTGTTAGCGCTGTTTGTTATTGCCCCACTGCTCGTTTCCTGTACCAGTACTAAAGATACCAAATACAACGAAAAATATATAAAAGACACTAATGGCTTTGATATTTTGATGGGCCAATTTGCCCACAACATTGAAAACATTTGGGGGTTGCACGAAGTATTAATTGCAGGCCCAAAAGATTACGTCAAATATACCGATCAATACCAGACCCGCAGCCATATCAACTTTGAGGCCGGAACGATCACTATTGAGACAATTTCTCCGACAGACCCCACAACATATTTGCGCAAGGCCATTATCACCACCTTATTAATGGGTGATGATCCAGGTTCTATCGATCTCTATTCTGATATTAACGACATTCAGATCAGTAAAGAACCCTTCCTTTACGGACAGGTTATGGACAATAACGGTCAGCCGATCCGTTGGGAATGGCGGGCAGCACATTTTGCAGATTATCTGCTGGCGAATAAATTACAGAAACGCCAAGCGGGTTTACATGTCATCTGGTCTGTCACCATGCAACTGGTACCAAACCATTTGGATAAACGCGCTCATAAATATCTACCACTGATCCGTCAGGCTTCCATTAAATACGGGGTAGACGAATCCCTGATCCTGGCAATTATGCAAATAGAATCCAGTTTTAACCCATATGCCGTCAGCCGCTCTGATGCACTTGGATTGATGCAGGTTGTACAACATACCGCTGGCCGTGATGTCTTTAAGATGAAAGGCAAAGCAGGCCAACCAAGCCGTAGTTATCTATTTGATCCAGAAAATAATATTGATGCCGGCACGGCATACTTATCGATATTACAAAACAGTTACCTAGGTGGCATTACTAACGCAACTTCCCGCCGTTATGCGGTGATAACCGCTTACAATGGCGGTGCAGGCAGTGTATTACGGGTATTCTCCAGCGATAAGAAAAAAGCGGCTCAAATCATCAACAGCATGGCACCGGGTGATATTTATGAAACCCTGACAACTAAACACCCATCGGCAGAATCACGCCGCTACTTGATGAAAGTCAATACTGCCCAGAAAGGCTATCATCATTGAAACATTAAAATATTAAGAAAATAACGGAGAGCAATTTTTCTACTCTCTGTTATTTTTTTGCCTATATTTTTAACTAATCGAGTAATTTCAGAGCACGAATCACTATTTCAAAAGAAATATATTGACGGGTTCTACCGAATACGGTTTAATGCGCCCCGTTGCCCGGATAGCTCAGTCGGTAGAGCAGAGGATTGAAAATCCTCGTGTCGGTGGTTCGATTCCGCCTCCGGGCACCAATTTAAAGTGCGCTTGTTAGGAGATGAAAACTTAATGGGCGACCAATGCAAGAACCCGAATGTATAACTGTAGTCAGTTTAGCTTTTCAGTACTTTGATATTGAATTGAACATAAGGGTTACCAAGCCAGGATGCCTGAAAGTTTAGGCATCCCTTTCGCGCTGGAACGCAATACTTACAAGTTCTATTGCAACTGTCAAGCCATCCAAACCAAAATCAACGAATTAATTAACACGATGTTGTATGTCGGTTACTCAATTTTCCTAATTGTTCAGAAGAAGGTCAATTATGGGAGATTGCATCAGTTCAAAAAAATTCCCCATCTTGCGACAGGGAATTTGTATAGAAAAAACAAGTCTAGGCAACCGCGAAAATATTTCGGTTTATCTGATTAACATTTCTCCTCTCTCTGGCTCAACATCAATATACAGCATCAATTCGCGCTCCAGCGCACGCCCGGCAATATCCAGATTGATATCAATATATTCCATCGTTGTGGCAATACTGCGGTGTCCCAATAATCCGCGTACCATTTGCAAATTACGATCAGGCGCTTTCATCAGTTCAGTTGCCAATGTATGCCGAAAATCCCATGATAAGTGGATGGTTGAGCTATTATAGTCAATTTTTGTCGTTCGGAACTGTATAAGGTATTCAGGCAACTCAACAAAGCATGAGTGCGCTGGGCCAGACGAAAGTTCAAGGCACTGAGCAGGCATAAAACCCAAGCCTCAAAACTGCTTCAAAGGATTGCAGAAGCATCAGGGGTTGCTTGCCCATTGGCGGGCAGGAATGACAGGCACGTTTGCTTGATGAGAGCGGTATGAGTCAAGAGGCTCGCGTACCGTTCTGCGAGAGACTGTGGGGGAAGTTCCTGCGGTCTACTCACCCCATCAATGATCAATCAAAGAATATTTCTCAGATAGAACATTCACGACACCGTAGTGTTCAGGGATTAATGTTGAATGTGCTGGGGGGACTCATCGCTTATTGTCTCAAAGAGAACAAACCGTCACTGAATATTTCCTGCTCAGAAATGGATAGGTTAGTGACGGCTTAACCAGAACTCAGGTTAATGTAAGCATGATTCCCTTTTCATTGGCACTTAATGCGAGCAAAAAAGGGCAATGATTGCAAGCATGACGGTTTTCAAATTCAAGCGGCTACAGGTAAGGTTTATTTTTTCCAACTAAATCTAGCCATACCCGGTTTTTCAGGATTAGGAACAAAACCCGGATTTCCAGTGCCTGGCCTCCAACTCACTTTCATTTTTGCACCAACCTTGTTGTAAAACTTTTCTAATTCATAAATATCATTTGCTATTATCCATTTTCCTTTACAGATAATAGCAACTGGAAACTCTCCAGGTTCGGCAACAACTTTGACAATCCCACCTCGTTTCTTTACTTTTTCTCTCTCTTTGTCCATAGCAAAAGCAGGATAACTTACCTGAGGACCATGCCTGATAACATTATATTCTATATCTTCAAATGGCCGGTTTAAATCAGATTGAGCAATAAATCGGTTAATGAGATCGATTATTTTCTTTTCTTCTAATGAAGCAGATGGAACTGAATGTGGTTGAGTCGTGAAACTAATCATGTCATGCATATCATAGTCACCAGTGAAAGGCAGCGCGGCCCAGTTCTCTTTTCCTTTTAAGGAAGAGAGACTTGCCTCCAAATTGTTTAAATCTATTGGGTAAATTCTTCTGTCACCACTGCTCATATATATACCTTTAAGATGACCACTTTTTTTATCCCAGTGACCGACATAACCCTCAATAGATGCCTTCCGCACCTTATTTATGACATCTGAAGCTTCATCTCCAGAATACGCTTTTCTAATTGAACCAGGTTTAATTGTTTTTTCAAGAATATCGTGTCCTTTCGCGGCGGCGCCTTTACTAAGCGCTTTCAGAGTTGGTTCACCTGCCGCCCGAAAACTGACAGCAAAATTACCCATTTTAGACGCTTTTTCAATCGCCTTCATGTGCCCTTCCCAAATAAATTCTCTCTTAACTTGCTGGCGAACACCAAAGTCATTCTCGAACATATTTATAAATCCTTTGAATAATCGAAGAACGGAATAATCAAAATAAGATGAATATTAACTTATTTAAATATCCTCCACTCTATATATTGTATTTTTATAAAAAATAACTCTAAACCAAATTAACGCCTACATCACGATTAAATATTAATTTTATGACAAATCAGAAACTGTAAACACAAAGCTAAAAGTCCACTTCGGTAATGAAATTGTTGGAATTTCATTGAGTAGTGCCCAAAATGCTATATGCAGAATAAAGGAAGAAATAACACCGCCAGTACATATATTGTACTGGCGGCTTGGGTTTAATTAATTAACCTGAACTCTGGATAAAAGATGGAACTAAATGCCTGTTCCAAGATCAGAATTTTCGACCAAGAAAAAAGAGATCTTATAAGGACCAGAGCCCGTGCGTGAATAGCAACGGGATTAACAGGAACACTTTACGGCGACAAGGGATATATCAGTCAGGCTCTGTTTGATGATTTAAACGCAACAGACGTGACATTCATCACCAATACGCGCAGTAACATGAAGGCAAAAGCGCTCTCGGTGTGAGATAAGATGATGTTATCAAAACGTTTCATTATAGAAACCATCAATGATCAATTAAAGAATATTTCTCAGATAGAACATTCACGACACCGTAGTGTGCAGGGATTAATGTTGAATGTATTGGGGGGACTCATCGCTTATTGTCTCAAAGAGAACAAACCGTCACTGAATATTTCCTGCTCAGAAATGAAAAGCTGAGAAAAACCCGCTTCTCTTAAACTGGAAATCGGGTATCTTTCTGTTTCGGTCAGTTGTGTATAGGCCATAGCGCATTTTCCTTTGGCGAGAAAAATGCCTACTATAGCAACTGACCGCCCTTCTGAAAAATTGCACTTATTAGTCGAATCTGCCATCCACTTTTCGACTTGCCATAGCAAATTGCGGCTAAATATGGCGTTCTGCTAAGAGCGAGAAGCGGACGTTAACGTTATAATTAATCGACTCTTTAGCCAGCCCGCTGAAACTATGCCTATGAATAATACAATTAAGGCCAATTAAAATAAAATTGATGTCTTATCATGCCAAAAAGAGCAATTTATTGTGATTTTTCATAGTTGCATCCTTTCGCATGAAACATGCTCCCCTTTAATAGTTTGATAAACGTTCTATACCGCATAGATTACATATTTCATCTATGCAGCCATCTAGGTTTTTATAAATTTCAGTCCCTGTAAACCTTAACACTTGCCATCCCTCGCCAAACAACCATCTATCACGTTGAGCATCATAAGTTCTTTGGTACTTCGTTTTGTGATAGTCATGTCCATCAAGTTCAATCGCAATCTTCTTATCAGGGATCGCGAAATCTATTCGATATTTTCCAACATTATATTGCGGGTAAATATGTAAATCTAAAAAAGCAAGTTTATAAAACATTTTTTCAAGTGGTGAGTCAAATATATTTGGTGAAAACTCATGCCGAATACTCGGGTCTTTGCTTAATAGCTTTGATATGATTTCTTCATGATCACTAAAAACGGGCAAAACCAGCTCATCGTCTGGTGTAGAACGTGATGCTTTTATATCTACAACATGAAAAGAAATTCCTTTATCATCAATAGATATCATATCTACGATGCGGCATCCTATACATGGGCAATTCCCTGATTTACATCCACGAGAAATAACCTTTTTATCAAATGTTGGTGATAAGTAAGAATATGTGAACGTTCCATCATCTTCTTGCTTGATGAATAATAAAGCATCAGGTGTGCGGAATATCTCGTCAAGCTGTGGCTTAGAAACTGAGCCTCTATATTTTTTGTATTTTTCGTGTTTAAGGCCATGTAACATAAGTCCACCTATCTCTGTAAATGGATACACAATCAGGTTTTCCTTTAAAACCTTTCTCTTGTCAGTATCCAGGATAGGGTGTTGGTTATTGATATCTCCACCCGTAACAGTGAAGAGCAAACAACCTAAACAGACACATCCATCTCCTTTGCAGTCCTTGGTAAGCACAAAATCGCCAAAATCAGTTGTAAACAGAACAAATATCCTGCTTCCATTTTTATTCCGATAGGTAACTAAATAGTTTTCAGGTGTCATTGCTTACCTTGGTAATATATTAGCACTGAATTAAGATAACGCTTTCAGACGCTGCTGCTGTTCTTTATTATCTAATTTGCCTTGATTATGAAGGGTAACATCATCTGAAACCGTTATGAGACCGCGATTGGTAAGCGAACCACTACTGCGGAGGCTGTGATAATACCGCTATTGGTAAGATGACCATTTGTGTTGAGCATCAAATTACCTGCCTGTGCGCCCAATGGCCCGGCATTGCGTACACCAACCCCCTGCTCGGTGCCGACCAGCTTAATTTTGTTGGCATACATCCCGCCAACCGCCGCCACATCGAGGCTGAATTCAGGATTCTTCTTACCATCACCAGAAACGGGTAGAATTTGTATCACATTCCCCCGCTCATCAACACGGTTTCGCCCTGTCGTTACCGTCAAATCTTTGGCGTGTAATTTGGCATTAATATTGACAGCGCGGGCAATCAGGCGGGTATAATCACTCTTGGCATCATTCAAGCCCTTGCCGTTAACGGTCAGGATACCATCACCCACTTCAAACCCTTTCAGACGGCCGTTTTCCAAAATTGTTTGACCTGTCGCTAACGTCGTCTGGCTGGAATTACGGCTATTGACTTCATTTAAAATAATTTTGGCTTCACCCTGAGCCAACCAAGGGTTAGCCGTAATCAAGCCCCCCAAATCAGTTTTGGTATTCACGCCACTGTTATTAAGAATAGCGCCCCGCTGATCTACATTAAACTGACTGTACTGGTTGCGGGAGACGCCATCACTGTTCGAGGTCTGAATATTGACTTGCGGTACGCCATTGGCCAGATCAGCCAGACGTTGCAAGAGCAACCAATGAGGCAACGCTTCCCGGCCAGACAAAGTGACATGATGGATAACAAAACAGGGCGATTCTTTAGGAAACACCCGCAGGGGATCCGGCTCCGTATCATCCGAAAGACACTCGAATGGACAGAGAAAGAACAGGATATTCCCTTTAAAGCGAGTGAATTATCTGATGGTACTTTACGCTTTATCCTATTGACTACCGTGTTGCTGCAATCCAAAGACTACATGCCAAGCTCAATTATTATTGATGAACCTGAACTTGGGCTTCACCCCTATAACCTTGGCCGTAACTCCAATCGATGGCAACAGCACAAACAGCAGGCACTTGTTGATGCAGTATATACGCGCGCATTAAGGGCATTATTCACGACCGCCGAAAATTCATTAATCTCTATTGACAAAGGCTCGTATCGCAACCATCCCAAAGTACAGTCAAACAGTGCTTCCAGGCGTACCACAAATTCAATCGCATCGCGTGGAGGGATCTCCAGCCGTCCGCGCTCAATTAATTCTTCTGCATTATCACCTGTCGTGTCGCAGGCGACTTTGATAATCAATTGCCGAATGTAATTTACTGATATTGAACTAATTTCCCCCAAAATTTTTCTACATGACAAGCTACCTAATTTGCATTGAAGCACACTGGCGCCAGTCTCCGTACCAATGGCGCGAATAATAACAATAGGGTCAACTTCGTCCAGTTTAAAACGACCTTTCACCTCTGCTGCTGTGTGAGCCAGAGCACGTTGAATAGAGGTTTCAATTTCCTCAGTTATGCCATAGGGCACCAGTCCGAGCTGTTTGACACATTGCCGACATTGGCTGTCAGAGAGTAAATTGGCATGATGAGCAAGCAGGTATTCCTTGCAGCGCTTAAACTTACTTTGCCAGCTTGTGACTTCATCTGCGATTGTAGAGGCAGAACTTGCACTCACAGCAATTTCAGGAATATGGTGTAACACCAAATCGCGCAAAGCCGCATTTTCCGGCACTGTAATCAGCTGTTGCAATGTGGCAGCCAAGTCACGACGATGTAACAGACTGACACCCATTCGTTCAGCGGCAACAGGTGATAGCGGCGCTTGTGCCATCCGCATCAATGTCTGTTCCGGCCACATCGCTGAAAGCAGCAACCCCAGTTGCCCTGCTGTAGTATAAAGGATCCCCCACTGGTTTTGGTCAGTTTCGGCTCTCTCCAGTTTTTCAACAATACAATGGAAGGCTTTCCAGGCACTTTCAAAACCGGCAATGCAGGCTGCTGTTACCTCATCACGTACAGACTGATTCAGGCAAAGTGCTGCCAGCGTTGTGGCAAAGGGCAATGAATAGACGGTAATACGTTGAGTAGAAAAATCAATCGCTGCCCGGTAAGTAGCATAAGCGCGAAACAGCTCACGCCAAGGAGAATGACCAACCATTTCATATACATGTGAAACGTCATCGTTAGGAACATACGAGAAGTCATAAGCTGTATCGAACAGCACTCGCAACCAGAGCACCAGTTGATGTAGATCCTTAGCTTGCCAATCTGCGCCATCAGTACGCTGCATGCGCAAAAAAAGCGTCCAGGTGCCTAACTGACAAACCCGATTCAATGATACCCGCCATATAGGTTCCCATTCGACGATACGTAATGCTAACGCTTCGAATACATGTAAACGACCAATGTCCTCTTCCGGAGCGTTCGGTAATTCGGCAAATTCAACAATCAACTCTTTCTCATTGAAAAGGAAGCTGGCCTTGTGTACCACAAAGGGAAGTGAGATCTCTAAAATGTTCCGTGTTAACCTCAGCAAACAAGAACGTGCATCGCCAAAACCATCTGCGATATTTATCAGTTTGCGTAGAAGAGCAGGCAGTTCAGAACCTGATCCAGTTCGGAAACGAGCCAACATCCACTGATGTAAGAGATTATGTAATTGATGTGCATTTTCTATAGGGAGTTGACTAGGATCCATATTACCGGCAATGGGTATTAGAACTTGCCAGCGTAAGAAGTCGTCGCCCAAACATTCCACAATGTCTTCTTTTAACTCAAGAAAAAAATTGTCTGGCATGGATTGATGACGAGCACGTTCTATCCATCTTAAGAAAGAGCGTAATGCAGCCTTCTCCGTGGCAGAAAGAATCGACAGTTGAGCAAAGGCAATCCAACCACTTAGCAGATCCAAGTAACGTTGATATGCAATGAGATCACGCCGATCTACCACATCGGCTAATACAGCTTTAAGCACCTGATCATAAGCATCCACCAGGTCAATACGACAGAGCCCCTTCAATGTTGGTAAGTTTGCGTTATGCAGGACCTTCATCAGGCTGGCGGTAGCTTGCAGTAAATCGGCTGCTTCGCTGGCACCAGCCAATGCAGCAGCCACCTTAAAGCGTTTCAGAGGAGCCAAAAAAGCCAGGTAGGCAGCAAATGCTTTGGGTGCACATACCAGGCTAGCGAGCGCAATCGGTGCTAGTTGGTTGTAGTGTATTATTTCTAATAGAGAGACAGGAGAAAGCCCGTATTTTGCTGCACCGACCAAAGCATGTACGATATTTAGCCGATCGGCATCCTCGTAAATGGGCAGCATTTCTGTATCTGCGAGTACATGAAGTATACATTCCAGCAACCGGTGTGCATCGCTATACGGTGCGGTTATCGCAGCATCGATCCATGAGGCCAGTCGGATGGATGGCAATTTCTCAATCCATGCTTCGGTTTTGATTAATTGCATAAGCAGTCGAAGATCATTGAGTTGGATGATCCTGTCTGCAAGTGTTGGAATAGCCTTACATAAACGCGGTAACGCAGATTGCGGATTGCTTTTAGCCGTGAAAGCACAGAAATAATCTGCTGTTGCATCAGCTGTCAACCAATGAGAGGGTAGAAACTCAATGGCTTTCTCACCTATCTGTGCGAGGAGCCAACCGGTTAAACTGGGGCTTCGAACAACATTACCCTTTTGTAGCCAGGTGTCTGTTGGAAAAGTCGTGCGTTGTTTAAGAGTGGTATAGGCTTTTTCCGTTAACATAGGCAAACCGGTCAATGCATTTTGCAGAAGATCGGTAATACGTTGAGATGTAAGCACCTCGATCGGCAGGGATTCACTGTCGTCAAACACACGTTGCACTAAAGCCGGCAAATTAACCGATTCGGCTGTTTCCGTTTTGAGTACGATAAGCGGCTTTTGTGCACTAAAGTAGGCCAGTTCACCAATACCATCAATGACTACCCAGGGAACCGCAGGTAGATTTGTTAATTGGGTAAGAAAAACCGGCAACTTTTGTTGACGGAACATGATGCCGGCATGTTCACAGGCCACCCCATATTCAACGAAGACAGCGGTAAGCGCTGTTTGCACCGATGGGGGGAGACGCAGGTAACGAGACCAAGCATCATCCAATGTCGATGCAGAAAGGAAGCTACCTAAAGAGGGCACAGTAGGATGCAATAGTGCTGTCACCGGTACTGTGCGCATACAACGCGCCAACTCGGTTCGTACCTCGGCGGTTAACCGTTGAACACAACGTTCAAGCGTGTAACCCGGTGCAGGGCGCACCTGTACTAACCAAAGTTTATTTACGTGCACTTGGCATAATTGCGAGCTATACCACAAGGGAGCAGCTAATGTCGGCCAATGATAGGCGACCGAGTTTACCCTTGAACCAGGTGATTGCGCCGACGCAAAGCCAAAACCAAACGCCAGTTCACCCCGGATGCCATCAGGGGCGGCCAAGGTCAGCCCAGTAGCCGATACCAGGCCATGATCTGTTTCCAATACCCATTCAGTATCTAACGTAACTTCAGAAAAATATTGATGCAACTGCAGGATAATTTTGTACAAACTATGACATACATCAGCTGTCAGATAGGGTGCCTGTAAGGGTTCCACTAGGGATGGAATACCTTCAATCAACCGCTGAACAAAACAGGCGATTGGCTGAGGTTGATAATCAGGATTTATTAGCCGCTGTTGTGCAATAGCCTGAGGTTCAAATCCACTAAAGGTAACCTCAGCAACAGTCTCGGCAAAATCTGCTGTGCGATGGCAAATTACACTGGCATAGCCACCCGCATTGACGAAAGCGTCACCATCCTCCAGACCAGCACTACGAACAATCCAGGGAGGCGGACCACAGACTTCCACTACCTGTTTAACCCAACCGTGTTGCTCGGTAATATGCTTGCTGTAGATGGCGCGTAGCAGATCAGCATCAGCTTGTGGAGAAACCGCTGTGATAGCAAGCGCTTCATCAGCAGGAAGTATTACCAAAGGGGGAATAAGCACCGAAAAATCGACGTGCTGGGCTAGCTGGTACAATCGTTCAAATTTTACAGTCATACGCTTATTTTCTTACCTTCAAAGCCAGAATCCCAGGTGAGTTTTCGCATTGACAAATATGAGTCGCGACTTTCCGCCCACCGCTTCATTTTCTATAACATGCAGTGCTGTATTAATTGATGCGTATACGCCAATACTGCAACGTCACTAATTCAAGCCCTAATGACACAAATATTGCCTGCTCGATAGTCAATACATTAGGAAATAACAATGGCTAATTTTAAACAGTTTGTTAACTACCGGTATCAACATTACGTGCTTTCATATAACCTGTCAGCAATTTTACTGGCTGATTTTCCGCTTTTGCTCAACGTTGTGTATACGCCCTGTTAATCACCTTAGCTTAGCTTCTCTTCTAACTGAATTTTTCCTTGAATTGAATTTCACCAACTACGAAATTACGCTGTAGTTAAATCTCTTATATGAATGGTGGTCCATGAGACATAAAACCATCGAATCCATGAACCACATAGCACATTTAAAAATCAATTATTATTTTGTCGGAAAGCCTATTTTAAACTGATGGTTTCCTTTTCCATCTACCTTATTATGATAGTTCATCTTTCCATTACAACGCCCATATTCATGATCTCCATATAACTTCCCTGAGTTACTATTATTAGGGCCTACGGTAAAAAAACAGCGAAAACACAGACTAACCCTTGCTAACACAGTTATTTTTGCCTGATTAATGATTAAATCTTCACAATTAAAGCTATAGATAATGATTTTGATCATAAAACACACGACCTAATCATTAGCAATAGAATATCCCAACAAATAACCAGAAAAAAAGAACTAAATCGTCTGATTCATATCATTATTAATGATAAAACATTAGATTAGATAATAAATATCACTACTATCTCCCCTGTTCAAAACATTTAATCAATTGTTTAAATTTGAAAATTACATACAAACACACCAAATCAAACGATTAATTTATAATTATAACATTATGAAATAACAAGATATTTTTATAAAACAGAAAAAAAACACTATTTTTTTATTTAAGTTGTTGAAAAAGATCATATTTTAGTTAATACTCCTCTTCATCGCATGAGAATAGCCCTAAAGGAAGATGAAAGTTCCAAATTGAAAACAAGTTAGTAATATTAAGAAAAAATTGTTGCTATCGTAATCATAATCAAGATGGCAGTTTTTCTAATTGTATTAATATAGCAGTACAATGATTCGCTCAATCAGAACATTGATGTGAGTCTCTGTATTAAGATACATATGCCGAGCTTAACAGTGGTAGTTCGTCTTTCATTAACGCAGTTATTTCACTAGTGGACATCCGCTCAAAAGACAATAAAGATAAATTTATCCATGTATATATCTTGCCCACAAGCGCTTTTCACTGCATTATAGCAATCACCTGGTAAAAATTTCATGATTGGTATGAAAATTTATCGTATCTTAGTACTTGCGATATTTTAACAAAAATAAGAATCATTATTAATAACGTTAAGAGATTTGCAGTAATAAATGATACTTGGGAGAAAAAATTGCTCCTTGGGCTAAAATTAATATCAAAGATTATTATTAACAAACATGATGATATATCCAGAAAAGATCACAGAAATTACTGACGATTTATTTATCAGTAAAAAATTAAAAACATCTACAAAATAGAGGTAAAAACTCAATTGGGTTATATACCACTATGGAAATTAATTCAATTATATAATCAACCATTAAATTATAACTCTGGTTGGGTATATAGTTTTATTGTACAAAAAAATCACATACATCTTTATTAAGGTAAGGTATTTTTAAATGAGAAAGAGTTTTATTTGGGCTTCTTTGGCTATGGTATTAGGGATTTTTACCAGTTTCAATGCGTTATCCGCTGATGGAGTAATTAAATTCAGAGGAGTGATTATTGATAGTACTTGTACCGTTGATACAGGAAAAAATGATTTTAATTTCGGTCACATACTTACATCTATATTAAATGGGAGTACAGGAAAATCATCTGACCTTAAAGAGTTTACAATTAGTTTTAAAGACTGCCCTCATGCGGTCTTAAAAAATTTTAATATTAAATTTGATGCAGGAACAACAAAAACTGATTCATCTGATAATACTACTTATTTCGCAACAACACATAAAAATATCGCAATTGCTATATATCAATCAAATGGCACAAGTATAATAAATCCAGGCACTAGTGTTAATAATATAGCAATATCTGGAGTGAATACAGAATATAAAATTAAGGCTAAATTAGTATCAACAGGGACCCCAGTCGCTGCCGGTAAGTTTGAAAGTCTTGTAAATATTACTACTTCTTATCCATAAGTTAATACATAAATATTTACCTCACATCCTGTGAGTCATTTTTAGTTTAAGGAACAAAAATGTTTCGTATTATTATTTCATTTATTCTTGCCATATTTGTATTTCAGGCACAAGCAGGAATAACTTTAGGTGGAACTCGCCTTATCTATAATGGCTCACAAAAAGAAGCCACTATTTCTATCACAAACTCGGACACAGAAAGGCCTTATCTTGTTCAGTCGTGGATAGATAATATCGATAACAGCCAGAAAAAAGTACCGTTTGTTATCACCCCACCACTGTTTAAAGTGTCAAAAGAGAGCGAACATCAGATCCGTGTTTCATATATCGGCAATCATCTGCCAGCGGATCGGGAATCGATATTTTTGCTAAATGTCAACGCTATTCCAGCAGTGGAAAAAAATGATAACAGTAAAATGATCATCACGATAAAAAACATTATCAAACTGATTTATCGTCCAACCGGGCTATCTGATAATGACGCTAATAATGCAATCAATCGTTTAGAAATATCACGTAATACCAATGGCATTCAGTTAACCAACCCTACGGCCTATTACGTTAATCTTAATGCGATGAGAATTGACGAGAAATTAATCGATAAACCCGGATTTATTCCACCTTTTAGCAACAAGGTATTTCCCGCCCAAAATGGCATAAAAAAGGTGACTCTGACTGCTATCAATGACTACGGTGGAACAACAGAAGAGCGCCAATTTAGTTTCTGATCAAATAATCTGATGAGTGTATTGTGAAAAAAATAATCAGCGTTGCTTTAATTGCTTATTGTTTATCATTGCCAGCCTATGCAGAGCTATACTTTGATATCAATGCATTACAATTATCAGATGAAGACCGAGAAAATATTAACCTGGATAGCCTGGCAAAAACAGATTCTCACATTCCAGGCACCTATAAAGTGAATGTTATTGTCAATAAAAAAGATATCGGCATTAAAAATCTCTCCTTTATTGAGTGTGGAAATAAACTTTGCCCTGAGCTATCTGTCAGCTTACTAAAGGAAATTGGGGTAAAAACAGAAAGTTTCCCTGAATTAGCGTCACTTGCTGAACAAGCAATCATTTCTCAACCAGAGAAATATATTAAACAGGCATCAACAGAGCTGGATTTAAGCCAGCTTACTTTGCACCTGAATTTTCCTCAGGCGGCAATGAAATCACAAATCAGGGGCGATATCTCTCCTGAGCAGTGGAATGATGGTTTGCCTATGTTTTTCACCAATTATCATCTGACAGGAATGCAATCCTGGAATAAAAATCAACGTGAACAGAATCAATATCTGAATTTACGCAGCGGTGTTAATTTAGGTCCGTGGCGTGTTCGCCATAGTAGTTATTACAGCCGTAATAACACAACATCTGAATGGAAATCACTTAAAGCCTATGCTGAACGGGATATTCGTCCATTAAAATCCCGTCTGGTATTGGGTGAAACATCAACCGACAGTATGGTATTCGATAGTTTTACTTTTAATGGCGTTAAATTGATGTCTGATAGCCAAATGCTGCCAGATAGCCAGCAAGGATTTGCCCCTGTTGTTCGCGGTATTGCCATGACTCACGCCAGAATAGAAGTCCATCAGAAAGATAATCTTATTTATCAAACTTTTGTTCCACCGGGTGCCTTTGAAATTACCGATATTTATCCCAGCAACCTTAATGGCGATCTGGAAGTATCCATTTATGAAGAAAATGGCAAAGTCAGGAAATTTACTCAGCCCTTTTCTGCCTCACCCTTGATGATCCGTGCAGGCCAAATGAAATACCTGGTCAATCTCGGTAAATTCAGTGGCAGCAAACAAACCAGTAAAAAAAGGTTTATTCAGACAGAGGCTATTTACGGGTTATGGGACAGCACCACAATTTATGGTGGCGTCATTGCTTCTCCTGACTATTTAGGTAGTGCATTAGGCTTAGGGCATAATCTCGGCTCACTTGGTGCGGTGTCAATTGATGTAACAAATGCAAAAACGCATTTCCCTAACGGAAAAAAGAAAACCGGCCAGTCTTATCAGATACGTTACAGCAAAGGTTTTACCGCGACCAATACAACCGTGACATTAGCGGGTTATCGCTACAATACCAATGGTTATTACAGCTTTAGCGATGCCAATAATAACCACCAATTTACTGATAACCACCGAAATAGCGCGCCAAAAAACCGGATGCAAATAACAATGGGCCAGAGTTTAGGCCAATATGGTAGTTTTTCATTATCTGCCTGGCAACAAGATTACTGGCAAGATAAAACCAGCAAGAATCAGTCATATTCTATGTCTTATAACACCAGTATTCATGATATCTCTTTATCGTTGGGCTACAATTATCACCGTAATCGCTCACGAATCAATAACGACCAGGTTTTTTCACTCAATATCAGTGTTCCTTTGGATAAGTGGCTGCCATCAGGTAATCACAGTGCAACCGTAGATTATAACACCTCTTATAATACAAACGGTGACAGCCAGCATTCGATGTCATTATCCGGCTCGTTACTGGAACAACAAAATCTAAGTTATACCATTTTTCAGGATTACAGTTACGAAAAATCAGAGAAAGAAAAAGAATCAGGTAATGCCGCCAGCTTATATTACAGAGGATCATATGGTTCAATTAATGCCGGTTACACCACGGATCATGGCAAAAATCAACGCATTAATTATGGATTAGAGGGTGCAATTATTGCACATCCCTACGGCGTTACACTGGCTCAAAATATCAGCGAAAGCGGCGCTAGTGCCTTAATCCGCGCCCCTGGAGCAGCCAATGCAAAAATACTTAACAATACTTCTATCAGTACCGACTGGCGGGGATATACCGTTGTTCCTTATATATCGCAATATCGGGAAAACTCGTTATCTCTTGATACAAATACATTCGGTGATGACGTCGATATTGACAACCCGACGGCTAAAGTTATTCCAACGAAAGGCGCATTGGTACTGGCGGATTATTCTATTCGCGTTGGTCATAGAGTATTTTTAACTTTACAGCATAAAGGTAAAAAACTCCCTTTCGGAACGGTAATCACCGGTAAGAATGGCGTCAATGGTATGGTGAATGAAAGAAGTGAAGTCTTCCTTAGCGGTGTAAGTGATACAGCAGAATTAAAAGCTGATTTAGGCGATAAACAAAGCTGTTATATTAATTTTGACAGTAAATTATATCAGAAAAATAATGGTATCATTCTGGCTTCATTGAATTGTCAGTAACTAAAATAATATTTATCCCGGAATAATATGAAAAATAAATTAATTACACTGGCAATATTAATACTGACACTATTCAATATCACAAAATCAATTGCTACATGTACATTAAACAAAAAATTTAAAACTATTGATTTAAATGTTAATATAAATGAAATTATCAATGCAGATTTTAACACTCGAAGACCTATTACTATCGCTGAATATGGCCCAATGGAGCTGGCTAACAAAGTAGGAATTAAAGCTGATGCAACTATTGCTATCTGTGATAGTAATGAAAATATAGTTTATAAAACAAAATCAGGTGAAATAAAACCATTCAAAGATAGTGGCCGGATAAATACAAGTGTAGATAATTTATATTTTGTCGTATCCTATGATGGAAATGGTAGCTCTCATGATGATATCAATAAAAAAATAACTTTAAGAGATATCGGGAAAATAAAAATTGAGCTTATTCAAGAAAGAGATATCCGATCAGGCTCTATACTAGAAAAAGGGTTGATATCTTCTTTATCAACAGATGATGGTAAAAAATTAATAAATATCACATATAACAAGGACAATATCATTGGCAGTAAAAGCTGTATGACATCAACACCCTATAAAGAAATAAAACTCGGAAAGATTCATTCTTCTGCATTTAAAGGAAAAGGTTCTATAGCCGGTCGTAATGATTTTTATATTTTGATTCAATGTAAAGATAAAAATATCCCTGATATTAGTTTCTCAGGGGAAGTAGTGAGTTCAAGCCTAAATAACATTATTAAATTACATCAATACGGCGATGGAAACACAGCCAAAGGTATTGGTGTTCAATTATTACATAAAAATAGACCTGTTGATATGAACACACGTATTCCTATATCTGAGTGGGGAAGTAGTGAAAAAAATCTCTATTATTTACCACTTACTGCTCACTATTATCAAACTGATGATAAAATAACAGGTGGAAAAGCTAATGCCACAGTACATTTTACAATTGAATATAAATAGCTTTACAACTCCCTCTATTGATATTAGCATATTAACATTATGCTAACATATAAAAAGCGAAACTCTCCGCAGTCGTGTTAACAAATAATTAAAAGCAGATTTATACGAGAAATAAATCTGCCCTATTAATTTCACCAGTAAATTATATCAGAAAGATAATAGCATTATTCTGGCTTCATTGAATTATCGACAATTAAGAATAAATCTCAACTGGAATATATATGAAACGCTACTTAATGATAATCACAATATTTACATTAATATTACTCAGTATTACAAACACATACGCACGCTGCTTATTAAATGCAAAACAGATTAGCTTAGATATTGAGCTTAATAGTATTAACATTAATCCCAATATAAATGAGAAAAAAAGCATTCTTGTTGGCGAGTTTAGACCATTGCAACTCGCCCAACTCATGAATATTAATGAAAATACGCCGCTTCTTAATCCCCATGATTGTGATCCAACAGGAGAACCGCTTATTTTTACGGGAGATGTATATCCATCTAAAGCTGGAAATACACCTCATGGCACAGGTATGATAACCACAGGAATAGATAATCTCTATTTCTATATTACTGCCTCTGGAGAAGAAGAAAATATGAAATTACCCACAACAAGTGGCAGTAATTACATTTATAAATATAAAGATGGAATGACATTAAAAGATATAGGAAAAATCAGTATTTATCTTTACCAAGAAGGAACGTTGGCATCAGGGAAAATGCTCAGGCCAAGAAAGATTGCTATGTTACAGACACTTGCAGGTACAGAATTAATAAGAATAAAAACTAAGAACAACTACACGATAAAAACTCAAACTTGCTCGACAACAACCCCAAGGCCAATGGTCGATTTTGGTCGTGTGAATAGTTATTTATTTAAAGGTATAGGCTCTACTGCGGGTAATGCGGGTTTCAATATCGAAATTAAATGTACAGAAAGTGTTAAGCCCAAAATTACTTTTTCAGGAGAAAAAATAAATTATGCCCCAGATAGTATAATTCAATTAAATAACCACAATAGTAAAAATACAGCTAAAGGAGTTGGTATACAAATCTTATATATGGGAACAACACCTGTTTCTCTGGAAAATCCGCTAGTTTTCGGGTATGCAGCAACAAACGTCACCTACACATTACCTTTCACTGCCCGCTATTACCAAACCGATGAGAAAATAACAGATGGAAAAGCTAATGCCACAGCATATTTTACAATTCAATATGAATGATATTAAGTATAGACTGTAGGATATTTCATCTTCTGGATAATAAACATGGAACAGACAGTTATACACACCAATCAAGCATCACTGCCAAAACATAACAGTGAATTTATGACTCAAATCGAGTATGGAACGGTTGTTAAACACCCCCAAGTGAATTTTTGGCATGCCCGTTTTGATCTTTCACATTATCACGATGAACTCTTCGAACAATTAAATCTCCCCTTCCCTGCGACGTTGGCTAAGGCAGTCAACAAGCGACGAGCTGAATATCTGGCAGCACGTTATTGTGCCAGACAACTTTTAGCACAATTAGGGCAACCGGAGTTTAATTTGCTCTCTGGTCATGATCGCGCACCAATTTGGCCAAAGGATATTTGTGGTTCTGTTTCTCATTCATCTCATTGTGCAATTGTGCTGGCTGCACCGCAAACTGATAACAGATTAATTGGTGTCGATATCGAAGCTATCGTCAATCGTCAAAATATGGATGAGATCACAAAAATGATCGTGAATGACCGAGAAATTCAACTCCTGAAACATTGTCATTTACCCTTTGAACAAGCATTTACCCTCGCCTTCTCTGTAAAAGAGAGCTTATATAAAGCGCTTTATCCACAAGTAAAACGGTTCTTTGGCTTTGAAGCGGCTGAAATTACCGCCCTATCCCTTGAAAATAATGCAATAACATTAGCATTGCGGGAAACTCTCACCCCCCATTATCCGGCGGGTACAGTATTCCATGGGCAATTTATTATCTACCCACAGGAAATATTAACGCTAATTATTCAATAGCCAAAAATAACAATTGCTGATACCGTCCCTGATCAGCAATTTTACTGTTATTCATCATCATTATTTTGAATAAAATTTTTATTTAACGTCTTTATCCATATTTCCCGGCGAATTCTTACCTACAGCAATTAACTCCTCCAACAACGCTGAAAGCTGAACCATCTTCTCCGGCGAAAAGGCTTTTTCTATGGCCCGATATCCCTGTTCAACCTGCTCTTTCGCCTTTTCATAAAGTTTCTGACCATCCTGCGTTAAAGAAACATAAAGTTTGCGCTGGTCATTCATCGGTTTAAGACGAAAGATCAATCCATCACGTTCCATACGAGTCAATATCCCCGTCAGACTTGGACGAAGAATACAGGTCTGGCAAGATAAATCATAAAAATCAATTGACCGGTTATTCGACAGTACACGAATAATACGCCACTGCTGTTCAGTCAAATTATGACTCTTAAGGATTGGGCGGAAAAAACCCATCGCGGTTTCCCGCGCCTGAAGTAACGCAATTGTCAGAGATTCATGCATGGGTAATGAAGGCTCTCATCTTAGTTAATCACTGATTTACTCTCTGTCGAGAGTGTCTATGTCACTCTATAACCACCATAAAAAAGACTAGCACGTCACTCCATCAACCACAAAGAAAAAATCATAAAAATATTAATAAGTAAACAAAAATAAACCCCGAAAACCAGGTTAATAAAAAGTTAATATAATAGTGATAATTTTATTTGAAAAAATATTAACATATTGATTAATAATAACAAAAAACAAATTTAGCAAAGATATTGTTACTGAGATCACAATTAAAATTAACAAATACATTAACATATTGCAACAAGTCGATTTGTGGTTTATTAATATATTAATAAATGCATCTTAAAGCTGTCTGTTTAAGCTCAGAGGAGTCGTTAATGAAAGGCACTGTCTTCGCCGTAGCCCTCAACCATCAGAGTCAGGTCGATTTCTGGCATGACTCATTTCAGCAAGCGCCTTATAACACCCTGCCTAAAACCCCGATATGGTTTATCAAACCGCGGAATACCGTTATCACCTCCGGTGACGTTATTCCCCATCCTGCGGGAGAAGAGGTTCAGAGCGGCGCAACACTGGCGCTGGTGATAGGTAAAACCGCCCGTAAAGTCACCGCTGAAAACGCAGCCGAATATATCGCAGGTTATGCATTAGCTAATGAAGTCAGCCTGCCTGAAACAGCGTTTTATCGCCCGGCCATTAAAGCGAAATGTCGTGATGGTTTTTGCCCTATAGGTCAAATGATCAACCCTGAATCAGTTGATGCACTGGACATCATTACTGAAATCAATGGGCAGGAAGTTGATCGCTGGTCAACCACTGATCTAGTGCGTTCAGCCGCAGAATTAGTCGCGGCATTAAGTGATTTCGCCACCTTGAAGGAAGGTGATGTGATCCTGCTTGGCACTCCGCATCAACGGGTTTCCATCAAACCAGACGACAACGTGGTTATCCGGGCAGCAGGTTTCCCACCGCTGGAGAATCAGGTTGTGCAAGCAGGAGAAGAAGCATGAAACACGCAAGAGTTCGTTATCAGGGTCAGGATCTGAATGTGACGGTTGATGATCAGGAAAATGTCTGCCTGCCAGATGGCAACAAAGTCAGCAGTGAATTCGTCCAATGGCTGCCACCCGCCGACGGAACCCTGTTTGCCCTCGGTCTGAACTACGCCGATCACGCCACTGAACTTGAATTTAAGCCACCGGAAGAACCACTGGTTTTTATCAAAGCATCCAATACGCTGATCGGCCATCGTCAGGTTTCCGTTCGCCCGGATAATGTGGAATACATGCATTATGAATCTGAGCTGGTGGTTGTCATCGGCAAAACCGCCCATAAAGTCGCCAAAGAACAGGCGATGGATTACGTTGCCGGATACACGGTTTGTAACGACTACGCGATCCGTGACTATCTGGAAAACTATTATCGCCCTAACCTCCGGGTAAAAAGCCGCGACACGCTGACCCCCATCGGCCCGTGGATCATTGATAAAAAAGATGTACCAGATCCGCATAATCTGACATTAAGCACCTGGGTCAATGGTGAATTGCGTCAGCGCGGCACCACCGCCGATCTGATCTTCGATATCCCATTCCTAATCGCCTATCTGAGCGACTTTATGACGCTGCAACCGGGAGACATGATCGCCACTGGGACACCAAAAGGGTTGTCTGATGTCGTACCGGGGGATGAAGTGATTGTTGAGGTTGAAGGCGTTGGGCGTCTGATCAACCGTATTGTCAGCCAGCAAGCGTATGAGGAGAGCCTGTCATGACGACGGTTAATCATTGGATCAACGGCAAAAACGTCAGCAGTAAAGAATATTTTGCAACCACCAACCCGGCTAGCGGTGAAGTGCTGGCTGAAGTGGCTTCTGGTGGTCAAGAAGAGATTGATCAAGCGGTTGCCGCGGCAAAAGCAGCCTTCCCCAAATGGGCTGATCTGCCGATGAAAGAACGTGCACGCCTGATGCGCCGTTTAGGCGAACTGATTGATGAGAATGTGCCTGAAATCGCGGCAATGGAAACTAAAGATACCGGTTTGCCTATTCATCAAACGCAAAATGTCCTGATCCCACGCGCTTCTCACAACTTCAACTTCTTTGCTGAGATTTGTCAGCAAATGAATGGCCGGACCTATCCGGTTGACGACAAGATGCTCAACTATACGCTGGTGCAGCCAGTCGGTGTTTGTGCGCTGATTTCGCCGTGGAATGTGCCATTTATGACCGCGACCTGGAAAGTCGCCCCCTGTTTGGCACTGGGTAACACTGCGGTGCTGAAAATGTCAGAACTCTCCCCATTAACTGCAAACCGTCTGGGAGAACTGGCGCTGGAAGCCGGGATCCCTGCCGGTGTTTTAAACGTAGTGCAAGGATACGGTGCTACTGCCGGTGATGCATTAGTGAAACATCACGATGTTCGGGCAGTCTCTTTTACCGGCGGTACCGCAACCGGCCGCCAGATCATGAAAAATGCCGGTCTGAAAAAATATTCAATGGAGCTGGGGGGTAAATCGCCGGTTCTGATCTTCGAAGACGCCGATATTGAACGCGCACTGGATGCCGCGCTGTTCACCATTTTCTCTATCAATGGTGAACGTTGTACCGCCGGTTCACGCATTTTTATTCAAGAAAGCATCTACCCTGAGTTTGTGCAACGTTTTGCTGAACGTGCGAATCGTCTGCGGGTTGGCGATCCACAAGATCCCGGCACGCAGGTTGGTGCGCTTATCAGCAAACAGCATTGGGAAAAAGTCTCCGGTTACATTCGTCTGGGTATTGAAGAAGGGGCAACGCTGCTGGCCGGCGGCCCAGATAAACCCACTGATTTGCCGGAACACCTGAAAGGTGGCAATTTCCTGCGCCCAACAGTGCTGGCGGATGTCGATAACCGTATGCGCGTTGCGCAGGAAGAGATCTTCGGCCCGGTCGCGTGTTTGTTGCCATTCAAAGATGAAGCAGAAGGTCTGCGTCTGGCGAATGACGTGGAATATGGTCTGGCTTCTTACATCTGGACTCAAGATGTCAACAAAGTATTGCGTCTGGCCCGTAATATTGAAGCAGGCATGGTATTCGTCAATACCCAGAATGTTCGCGACCTGCGCCAGCCATTCGGCGGCGTGAAAGCCTCCGGTACCGGTCGTGAAGGCGGTGAATACAGTTTTGAAGTGTTTGCAGAGATGAAAAACGTCTGTATCTCTATGGGGGATCATCCCATCCCGCGTTGGGGGGTATAACGGTTTCATCAGCGTTAACCACGGCGAATTCCGGTTCGCCGTCCTGATATAAAATGAGGATTTTATGGGTAAGTTAGCGTTAGCGGCCAAAATTACACATGTGCCATCAATGTATCTGTCTGAACTACCGGGAAAACATCATGGTTGCCGTCAGGGAGCCATTGACGGGCACAAAGAGATTAGCCGTCGTTGCCGTGAAATGGGTGTCGATACAATTATCGTGTTTGATACCCACTGGCTGGTGAACAGTGCCTATCACATTAATTGTGCCGACCATTTCTCCGGTATTTACACCAGTAATGAATTGCCACATTTCATCCGCGATATGAGTTATGAATATGACGGCAACCCTGAATTGGGACACATGATCGCGGAACAGGCGCGCAATATGGGCGTGCGCGCTCAGGCACATGAAATCCCAAGCCTGACACTGGAATACGGCACGCTGGTACCAATGCGTTACATGAATAGTGACCGACATTTTAAAGTTATCTCTATCTCCGCGTTCTGTACTGTTCATGCTTTTGAAGACAGTCGTCGTCTTGGGGAAGCCATTCTGAAAGCAATTGAGAAATATGACGGCACAGTTGCTGTGCTGGCCAGTGGCTCCCTTTCTCACCGATTTATTGATGATCAACGCGCAGAAGAGGGCATGAACAGCTACACCCGCGAATTTGATGAACAGATGGATCGCCGGGTGGTACAACTTTGGAAAGAGGGCAAATTCAAAGAGTTCTGCAAGATGCTGCCGGAATATGCGGATTACTGCTACGGCGAAGGCAATATGCACGATACCGTGATGCTGCTGGGCCTGCTCGGTTGGGATAAATATGACGGTAAAGTGGAATTCCTGACCGAACTGTTCCCCAGTTCCGGCACCGGGCAAGTTAACGCGGTATTCCCGTTGCCTGATGATATTACCGATGAGCAAGCCACAGCCTGATTTGGAGTCACCTATGCCACATTTTTATGCTGAATGTACGGAAAATATCCGTGAACAAGCCCATCTGCCAGCGCTGTTTGCCAAAGTGAATCAAGCACTGGCAGATACCGGCATTTTTCCATTAGCAGGAATACGCAGCCGTGCTATCTGGCTGGATACCTGGCACATGGCTGACGGTCAACATGATTACGCTTTCGTCCATATGACGCTGAAAATCGGCACCGGGCGCAGTCTTGAAAGCCGTCAACAGGTTGGCGAGATGCTATTCAGCCTGATCAAAGAACATTTTGCCTCACTGATGGCACAGCGTTACCTCGCCCTCTCTTTTTCGATGGAAGAATTGGACCCGGTACTGAACTACAAACAAAACAACGTTCACGCCTTGTTTCGTAAGGAACAGTGATGCCGAAGCCCTTTAATCAACATCCCCCGCGCTGGCTTATCCCGTTATTGGGTGCGCTGGTGGCATTCGGGCCTTTGTCGATTGATATGTACCTGCCAGCCTTGCCAGAAATGGCAAGGCAACTACAGGCGACACAAGGGCAAATGCAATATACTCTAGGCGCGTTTTTCGCCGGTTTTTGTATTGGCATGCTGTTATATGGCCCACTGAGTGACCGTTTAGGACGCAGAAAGCTGTTGCTCAGTGGCATGGTGTTATTCGTCGTCGCCAGTGTGGCATGTACATGGGTGACGCAAGTTGAACATTTGATTTTACTGCGTGCATTACAAGCATTTGGCAGCGGCGCAGCCGTTGTTATGGCCAGAGCCATCGCCCGTGATATCTATCGCCCTGCGGAATTACCCCGGGTGCTGTCACTGATGACGCTAGTGACGATGATAGCACCACTTATCGCCCCCTTACTCGGTGGCTTACTGTTAACCTATTTCAACTGGCAGGCCATATTTATTTTACTGACGCTGGTTGGCTGTATCAGTGGGTTATTATTATTATTTTTGTTGCCAGAAACGCTGCCTGCCAATAATGACGGTGGAAAACTTATCTCCGCGTTTAAAAACTACGGCAAATTACTGGTTGACCGTGAAGCCATGGCGACTATCGGCACATTGGCATTCACTTGTGCCGCCATGTTCGCTTTTATCAGTGGCTCGCCTTTCGTCTATATCGATTATTTTCAGGTTCCGGCCAACTACTACGGATTACTGTTCGGCTGTAATGCACTGGGCATGATAGCGATGGTGCTGTTCAATGTCTGGTTATTGAAAGTTTACAGCCTTTCCCGTCTGTTATTGATCCAAACCAGCGCTCAATTACTGTTTGGCATTTTGCTGGTTATTTTTTATCAGCAAAACCTGACTGTTATCGTTATTTTGGTTGTACTGGTTATATCGCTGGTTAATGCCATTGGTACTAATAGCCTCTCTTTATTACTTCAACATCGTGGTCAACTTGCCGGCAGCGCCAGCGCACTCGCTATCTCTTCGCAATTCGCGATGGCGGCGCTCGCCAGCGTTGCCGTCTCTTTATTACAAGATGAAACCCCTTTTGCTATGGCCCTTGTGATAGCCGTTTGCGCCGGGTTGAGTTGGTTATGTCAGCTACTGGCAACTTCTCACCAACAGACGCAATCCATCCAAGTGTTTTTAGGAGAAAAAAACAATGACAAATAATGTGAATACAGAACTATTACGTCAGCAGGCTTATATCAACGGGCAATGGCTCGATGCCGATAACAAAGTCACGTTTAAGGTGACTAACCCGGCAAATGGCGAGGTAATTGCACAAGTCAGTAATATGGGCGCAGCGGAAACCGAACGGGCAATTGCCGCCGCTCAACAAGCCCTGCCTGCCTGGAGAGCCATGACCGCCAAACAACGCAGCCAGCTTCTGCAACGCTGGTTTCGGTTAATGATGGAGAATCAACAGTCTCTGGCAGAATTGTTGAGTCTGGAGCAAGGGAAACCGCAGGCGGAAGCGATGGGAGAGATCGCTTATGGTGCCAGTTTCATCGAGTGGTTTGCGGAAGAAGGTAAACGTACCTACGGTGAAACGATCCCAAGCCCGCTGCCCGGTCGCCGGATCATCACGATCAAACAGCCTATCGGCGTTGTCGCCGCCATTACGCCGTGGAACTTTCCTAATGCCATGATCGCCCGCAAAGTTGGCCCGGCACTGGCCGCTGGCTGTACTCTGGTACTGAAACCCGCCGCAGAAACGCCACTTTCAGCTCTGGCTTTAGCCGCGCTGGCTGAACAAGCAGGCATTCCCGCAGGCGTACTGAATGTTGTCACGGGAAAAGAGGCTAAGGCCATCGGTGGTGTTATGACCCAAAGCCCGATTGTGCGCAAACTCTCGTTTACCGGCTCAACCAGTGTCGGCAAATTACTGATGGCCCAAAGCGCCGATACCGTGAAAAAGCTGTCACTGGAACTGGGTGGCAATGCGCCATTTATCGTTTTCGATGACGCAGATATTGATGCCGCTGTACAGGGCGCACTTACCGCTAAATTCCGCAACAGCGGTCAAACCTGCGTTTGTGCTAACCGTATCCTAGTGCAGGAAACTATTTATGACACCTTCGCAGAACGTCTGGCACAAGCAGTCAGTGCATTACAGGTTGGCCCAGCCAGCGACGTCAAATCACAGCAAGGCCCGCTAATCAATCAGGCAGCCGTCGATAAAGTGCAAGAACACATTAGTGATGCCGTTTCTCATGGCGCACGCATACTGGCTGGCGGCAAACCACACGCTCTGGGCGGCTTGTTCTTCGAACCTACCGTGCTGGTTGACGTCACTGAATCCATGCTTATCTCCCGTGAGGAAACATTCGGGCCTATCGCCCCTCTCTTCAAATTCCGTGATGAGGCAGAAGCCATTCATCTGGCAAATGATACTGAATTCGGCCTGGCAGCTTATTTTTACTCCCGTGATATCGGCCGGATCTACCGTGTGGCTGAAGCGCTGGAAAGCGGCATGGTCGGCATCAATGAGGGCTTGATTTCTAATGAAGTCGCTCCATTCGGCGGCATTAAACAATCGGGGCTGGGGCGCGAAGGTTCACGTTACGGCATCGAAGATTATCTGGAAGTGAAATATCTCTGCTTTGGTGGCATAGAGGACACAGGAGCTTAACCGCATGTTACAGAAAGAAGTCGTATCACAGGTTGCACACCGTCTGCATCAGGCAGAGAAAAGTTGTCAGCAAATACGCCAGATCTCGTTGGATCACCCTGAAATCACTATTGACGACGCTTATGCCATCCAGCGTGAATGGGTGAATTTGAAAATTGCGGAAGGTCGCGTACTCAAAGGCCACAAAATTGGCCTGACTTCCAAAGCCATGCAAGCCAGTTCACAAATCAGCGAGCCAGACTATGGCGCTCTGCTGGATGATATGTTTTTCCCTGATGGCAGCGATATTCCCTGCGACCGCTTTATTGTGCCCCGTATCGAAGTCGAACTGGCCTTCATACTGGCAAAACCACTGCGTGGCCCAAACTGCACTTTGTTTGATGTTTACAATGCGACAGATTATGTCATTCCGGCGCTGGAGTTGATCGACGCCCGTTGTCACAACACCGATCCGGAAACCCATCTCCCACGCAAAGTGTTCGATACGATTTCTGATAATGCCGCCAACGGCGGAGTGATTATGGGCGGCCGCCCGATTAAGCCAGACGAGCTTGATCTGCGCTGGATCAGCGCCCTGCTCTATCGCAATGGAGTGATTGAAGAATCCGGCGTTGCGGCAGCAGTGCTTAATCATCCAGCTAACGGTGTTGCGTGGTTAGCAAACAAACTGGCACCACACGGTGTTCAACTTGAAGCAGGGCAAATCATCCTTGGTGGCTCTTTTACCCGCCCGGTTCCGGCACGTAAAGGGGATACTTTCCATGTGGATTACGGCGCACTGGGTTCCATCAGTTGCCGTTTCGTTTAAGGAGAAAATATGGATCGATTAACCAACAAATTTAAACAGGCATTAAAAGCAGGCCGTCCACAAATCGGCTTATGGCTGGGGCTTTGCAGCCCCTACAGTGCAGAATTAGTGGCCGGATCCGGTTTCGACTGGCTATTGATCGATGGCGAACATGCGCCGAACAACGTTCAGACGATTCTGAGCCAATTGCAAGCAGTTGCACCTTATCCAAGCCATCCCGTTGTACGCCCGCCCTGGAATGATCTGGTGATCATCAAGCAGTTGCTGGATGTGGGTGCCCAAACCTTACTCATCCCCATGATACAAAACGCCGAACAGGCTTACGAAGCGGTTCGTGCCACCCGTTACCCACCGGAGGGTATTCGTGGCGTAGGCAGCGCTCTGGCAAGAGCTTCTCACTGGAATCGAATTCCTGATTACCTGCATCGTGCCAACGATGAGATATGCGTTCTGGTTCAGGTAGAAACCCGTGAAGCACTGCGTAACTTGCCGGAGATTCTTAAAGTAGACGGTGTGGATGGTGTTTTTATCGGCCCGGCGGATCTAAGTTCCGATATGGGTTTTACCAATAATCCACATCACCCCGAAGTGAAAGCGGCGATTGAGCAGGCTATCGCTCAAATCAAAGCAGCGGGTAAAGCGCCGGGTATTCTGATGTCAGCCCCCGCTGTTGCCGAGCATTACCTGAAACTCGGTGCGTTATTTGTTGCTGTCGGTATCGACACAACTTTACTGGCTCGTGCGGCAGAAGCGCTGGCGGCACGGTTTGGCGCGGGCAAAGACCTTCCCGCAACGCCTGCATCCAGTGTTTATTAATCCTGACAATGACCAACATTAACAACCGATTTACCCGACAACCTTTTGATTTGCCATAACAACGTAATACAGATAAAAAAATAATAAGGAAAATGACAATGAGCGATTCATCCACTGCCGCGCAACAGTCGGATCTCCCGGCGGCTCAACATAAGCAGCTAACGGCACAACAGCAATCCATCATTAACAAGCTATTCCGTCGCCTGATTATTTTCCTGTTCGTCTTATTTGTATTCTCGTTTCTGGACCGAATCAATATCGGGTTTGCCGGCCTGACCATGGGTAAAGATCTTGGGCTGAACGCGACAATGTTCGGTCTGGCAGCAACCCTGTTCTATGTCACTTATGTCATCTTCGGTATTCCCAGCAATATCATGCTCAGTATTGTCGGGGCGCGACGCTGGATAGCCACGATCATGGTGCTTTGGGGGATCTCCTCCACTGCCACCATGTTCGCCACCGGACCAACCAGTCTGTACATCTTACGTATGTTGGTCGGTATCGCCGAAGCAGGTTTCGTACCGGGTATCCTGGTCTATCTGACTTACTGGTTCCCAGCTTACTACCGCGCCCGCGCCAATGCGCTGTTTATGGTGGCAATGCCGGTGACCATGGCATTTGGTTCTCTGGCTTCCGGTTACATTCTGGCAATGGATGGCCTCTTGAACCTTCACGGTTGGCAATGGCTATTCCTGCTGGAAGGTTTTCCTTCGGTATTACTGGGAATAATCGTTTGGTTCTATCTTGATGATTCACCAAAACGAGCCAAGTGGTTGACAGATGAAGATAAAAAATGCTTACAAGAGATGATGGATAACGACCAACCTGCTCCGGTTCAACCGACAGGCTCGGCAACTCATCAGGCAATGCAAAAACGCAGTATATGGCGTGAGATTTTCACCCCAATAGTGCTGATGTACACCCTAGCCTATTTCTGCCTGACCAACACACTGAGCGCGATTAATATCTGGACGCCACAGATTGTACAAAGTTTCAATCAGGGCAGCAGTAACATCATGATCGGTATTCTGACCGCCATTCCTCAGTTTTGTACCATTATCGGGATGGTTTACTGGAGTCGCCGTTCAGACCGGTTACAGGAACGTAAAATGCATACCGCTCTGCCCTATCTGTTCGCTGCCGTGGGCTGGATATTGACGTCACTGACCAACCACAGTGTCATTCAGTTGATTGGGATTATTATGGCTTCGACCGGTTCATTTACCGCAATGGCCGTCTTTTGGACAACACCGGATCAATCCATCAGCTTACGCGCAAGAGCGATCGGCATTGCGGTTATTGCCGCCACGGGTAACATAGGTTCAGCACTCAGCCCGTTATTAATCGGCTGGCTGAAAGATCAGACCGGGAGCTTTAATACGGGTCTCTATTTTGTAGCCGGATTACTGATCATTGGCGCAGCCATTATCCAGACGATCCCAATGAAACATGCCAGACCGAGAGCAACAACGTAATTTTCAATAATAAAGGAAAAACCAGCATGACCGGGCCTATCATTGCCAATATTGATATCAGCAAAGATTATGATGAGACCCAAGGCACAGATGATGTGCATTACCAAACTTTTGGCCGAATGGCGGCATTTTTCGGTCGTGATATGCAAGCTCATCGTCATGACGGTTTCTTCCAACTTCATTTTTTGATCACCGGCCATATTGAATTGCAGTTGGATGATCAACACTATTCTGTACAGGCACCGCTGTTTATCCTGACGCCGCCCTCCGTTCCTCATGCTTTTTTTACTCAGGATGACAGTGACGGATATGTACTTACCGTGCGGCAAGATCTGATATTACCGCTATTAGAATCACTCTATCCTACCAACAAAGATATTCTGGATATTCCGGCTATTTGCTTATCTGTCGCAGATAAACCGGAAGAGCTGGAAGCTTTTAACCATTACTGGGCATTAATAGCCCGCGAATCATCCAATAACTTTATCGGGCGGACGCAATCACTGACATTTTTAGCGCAAGCGCTATTCACCCTGCTATTGCGCAATATTCCCCTTGATGACCATCCCGTCAATGGGGTACGGGGAGAAATTAGATTATTTCAGCGATTTAACCAATTAATAGACAACTATTATCGTCATCATCTTTCCGTACCGGAATATGCCCATAAGCTAGGCATTACCGAATCGCGGTTAAAGGATATGTGCCGTCGGTTTGCCAATCGCCCACCTAAACGATTAATTTTCGACCGTCAACTACGTGAAGCCAAACGGTTATTACTCTTCAGTGATTGCGCTGTATTTGAAGTTGCTTATCAGCTTGGATTCAAGGATCCCGCCTATTTTGCCCGTTTTTTTAATCGATTAGTTGGCTGTTCTCCCAGCCTTTGGCGAGAAAAAAATACTCGCGAAATATAAACACCAATACTATTTATAGCAAGATAGGCACTTTTTATTCTAACCGTAAGGAAAATATGAAACTTGAAAGTTTTAATATCGAACGAAAATCTTTACTTTAAACTACAAATGAGGTGATGATTACTTCGCTATCTTTTTTTCAAATCTTTATATTTTCTGCTATCAACTCACCCCAAATTTAATCATTTTTGTTACAAAATCTCTTCCCAGAATTAAAATTATGAATATACTGGAGTTATACGACTTACTGGAACTATTAAGGATAAGTTAATGGCGACCGGAGTGCCGATACTAAGGAAAAACCGCTATTTTACTATTTGTGGAAATAGAGAAAAGACAATGCATTTAATAATGAGAATTTCAGAATGAGCAGATTAGCTATCGCTTTAGCTTTAAATATCAGTTATGCCATTTTTTGTGCGTTATTTATATTTTTGATGTCTTATTTAGAAGAAGAACACTACGTAGTTGGTAAGGATTTAAATAACATCTGTGCTATTTATAGCGCGCTTATAGATGATAACCGTGATCTATTTGCACCAACATGCTTACTGATTATATCGCCATTAATTTATGCAACTGCAAAGAAAAGATTCAAATCACGTTCCCTTAATGTCATTACATTTACGTTACTGGGATATTGGATATGGCGGTTTTTTATCAGACTCATGGTATGTATTTAAAATAATTTCGAACAGTTAGGTAGCAACTATCAGATGCTACCTGAATATCCTGTCGGTCTTAAACTCCATTTTATACTTTGATTTTATGACAATCGTGGCATTTAAAAACCACGTATTTCCTGATATGCAAATCACAGAATTAAAAATATCTTTATAAACCTCTCTTCATGAAAAAATAACCATCTCATCATCACTAACCATATGATATAAAAAGATAAATAACCTGATGGCATTGATAATATTGACCCTATTTCTTCGCCATATTCCTTTTGTATCCGCCTTATTAATGTAAATTATTTCAAATTTACAAATTTTTGGTTGATTTTTCCACACACCCTACAGGAGAATCGAATAAACAGTATAAGGAGCAACCAATATGGCGAATATAATCTATTTAACACTGAAAGGTAAAAAACAGGGTTTAATCTCCGCTGGCTGCGGCTCCTTAAACTCTATCGGCAATCATTACCAGCATGGTCATGAAAATGAAATTTTCATTTACACTCTTCAACATTTAATGACCCGAGAGCAACATGCTTCTCATCATCCGGTCATGATAATAAAGCCTATCGATAAATCTTCTCCTTTACTGGCGCAATGTTTTTCTGAAAATGAAGAACTGGAATGTTTATTTGAATTGTACCGAACATCACCAACCGGAGGGTTAGAAAAATACTATTCTATCAGGCTAGGCTATGCTTTTATATCCAGCATAAAAACCAATTACCCGCACTCCAAAGACAATAATTCAGGCACACCACAAGAAGTTATCTGTTTTACTTACAAGAATATCACCTGGAACAATCTTGCTTGTTCAACGGGTTCTTACAGCTTCTGGGATGACAGGATCTATTAACCATGAATAACGCCAATTATTTGACTGATGATGCTGTTGATTCAGAATCTGAAAATGGGTTACGCATTGTTTTATCGCCGGTTCAGTTGGCAGCGATTCTGTCGGATAATACCGTTACTGAAGAAGAAACCTGGAGTAACCGAATATTAGGGGGTGCGGGTTTAGCCGCCGGGGTGGTTGAACTTATTGGTGCAGGTGGTCTCTGCCTTGCACCCGACCCGACAACGCTAACTAAAGCGGCCTGTGTTATTGTCGGGGCACATGGTCTTGATGTCATGAATGCTTCTGCCAGTCAAATGATAACCGGCAGAGAAACAATGACGGAAACTTATCGTGCGGCGGTAGATTTAGCGAAAGAATTTGGTGCTGATGACTATACCGCGTCTGAAATAGGTCTTACCGTTGATATTGCTGTACCGTTATCATTTGCTTCAATAGTGGGAGCTGTTAGGGTTGCCTCTGTACGAGTAGGCAGAATTAAATTAATTGAGCATGAGTCAGAGACAGGGTTAAAACCGGGTGGTCATACTTTGGCTAAACATGTTGGGTTATCGGAGCAGGAGTTGAGGGAAAGGCTAGTAAGCATATCTAGAGCAAGTACTTTTTACAATCAAGATGTAGCAGAACAAGTGATTTCGAAAGCTCTAAAAGCAAATAGGATACATATAGAGAATTGGGCTAAATATGCTCTTCCAGAAGGAACCACTGCGCCTATTGAATACGTTTCAAGTACTTCTATTGGTTTTGGTATTACCAGGGGATCACGATATGTAGACAAATTATATAAAGTCAAGGTTGTTTTACAGTACTCTGAATACAACGGTCAACCCTATTATATATTAACTGCATTTCCAGTATATTAGGATTTACAAAGAAAAACTTTAAAAGACTAAGATTATACATTCCAACATATAAAAGGTTTAATTAAAATGAACGGACAATATCCATTTCTAGACATCTTAGTAGGTGCTTATTTTTGTCAAGATTATGACTTATTGTATGGAGAAACTATGGATGAAGTCATAGATTGCTTTCTTAATGTTGCAACTCATGAAATGATTAAGAAATTAATAGAAGAGATTGACTCTTTTATTAACATTTCAGAAGATATAGAGAAAGATTTTGACGCTCTTTATTATAGTGACTTCGACCCAGACTTTTGGGATACTGCTACAGCGCTTGGTTTTTTAAACTATGTATCCAAAAGAGCTCGAGATTATCTAAACAAGCATACTGAAAAGGAAGTTTAGCTTATAAACGGACAATATCCATTTCTAGACATCTTAGTAGATGTTTATTTTTGTCAAGATTATGACTTATTGTATGGAAAAACTATGGATGAAGTCATAGACTGCCTTCTTAATATTACAACTCAGGAAATTATTAAAAATATTAATAAAAGAGATTGACTATTTTATTAACACCTCGAAGGATATAGAGAAAGACTTTGACGTTCTCTATTATAGTGAATTCGACTCGGATTTTTTTAATTAAAATTTATGGAGAAGAAAATGGAACTAAATCGTTTAATGTTTGCTTATTTCAATCAAGATTTTGATATAATATCTGGCCCTGAGCTTGATGACGTTATAAATGACTATCTTGATACTGCAAGTGAAGCAATGAAAAGAGAGTTAATGAAGGAGATAGAATCCTTTATCCAGAATTCAGAAGATATAGAGAAAGACTTTCAAGTACTCTATTATAGCTCTAGTTTTTGCCCTAAATTATGGAATACCACAGCATTTGAATTTTTTAAATACGTATTGAAAAAGACACAAGATTGTTTAGATAAATATTAAAGTATTCTTGAATGCAACAATAGAAAAGGAGGTTTAATTTGATGAACGAACAGTATCCTTTCCTAGATATTTTAATGTACGCTTATTTTAATCAAGACTATGCGATAATATCTGGACCAGAGCTCAATGATGTTATAGATGAATTTCTTAATGTTGCGACTCAGGGAATGATAAAAGGGCTAATAGAAGAAATCTATGATCTTATTGACACATATAAAGACGTAGAGAAAGGGTTTGATTCTCTCTATCACGACTCTGATTTTTTCCCTGAACTGTGGGACACCACTGCGCTTGATTTTCTAAATTACGTCTCTAAAAGAGCGCAAGAATTTTTAAATGAACACCCTGAAAAAGATGAATAATTAAAACATTCTTAACACAACAGTAAATAAAGAGGTTAAATATAATGGAAATGAGAGAAAAATTGCAGTACATAGATAAGCTGAAAAATGCTATTGATAAGAATGATTTTGAATCATTTCACGCAATATTCAATGAGTTGCAAGGAAACTTCCTTAATATTGCACCGCTAATATTATTAGACAATCTTAATCATCTTATCCGTGACGCTAAAAATATAAAAGGATGTTTTAGCAACCATCATTATGATGCAACTGATCCAAAGTTATGGGAAACTATTAGCGCCATATTAGAACATCTGAATCAGTCATCAAAAATAATGCAAAGTTATATAAACAAACACCTTGAAAAGGATAAATAAATAAACCTTGAATCCATAAAATGTTCAAATAAAAAACGCTTTTGAAGGTAATCAATTATATATTATATTTCAAAAGCGTCATTCAATAATAAAACACTATATATTAGCTGAATTTTCAGAATGAAAATCACATATAAAAAATAACTTAAATATAATAATAAACATAAACACAGCATTGCAATAATATTAGAAAATATTATTTTTATCCAAAGAAATTATTTATCTTGCGAAACAGCAATTAACTATAAAAATATCCTCAATTCTATTCATAATAGGAACAATAGAACATATCAATTATTTTGTCTTTAATTACAAACAGTTAGAGGAAAAATTAAAATAATGACATATAGTGACTTTAATTCTAATATATGGAAAAATATTACGATAGCTTTTTTAAATTACACACTCCCAAAAGTAAAAGATTATTTAGATAAAAATGAACAAATAACCGGTCTAACTAAATGAGAAAACTATGCAAAAAATCACATTAATTACAGGTGGATCACGCGGCATTGGTCGCGCAACGGCTTTTTATCTGGCAGAAAAAGGACATCATATTGGTATTGGTTACCATACCAATCAAGACAAGGCTCTGGAAGTCATTGAAATTATCCGTCGGATGGGGGGTAAAGCTATCGCAATCCAGGTCGATGTCGCTGATGAAAAACAAGTTATCGAACTTTTCCAGAGAACCGATACAGAACTTGGATGCATAACCGGTTTGGTCAATAACGCCGGAATACTTAAACCACAGGCGTCGATTGAGCAATTAACCGCTGATCGCTTAAATGATATTTTCGCCACCAATGTCGTGGGCAGTTTTCTCTGTGCACGGGAAGCCGTGAAAAGAATGTCTTTACGGCATGGTGGTCAGGGTGGATCAATCGTCAATGTTTCATCAGCAGCATCCCGGCTGGGAGCACCGCATGAATATATTGATTACGCGGCATCGAAAGGCGCAATTGATACTTTAACAATCGGTCTGTCTCTGGAAGTCGCAGATCAGGGAATTCGGGTAAATGCCGTTCGCCCCGGATTTATTTATACTGATATGCACACCGATGGCGGCGAGCCAAACCGGGTTGAACGGGTAAAAAATTCCCTGCCGATGAAACGTGGCGGACAACCGGAGGAAGTCGCCCAGGCTATAGCCTGGTTGTTGTCAGATGAAGCCTCATACGTCACCGGGAATTTTATTGACTTGGCCGGAGGGAAATAAAGCAACATGCAGGAAGAAAGCCAGAAAATAAAAGACGATCCCTATTTTCCATTACCCCCAAGTTAATATCTAGAGTCTACTATTAATTATCTGGACTAGCATATCAATACTAAGGCTGATTGCTGCTATCCGGATAAATAATATGCCGAAACGCTTATCCAGCTTAATGGAGATAAAGCTGAAATTACAGAAATTATTAAATATAACAAAGAGGTAAGTCATGAAAAACATTGATCCAACACTTTATCAACACACGCCCACCGTCAGCGTCTACGATAACCGTGGCCTGACTATCCGTGACATCGGCTTTCATCGTACCGTTGCAGGAGGTGATACGGATACCCGTATTAGCCGCCATCAATATGATGTTCACGGACGTTTGATCCAAAGCATTGACCCACGTCTCTATGATATTAATTCAACAAAGCCTAATTTTACCTGGGAATATGATTTGACCGGCAATACCCTGCGAACAGAGAGTGTCGATGCAGGGCCTACTGTCACCCTCAATGATATTGAAGGTCGTCAGGTCTTGCTTGTAACGGCAACCGGTGTTACCCAGATCCGGAAATATGAAGCTGCCACCCTGCCCGACCGCCTGTTATCTGTAAGCGAACAGGCCCCAGAAGAAGAAACACCTCGCATCACTGAGCTCCTTATTTGGGCCGGCAATACGCAGGCAGAAAAAGACTATAACCTTGCCGGTCAGTGTGTACGCCACTACGACACAGCCGGGCTGAATCAACTGGAAAGCCTGTCATTGACTGGAAACATTTTGTCTCAGTCCCGTCAGTTACTGACCGATGGGCAGGAGGCAAATTGGACGGGAGACAGGCAGACAAAACTAAACAAAGAAACTTACACAGCACGAAGCACTTTTGATGCTACCGGCGCGTTACTGACTCAGACCGATGCAAAAGGCAACATACAGCGTCTAACCTATGACGTAGCCGGGCAATTAAAAGGTAGCTGGCTGACGGTGAAAAACCAAAGTGAGCAAGTCATTATTAAATCCCTGACCTATTCCGCCGCAGGCCAGAAACTGCGTGAAGAACACGGTAATGGCGTTATCACTGAATACAGCTATGAACCTGAAACCCAAAGGCTTATCGGTATCAAAACCCATCGCCCGTCAGATACCAAAGTGTTACAGGATTTACGCTATCAATATGATCCGGTAGGCAATGTCATCGGTATTCGTAATGATGCAGAAGCCACACGCTTCTGGCGCAATCAGAAAGTGGTACCGGAGAATACCTATACCTACGATTCCCTGTATCAACTTATTAGTGCAACAGGGCGAGAAATGGCCAACATCGGCCAGCAAAGCAGCAACCAGCTTCCTTCGCCGATCCCCCTTCCAACTGATAACAGTACATATACTAACTATACCCGTACTTATCATTACGACCGTGGTAACAATCTGGCTCAAATCCGGCACAGTTCACCCACTACCCAAAATAACTACACCACAGATATCACCGTCTCGAATCGCAGTAACCACGCAGTGCTGAATTCACTGACTACTGATCCGACACAGGTAGATACATTGTTCGATGCTGGCGGACATCAGAAAAAACTACTACCGGGACAAGATCTGATCTGGAATGCTCGGGGTGAATTGCAACAGGTCACACCGGTGAGCCGTGAAAATACCAGTGACCGGGAATGGTATCGCTACGGCAACGACGGCATGCGACAATTAAAAGTCAATGAACAACAGACCAGTAACAGCACACAGCAACAAAGAGTGACTTATCTTCCCGGACTGGAACTGCATACAACGCAAAATGGCGCAACTACATCAGAAGATCTGCATGTTATTACCGTAGGTGCCGCAGGCCACGCGCAGGTACGGGTACTGCATTGGGAAACTGCGCCACCAGCCGGTATCAGTAATAATCAATTCCGTTACAGCTATGATAATTTGATTGGTTCCAGCCAGCTCGAACTAGATAGCGAAGGGCAAATTATCAGTCAGGAAGAGTATTACCCATTCGGCGGTACAGCGCTGTGGACGGCAAGAAACCAAACAGAAGCCAGCTATAAAACCCTTCGTTACTCAAGCAAAGAGCGGGATGCAACCGGACTCTACTACTACGGCTATCGCTATTACCAGCCATGGGTAGGCAGGTGGTTAAGCGCTGATCCGGCGGGAACCGTGGATGGTCTGAATCTGTACCGGATGGTGAGAAATAATCCAATTACTTTATATGATAATGATGGTTTGGCGCCTCCACGAGTGAGACCCCGTCATCCTGATTCAGAGGGGGAATCAGAAAGCGAAGATAGTAGCATTGGTTATCGTGCATTAAGATCTGATGAGCAACCCTCTATACATGGCCTTCGTTCTCCAACAGGAGCAAATCCAAAGATTTCTGCTTATGCTCATGTCAGAGCAGGGACAAAAGCAAAAGTCAAATCCAGTTGGATTTCCTATAGCCGCTCTTTGAAAGTTGCAGCAAGCTGGGCAGCCGTAAGTGGTAGCGGTAGAGTTGTTAAGTTCCGAATAAAGAAAAGTAACCGATCTTTTGATCTAACAAATAAAAGCGATCAGATAAGAATGCTTCAGGAACAAGCTACTTCATCTCACAGTGAAATAAATCTTGATCCTAATAAACACCCAGCAATTAACTTTGCTAAAGGATCTCAGGAGGGACTTGTTTACGAAAAAGTTAATAAATCACAAATTATCGCTGAATACCAGGCTGAAAAAATTACAGAATCTGAATATTCTGAATATAAGGGTTTGAAAGAAAAAAGTACTCCTGATGATGCGTGGAAGTTAATAAAATCGCGGACAACGGTTAAAAAAACGATTGAGGGAGTGAAAGTTAAAACCACACCAGAACCCGTATTGATAACAGAAACTTACAATGAGAATAGTTTTTTAAATCAAGCCAGAGGAGAATGGGATGAATTACAGAAAAAAGCATCACCGTTATTAATAGGACATTTAGAAAGTGAAGGATTATCACCATACGAAATGGATTATATTTCAAATAAATCTGAATATAAGAAATATCGTGAAGATGTTCGTAATAGTATTGCTAAATATAGAAGCAACCTACGTAACTAAATAATATAAAAGCTTTTGAGTCTGAACATAATCCCGTTCAATTACTCTCATCTCACTAATGGTGACCGTCCAAACGGTCACCAAACTCGATAATAAATAGATGCACCTTAGCCACAAAAACATCGCCTGGATCACACTTTAGTCACAAATCGCCATTTCCCAACGAAAAGTACCAGCGAACCTTCCAAAAATCTATTCAAGAAAAACCGTTCTGAGGCTTCAATTAAGAAACACAAAACAAACATTAAATTAACATTTCCGTGCCAATATTGATTATATTTATATCAAGACCGGCGCTTTTTATTCAGACTGTGAGGTAGACATGAAACCAGAAGATTTCCGCGCCGATAAAAAACGCCCGTTTACCGGTGAAGAGTACCTGAAAAGCCTTCAGGATGGCCGAGAAATTTATATTTATGGTGAGCGCGTAAAAGATGTCACCACACATCCCGCGTTCCGCAATTCTGCTGCCTCAGTCGGTCAGTTGTACGATGCCCTGCACGCGCCTGAAACCCATGATGCTTTATGCTGGAATACCGATACCGGCAACGGCGGGTATACTCACAAATTCTTCCGCTTTGCCACTTGTGTTGATGATCTGCGCCAACAACGTGACGCTATCGCTGAGTGGTCACGTCAGACCTATGGCTGGATGGGCCGTTCACCTGACTATAAAGCGGCATTCGGCAGTGTGTTAGGCGCATTCCCTGAATATTATGGTCAATTCGCTGATAACGCCCGTCATTGGTATAAAAAGATTCAGGAAACGGGGGTTTATTTTAACCATGCAATCGTTAATCCCCCCATCGATCGCCATAAACCCGCTGATCAAACCCGTGATGTTTTTATCCAACTGGAAAAAGAGACGGATGCAGGTATTATCGTCAGCGGCGCAAAAGTGGTCGCGACCAACTCGGCTCTGACTCACTATAACTTTATCGGTTTTGGTTCCGCGCAAGTCATGGGAGATAACCCTGATTTCGCCCTGATGTTTGTCGCCCCAATGGATGCCGATGGGGTAAAACTGATTTCCCGCGCGTCTTATGAACTGGTAGCCGGTGCGACGGGTTCCCCGTTCGATTATCCTTTATCCAGCCGCTTTGATGAAAACGATGCGATTCTGGTGATGGATAAGGTCCTTATCCCTTGGGAAAATGTGCTGATTTACCGTGATTTTGACCGCGCACGTAACTGGGCGGTTAAGGGCGGTTTCGCCAGCCTGTTCCCACTACAGGCTTGCGTGCGTCTGGCGGTGAAACTGGATTTTATTACCGCCCTGCTGCAAAAGAGCCTGGAGTGTACCGGCGTGATAGAATTCCGCGGTGTTCAGGCAGATCTGGGTGAAGTGGTTGCCTGGCGTAACCTGTTCTGGTCGCTGAGTGATGCTATGTGGGCAGAAGCCAAGCCGTGGCAAGGCGGTGCTTATATGCCGGATACTCAGGCAATACAAACTTACCGCGTGATGGCCCCAACCGCTTATACGAAAATTAAAAATATTATTGAAAAAAACGTCACCAGTGGCCTGATTTATCTGCCATCCAGTGTCCGTGATATGCATAACCCAGAAATTAATAAATATCTGGAGCGATATGTTCGTGGTTCCAACGGTATAGATCACGTTGAACGAATCAAAGTGTTAAAACTGATGTGGGATGCCATTGGCAGTGAATTCGGTGGTCGCCATGAGTTGTACGAAATCAACTACGCCGGCAGCCAGGATGAAATTCGTCTGCAATGTCTGCGCCATGCCAACGGTTCCGGCAATATGAAGAAAATGATGGATATGGTTGATCGCTGTCTTTCCGACTATGATCAGAACGGCTGGCTCAGACCACACTTATACAACAATAACGATATTAACCAGTTAGATACGCTGCTGAAATAATCGGTAGCAGGAGGCCAATTATGTCTGTAGAAAATGAACATCGCCTGCGTTTCAGAGATGCGATGGCGAGCCTGTCAGCCGCGGTGAATATCGTCACCACCGATGGTCCTGCCGGATGCTGTGGTATTACTGCCACTGCGGTATGTTCGATCACCGATACGCCGCCCACTCTGATGGTATGCATTAACCGAAGCAGTGCTATGAACTCAGTTTTTCAGGAAAATGGCCGCCTGTGTGTAAATGTCTTAAACCATGAGCAAGAATTGATGGCACGCCATTTTGCGGGTATGACCGGAGTCAGTATGGAAGAACGCTTTCGCTGGAATATCTGGCAAAAAGGTCCACTAGGTCAACCTGTGTTGACCGGCACCCTTGCCAGCCTTGAAGGTGAAATTGAGCAGGTTCAGGAAGTCGGCTCTCATAATGTGTATCTGGTTCAAATCAAGCATATTACAGTGAGCGCACAAGGCCACGGCCTGATCTATTTCAAGCGTAATTTCCGTCCGGTTATGCTGGAAACTGTCGCTGCCGCGGTTTAACCATCTGCTGATTAGGCTCTAAGCTGCTCCTCCAATATTCAGGCCAAAAACGGCCTGAATAGCCCTCTTTGCTTGCTCTATTCAGTTAACAATTCAACTAAATCCTCTTCCTAACCCTTTTTGATATTCACTTAATGAATATGCTGTTAAATTTTATACGCAATCTTTATGTTCGTGTGATCGACCATTGAGAACCTATTTTAACCCTATAATAACCTACCTCTCTCAATATTCACCCAAATAAAGTTCATAAAAACATAATCTTAGCGATACATCATTTCACAGGGATGTTAATTACCCTGCATTTCCAGGTGTATTCCAAGATAAATGATAACTAATCAGAGGTAATCAACTATGAATAAACCCGCTTCGCTCGGTTTATTACAACAACCCAAGCCGTTTTTCATGATCTTTTTCGTCGAGCTTTGGGAACGATTCGGCTACTACGGCGTACAAGGCATTCTTGCAGTTTATTTTGTCCAAAAATTAGGATTTTCTCAGGAACAGGCATTTACTACCTTCGGGGCATTCGCCGCGTTGGTTTATGGCCTTATCTCTATTGGTGGCTATGTCGGTGACCACTTACTTGGAACTAAACGAACCATTGTGTTAGGCGCTATCGTCCTGGCAGTGGGTTATTTTATGACTGGCCTCTCCATCCTGAAACCTGATTTAATTTTCTACGCATTAGGAACGATTGCCGTTGGTAACGGCCTGTTCAAAGCAAATCCAGCCAGCTTGCTGGCTAAATGCTATCCACCGAAAGATCCTCGTCTGGACGGGGCTTTTACTTTGTTCTACATGTCAATCAACATCGGCTCGCTGTTCTCACTCGCTATCGCGCCGGTTATTGCTGAAAAATTCGGCTATGCCGTTACCTACAATATTTGTGGTATTGGTCTGATTATTGCTTTATTGGTCTATATCTTCTGTCGCAATATGGTGCGTAATATTGGCTCTGAACCAGACCATCAACGAATCAACTATAAAAAACTGATACTGGTTTTAGCAGGAACTGTTGCAACGGTTTTCGCCTGTGCATGGCTGATGCACAATGTAAAAATTACTAATGTTGTTCTGATTGGATTGTCTGTGGTCGTGGTGTTTATCTTCTTCCGTGAAGCACTTAAGCAAGATAAAGTTAGCCGTAACAAAATGTTTGTCGCTTTCATTTTGATGCTTCAGGCTATTGTGTTCTTCATCCTGTATGCTCAGATGCCAACTTCTCTAAACTTCTTCGCAATCCATAACGTTCATCATCAGCTACTTGGTTTTAATATCAATCCGGTCAGTTTCCAGGCACTTAACCCATTCTGGATTGTTGTTGCCAGTCCAATACTGGCTATGCTGTATACGCATTGGGGTTCTAAAGGTAAAGACCTGACGATGCCGGCTAAGTTTACTGTGGGCATGCTCCTGTGCTCTTTAGGTTTCCTGACTGCCGCCGCTGCCGGTTTGTGGTTTGCTGATGAGCAAGGTTTGATTTCACCCTGGTTTATCGTTCTGGTTTATCTGTTCCAAAGCCTGGGTGAATTGATGATCAGTGCGCTGGGTCTGGCAATGGTTGCCGCTTTGGTTCCTCAGTATCTGATGGGCTTCATTCTGGGAATGTGGTACTTAACTCAAGCAACCTCATTCTTACTCGGTGGCTATGTGGCAGCCTTTACTGCGGCACCGAAAGGCATTACTGATCCACTGCAAACATTGCCAGTCTATACCAGCGTATTCGGCAAAATTGGTATTGCTACCTTTATTGTCGCGATCATCATGGCGATCACGGTGCCGTGGCTGAACCGTATGATGAATGAGAAACAAAAAGTATGATTTGTTCTAATTGACATCCTCCCCTTCCTGAAAGGAAGGGGCTTCCCACGAAAAGCATGGTGAATTGTCGTGTTTCTTGTCCAGCCGGTGTTGGTTCAGGAATACATTCGTTTGAACTGCGAGCATTGACAGTGTTTATACAGAGTATATACTTATTGTTTGTGTAAACAATGTTTATCAAGAGGTGAGTTATGGCTCAGATAGTTCACACGAAAATCCAACGTTGGGGAAATGGGTTGGGGCTGCGCGTTGCCGGTTTGATGAGGGATATTCCTCATTTCACACCAGACACTGAAATTGAAGTGGAGGTGTTTGAGGACGGTTTTACCGTTAAGAAAGCAAAGCTGGCACGACGTAAACTGCCTTACTCAGAGAGCGAATTACTGGAGGGGCTGACCTCAGACACTGTGCAGGTTGGGCTGCTGGCTACATTGTCTACATCCGAGGTTGATAATTAATGCCAAAAATATTTATCCCAGAGCGTAACGATATTATCTGGCTTGATTTTGAACCAACCAAAAGCAAAGAAATTGGCAAGTACCGGCCTGCATTAGTTCTGAGTAGTCAAGCTTATAACCAGCAAACCGGATTGCTGATTTGCAGCCCGATCAGCACCAGCATTCGTGGGGCCAAAACGGAAGTCCCTGTGAAAAATCTGGATGGGCCGTCCGTTGTTGCTTCAAGCTTGATCCAGACGTTGCCCTGGAAAGACAGAAAAGCACAATTTATTACCAAAGCAGAGGCTGGGATACTAAATGAAGTACTGCTGCGTTTACTTCCTTTAATTGGTGCAGATGCTTTAATCGAAAAATTAATGAATGATGACAAGCCATCCGAGTGATGGCTTTTGTTTGGTGTCACTTAATCTAATTGTTCTCTTCGCTCATCACAAAATATTAATCATTTTACTTTTTATAAAATACCATTCAAAACAATATTAAATTGCATTCGAAACTAATCATGTGGAATCCCTCACCGGCATTTTTGTAACAAGCAAGGAATTCCATCAGTCAGATATGAAGCATCTAGAGTTTAGTCGCTTTGAACATGACGAAAGGCGGGTAATATCGTAGACCTTCAGTATCCTTTGACGCATCAGCGTCACTGTGTTCAAAAAGCTCAATAGTTTGGAACCCGGCCTCGTTCAAGATTTTGTAATATGTATCTTTATGCCAATGCGTATCTGAAATCTTAAAAATATTTCCATTCGGCAGATCTAAATACACTGACTTGGTTTCTCCATCACTGTATTTCTTATTTGGATCACCGCTCATAAAAGAACTGAACTTAATCCCAGCGGAATCCGGATTGGTATCCAATACGTAAAAAATGCCACCAGGTTTTAATGTCCTGTGAATTTCCTTGGCGATTTTCAAAAGATCAGACTTTTCACTGTTAGTGACGAACACATAACAGCATATAGCTGCGTCGAAAGTATTATCATTGAAGTTCAGGACATCAGTTGTGATTTGATGATAAGAGCTATTGCCACGATTGATGTTGCTGGAAGCTTTATCCACCATGGTTTGTGAAATATCTACTCCCGTTACCGTCTTTATACCTCCAGCAATTAGCCGACGTGACACTTTCCCACCACCACAACCGTAATCAAGAACCGATACGTTTTGGCCCAAGCTCTCCTTAAGGTTCTCAATCAACGGCATGTACCCAAGTCTCTCCTCCAAATAATCATCATATTGATCGAATAAGTTTGCAGCCTCTTCATTCATCCAGTCAGTATTCATTTGTCATCTCATATTCATTTATGTGTAGTAATAACCAAAAAAGGACTAGATTTGCCTATTTCAGCCCGTTCAATAAAAAGATCTGTAAAATGGATGGACGCTTTCAATCAGCATATCAGGCACGCTCTCCCCGCTTAGGAAATAAATGTTCACTTTGAAGAGACGGAGAATTTCTATCCAGTACTCGTCTAGTGGAAGCTGATTTATATCGCTCAAAGACAATTCAGAGCGACGAATTTTCTTTTCGTACTCCAGAACCCTGGATACCACTGAAAAATCCGATTTAGGCATTACAGACAGTAAACATATTGGCTCAAATGTTTCAAATGGACGATCCAGTATGAATTGGACTTTCTCTTGAATTGAGCGTGTATTTTCTGGGTACATCATATTTAGCAATATTATTTTTTCTTTAAATTGATCACGCTCCTTCAGCCCCCATTGTGAAAAAAATTCAATATCAAAATGACACAAATACAACCATGTGTATATGGGCATTATCTATACATTGAGTTCAGTCACAATATTCATTCTTTTACAGGAGGTTTCTTGGATATATTACCATTATAAGAATAGTTTTAAAAAAATAATAACTACATTCATTGAAAATCATTACTTCATACAGAATGATATATAGTCGCGATAATTACTATAATGATACACCAAAAGAAAAAATGTTCACTAAATGTCATCTGACAATTGCCTAAAACTGGCCCCAAAAACGGGGACAGCAAACAATCGAAATAATCTCTTTTCTAATGGTTCTCTTCGCTCATCACAAAATATTAAGCATTCCACTTTTTATAAAACACCATTCAAAACAATAGTAACTATTTCTTTTACTTATCATTAATAAAAGCAATTATTATTAATATGATTATAAATTTTGTTATTGCATTACCACCGCCATTTAGAGAAACAATAGATAATAACGCTATGAAATAGTTAATAGCCTAATGATACCGTTTTACCTACCCGTTATTTTCAGCCTATTTCAGCCCGTTATCAGACGTCATATTTGCTGCCTTATTCTCATGAATATCAATAACTTTTCTATTGTATCCATGATACGCAGGGCAGCATAAATGTTTTATTTTTAACATCTAAAAGGAATAAACATGAGCACACTCACGCCAGAACGCCCTGAAATAACACAGCAGGAACAAAAAGCTAACCGACTGCATGAAGCGAGTATTCTCAAACGTGCCAATCCTCAATTACAAAATGCGGTACATCTTGCCATTACAGAGCCTCATGCTGATCAGCAAGGTTATAACAGTAAATTTGGTGGCCGCGCCAATCAGTATGTCGCTCCAGGTGCAGTTTCTTCCATGTTCTCTCCCGCCGCTTATCTGACTGAGCTTTATCGTCAGGCTCGCGGTTTACATGCAGATAATTCCGATTATCATCTGGATAAACGCCGACCTGATTTAAAATTACTGACACTCAGCCAGCAAAATATGGATGATGAAGTTTCTACACTTTCTCTATCTAATAAAGTGTTGCTGGAAGGGATTAAGACGCTGACCGGGTTGGAAGGTCATACTAATGTAATGAAAACGCTATCAACCTTCCGCACTTCTGGTTCAATGCCGTATCACGATGCTTATGAAAATGTGCGTAAAATTATTCAGTTGCAAGCTCCAGTATTTGAACAATTCAATGAGTCACCGAAAATCGCTGATCTGATGTATCAAACCTCCCTATTAGGAATTAATGCTTTTATCTCGCCTGAGTTGTTTAATATTTTGGTGGAGAAGATTACCGATGACGAAGAGGAAATTAAGAGGCTCTATGGGAAGAATTTTGGTGATATTGAACCTGCTCTGATGGCAACACCGGAAAAGCTGAAAAGTTATTATAATCTGACGGATGAAGAACTTAGCCAGTTTATTGATCAGCAAAAGATTAAACAAATATATGAGGAAATGCATTCCGAATATGGCGGCCCACAACCAGCGCAATACTATCTGCTTATACTCAATAAGATTATTCGTCTGTCCCAGGCAACAGGGCTGACACCAACAATCCTTAAAAGTATTATCTCTAGTAGCACCTATCAGGAGGTATCTATATCTCCAGAGGTAATCCTGGAAGCTGTAATCACCGTATACAATGAACTTAATGATGGACCGGATATTGACGCAGAGATATTAAAGAAAATCTCTCGTGTTAAATGCTATATGCAGCGTTACGGTATTGATGCTGAAACCGCACTGATACTGTGCAATGTACCCATTTCAGGAAACATCTATAGTGGTTCCCCCAGCCAATTGTTTAATCGCTTGTTTAATACCCCACCATTGGATGGTCAGAATTTTTCCACGTCGGATGAGGAAGAGATTGATTTAAATCTGGGTAGCACCAATGATTGGCGTAAAGCAGTGCTTAAACGTGCTTTTAATGTTGATGATGACTCATTAAAACGCCTGTTCAAGATTACCAATCGTAGCAACACTAATGGGAAAATAATCCATAGCGTAGAGAATCTTTCTTATCTCTATCTGGCCAAATTGTTGGCAGACATCCATCAATTGACAATTGATGAACTGGATTTACTGCTAGTTGCCATAGACGAAGGAACAACCCATTTATCTGGGATCAATGATGAAAATCTGGCTGCTCTGATTGACAAACTTTATGCCGTTACCCGCTGGCTACGCGCACGGAAGTGGGGTATGTACCAGTTGCTTGTGATGACCACCACTGACTATAACAAAACCCTGACTCCAGAAATCCAGAACCTGCTAGATACTGTCTACAATGGCTTACAGGGCTTTAACAGTGAAAATGAGGCGAATCTGCTGTTGAAAATGTCTCCTTATATCGCCGCCGCTCTGCAATTGCCGTCGGAAAATGTTGCTCACTATGTGCTCACCTGGGCAGATCAGCTAAAACCTAGCGCAGGAAAAGTAACAGCAGGAAAATTCTTGGGATGGTTGCAGGCTCTACGCGATCCAAAACAACCAAAATCCACTGTAACACAAGAGCAGGCTGTTCAATACTGCCAATGCCTGGCACAACTAGCGCTGATTTATCGTTCCACCGGCCTTAGCGAAAACACTTTACGTCTGTTTGTCACAAAACCACAACGCTTTGGCTTTACTGAAATAACAGCATCAACACACAATGCATTATCACTGATAAGGCTGACACGTTTTACTGACTGGGTTAACTCTCTGGGTGAAAGAGCCTCTTCTGTACTGACCGAATTTGAAAAGGAAACATTAGAGGCAAAACAGTTGGCTGATGCCATGAATCTTGATAAAAATCTACTGGGGCAAGCCAGTGCTCAAGCACAAGTGAATTTCTCCAACTGGATATCTCTCGACACCATCCTGCAATGGGTGCATACCGCGCATCAATTGAACATTTCTCCACAAGGCGTTTCCACACTGGCGCAAGTAATGACCGCAGAATCTCCCCCTGACTATACCCAATGGGAAAACGTCGCTGCAATATTAACCGCCGGACTGGACACCCAGCAGACCAACACCCTGCACGCTTTTCTGGATGAGTCTCGCAGTGCCGCATTGAGTAAGTACTATATCGGTAAAGTTGCTAATCAAAACCCAGCGATTAAAAACCGTGATGACCTGTACCAGTACTTATTGATCGATAACCAAGTTTCTGCTGCCATCAAAACCACGCCGATAGCTGAAGCTATCGCCAGCATCCAGCTATATGTCAACCGGGCATTGAAAAAGATGGAGGATGGTACAGTCACAAGTGTCATCTGCCACCCGTTCTTCACCAACTGGGATAAATACAACAAACGCTACAACACCTGGGCTGGCGTTTCTAAGCTCGTTTACTACCCCGAAAATTACATCGATCCGACCATGCGCATCGGGCAGACAAAAATGATGGATACGTTGCTGCAATCCATCAGCCAGAGTCAATTGAATACCGACACGGTAGAAAACGCCTTTATGTCTTATCTGACATCGTTCGAACAGGTAGCTAATCTGGAAGTCGTCAGCTCCTATCATGACAATACCAATAATACTCAAGGACTAACCTACTTCATCGGACACAGTAAAACCGAAGTTAATCAATATTACTGGCGTAAAGTGGATCACAATAAATTCAGCGACGGTAAATTCCCTGCCAACGCCTGGAGTGAGTGGTACAAAATTGACTGCCCGATAAATCCCTATAAAGGTACTATTCGCCCGGTAATCTTCCAATCCCGCCTGTATTTAATCTGGCTGGAGCAGAAAAAGGCTGTGAAGCAGACAGAAAATAATAATCAAACCGTCGAAGAAGATTATCATTATGAACTAAAATTGGCGCATATCCGTTATGACGGTACTTGGAATACACCAGTAACCTTTGATGTAAGTGACAAGATATTGACTGTTTTTAAAATATTGACGCCATTAGAACAATCGAACGCATTGGCGTTGTTGGAACAATTGAAAAAATACCAAAAACAATTAGAAGAGGAACTCAAAAAGGCAATCGAGCAAAAACAAAATGATCTAAAGCGAATGGAAAAAGATTGGATGGAGGGACGAAAGCCAATGCCGCCACTAAGGCCACTCCTGAATCCACCAGAGCCACAAGAACCATTGAATCTATTAGAAAAACTATTGAAAGAATGGAAAGATCACCTAGAGGATTGGGGTAATCAGAAACAATCGTTAACACAGGTAGAAGTATGGAAAGAATTGAAAAAACTGAATCAACAAGAGATACAACAACTAGATCCGTCACTAGGATTCTATTGTACAAATCATCAAGATACTAAGTTACTGGTGATATTTTATCAAAAGCAGGATGCTCAGAATAAATACACAACAGAAGAACCAATAAAAGGGCTACATATCTCCTCAAATATGTTATTTGAAGATACCAATCCTGGAGATTATATAACTCACATTCGTAAACAGTTTGATACCAATACTGAAGCCAATTGCATCATAAAGGTTACTAATCAGTATGAAATCTCTTCATCAGCAGAAATGGATAACAATAATATCCTGACTTTTCATCATGATGCAAACGGGGCGCAATATATGCAATGGGAAGCCCATCGTACTCGTCTTAATACTCTGTTTGCCCGTAAATTAATTAGCCGCGCCACTGTTGGAATCGATACTATTCTGAATATAGAGACCCAGAATATTCAGGAGCCTACTTTATGGAATGATAATTTTACTGCAACATTACCAATATATAGCCCACTTCTTCACGGTAACAGCAAAAATATCACAATAATGTTAGGCAATGATATCGAAAAACCTGACGAAAAAAATATCATTTATCAAGGGGAATTAAAGGATGAAATTCAATTAATTGATCTTTCTAAAACTTATATATCCGTAATAAATGGTAGTAATAGTACTAAGCCAGGAAATGAGCAGAAGAGTGGCGACTGTTGGATTTATTTATTTGTAAAATATTCTGAAAAGCCAATATACATTGGAGAGTTTTGGTTTATTAATAAAACTAATTTTCAAGGTTATTATCCAAAAGTTTATATGGAACGTATTGATCTTATTGATTATCTAAAAGGTTATATGGAAAATATTTTTCCTATTTTTACAGAAAATAAATTGGGAACCGAACCCATGGATTTCAGCGGTGCCAATAGTCTCTATTTCTGGGAACTGTTCTACTATACCCCGATGTTGATTGCTCAACGTTTGCTGCACGAACAAAACTTCGATGAAGCTAATCGCTGGCTGAAATATATCTGGAATCCGTCTGGTTATATTAAGCACGGTCAGATTCAGCATGACAACTGGAACGTTCGCCCGTTGCTGGAAGATACCAGTTGGAACGATGATCCATTAAATTCAGTCGATCCTGATGCTGTAGCACAATATGATCCAATGCATTACAAAGTCGCTACTTTTATGCGCACCCTTGATCTGTTGCTGGACCGTGGAGATTATGCCTATCGTCAGTTAGAACGAGACACGCTTAACGAAGCTAAGATGTGGTATATGCAAGCACTGCATCTGTTAGGTGATAAACCTCATCTATCGTTCAGTTCAGAGTGGAGCAAACCAAGTTTAGGTGACGCTGCCAGAACGGAAAAACAAGAGCAACACGCCCAAGCAATAACCTCCCTACGACAAGGTGATGTTAGTCGGCACAACAACCCGACAGATCTTTTCTTGCCACAGATCAATGAAGTGATGCAAAACTACTGGCAGAAACTGGAACAACGGCTGTACAACCTGCGCCATAACCTCTCCATTGACGGTCAACCGCTACATCTGCCTATTTACGCTACACCGGCAGATCCAAAAGCATTACTTAGCGCCGCTGTCGCCAACTCCCAAGGTAGCTCAGCTCTCTCACAACCATTTATGTCACTGTGGCGTTTCCCACACATGCTGGAAAACGCACGCGGTATGGTGAATCAGCTCACTCAATTCGGCTCCACGTTACAAAATATTATCGAACGTCAAGATGCTGAAGCCTTAAATGTCCTGCTACAAAATCAGGCAAAAGAGCTGATATTGACCAATATGAGCATACAGAACAAAACCATTGAAGAGCTGGATGCTGAAAAAACCGTACTGGAGAAATCCAAAACCGGGGCGCAATCACGCTTTGACAGCTACAGCAAGCTCTATGATGAAAATATCAATGCGGGTGAACATCAAGCGCTGGATATGAGAGTAGCTTCCCACAGTATGACAAGCGGCTTGAAAAGTCTGCATATGGCGGCAGCGGCACTGGATATGGTACCGAATATCTACGGCCTGGCTGTCGGGGGATCACACTATGGTGCTATCGCCAATGCGATTGCTATTGGTGGTGGCATTGCCGCAGACGGTTTATTGATTGAAGCCGATAAAGTCTCGCAATCTGAAATATGGCGCCGCCGCCGTCAGGAATGGGAAATTCAGCGTAATAATGCACAAACCGAGCTGAAACAAATCGACGCCCAACTTGGTTCGCTGGCAGTGCGCCGTGAAGCCGCAGTATTGCAGAAAACCAGCCTGAAAACCCAGCAGGAACAAACCCACGCACAATTGACCTTCCTACAACGTAAGTTCAGCAATCAGGCGCTGTACAACTGGCTGCGTGGTCGACTGGCCGCCATTTACTTCCAGTTCTACGATTTGGCAATATCGCGTTGTCTGATGGCCGAAATGGCCTATCGTTGGGAAACTAATGATAAATCTGTCCACTTTATTAAGCCCGGTGCCTGGCAAGGAACCCATGCCGGTCTGCTCGCAGGTGAAACCTTAATGTTGAATCTGGCACAGATGGAAGATGCACATCTGAAGTGGGATAAACGCGCTCTGGAAGTGGAACGTACTGTTTCATTAGCGGACGTTTATACGGAGCCTAATCAAGATAGAATTGATTTTCCAGTAAAAATCACCGACTTATTCGAAAAAATTAAAGATAAATTGGGAAATGACAATAATGGCATCCGTCTCAATGACAATAAATTGATAGCCACAGTCAATCTTGCCAGTTTGAACATTCGGGAAGATTACCCGGCATCTGTTGGTGAAACCCGACGCATCAAGCAGATCAGTGTCACCTTGCCAGTCCTATTAGGACCATACCAGGATGTACAAGCCATTCTGTCCTACGGAGGAAGTGAAACCGGGCTAGCCGAAAGCTGCAAATCACTGGCAGTTTCCCATGGAATGAATGACAGCGGCCAATTCCAACTGGATTTCAACAATGGTAAATTCCTGCCGTTTGAAGGGATTGCGATTAATGATACGGGTACATTGACATTGAGTTTCCCAAATGCTGACAAACAGAAAACCATGTTACAAACCCTAAGTGACATCATTCTGCATATTCGCTATACCATTCGTTAATAAACATTTCAATCAAATGTTAAAGACAGGCCCCTAAACGGGGCCTGAATCTTTCACGAATAGACACGACACCCACAGTCCACTTTCTTATCTGTCTAGTGCTCGTTATAACAGAGATATCTTCTTTTCTAATGAGTCCCATTGCCTACTATAAAATATCAACCCTCTTCTTTTTCATAGTATGCTATATGTAACAAAGGTAATTATTTCTTATCGTTATTGTTAATAACATATATTGCTTACCATGTGATTATAAATTTTGTTATTGCATCTCAATAGCCATTTAAATAAATAATAACATCATGAAATAGTTGATGGTTGAACGGTGATTTTTATTTGACTGTTCTTTTCAACCTAATTTCAGACCGCTATCAAACGTTACATGTGTTGCCTTTACTTTGATGGATATAAATAACCTTATTCATATCCACGATATATAGGTCAGCATAAATGTTTTGTAGACTCAACATTTAAAAGGAAATAAGCATGAACACACTCAAGACAGAATATCAACAAGCATTAGGAGAGGATTTTACTTCTCTGACCGATATTTGCCACCTCTCTTTTGATGAACTTCGCAAAAAAGTGAAGGACAAACTCTCGTGGTCACAGACCCAGAGCTTATATCTTGAAGCACAACAGGTGCAAAAGGATAATCGCCTACATGAAGCCCGCATTCTCAAACGCGCCAATCCTCAGTTACAAAATGCAGTACATCTTGCCCTGACCAAACCTCATACTGACCAGCAAGGTTATAATAGCAAATTTGGCAATCGCGCTAGTCAGTATGCAGCCCCTGGCGCAATTTCTTCTATGTTTTCTCCCGCGGCTTACCTAACTGAGCTTTATCGTCAGGCACGGGATTTACATGCCGAAAATTCTATTTATCATCTGGATACTCGCCGCCCAGATCTAAAATCATTGGTACTCAGCCAGAAAAATATGGATTCAGAGATTTCCACACTTTCTCTGTCTAATGACATGTTGCTAAAGGGTATTAAGACTCAGTCTGATTTAGACAACCACGCTAAAGTGATGGAAAAATTATCTACTTTCCGCACTTCTGGCTCTCTGCCGTATCACGAAGCTTATGAAAGCATACGTAAGATTATTCAATTACAAGCTCCGGTGTTTGAACAATCCAGTACATTAACAGATACGCCAATCACCAAACTGATGAATCAAACCTCCTTGCTGGGGATTAATGCCTCTGTCTCACCAGAGCTGTTTACTATTCTGACGGAAAAGATAAAACCAGCAACCAATGCTGATAACACTGAGAAACTAAAAGAACTTTATAAGAAAAACTTTGGTGAAATTAAATCTCTTCGGATGGTAAGGGCAGAATACCTGAAAAGTTATTATAATCTGACAGATAAAGAACTTAACCAGTTTAGTAAAAAGATTAAACAAATAGATAGCCTGTGGAATATGGGAGACGAGATTACCCAATACTATCTGTTGAAATTCAATAAAGCTATTAATCTGTCTCGAGCAACCGAACTATCGCCCACAATCCTTAACCACATTGCCATCGATATCCTTAAAAAAACACCTCCAGAAGATGACTCTGACAACCCTTTTAAGGACGACCCTGATTACCTTGAAAGCTTTAAAGACCTTGACCTTAGTGACGAACCAGATATAGATGAAGATGTATTAAAAGAAGCCTTTCGTGTTAAATACTATATGCAACGTTACGGTATTGATGCTGAAACTACACTAATACTGTGCAAAGCACCTATTTCAGAAAACTCTTCTCATCCCAATCTAACCAAATTACTGGCAGACATCCATCAGTTAACCATTGATGAATTGAATTTACTGTTGGAAACCATAGGTGAAGGAACAACCAATTTATCTGAGATTACTCATGACAATCTAGCTGCTCTAATTGACAAACTCTATGCCGTCACTGGCTGGCTACGTACACAGAAGTGGAGTATCTATCAGTTATTTGTGATGACCACCACTGACTATGATAAAACCCTGACACCGGAAATCCGGAACTTACTGGATACTGTATATAACGGTCTGCAAGATTTTGACAAGAAAATACTAAAAGCCAAAGAGGAGCTAAAAAAAGCGGAAGAAAGCCTGCCAAAATCGGAAGAAAATTTAAAGAAAGCCAAAGAGAATCTGAAAGAGGCCGAGGAGAATCTGAAGAAAGCATTATCTCCTTATATAGCCGCCGCTCTGCAATTGCCATCTGAGAATATTGCTCTCTCCGTGCTGGCTTGGGCAGATAAACTAAACTCTGGCAAAGAAAACAGGATGACGGCAGATTCATTCTGGAACTGGTTGCGGAAAAACCCCATTGAAACTCAATCGAAAACAACTGAAGCAACTGAAAAAAATACACTAATTCAACAGGCTGTCCAGTACTGCCAATGTCTGGCACAACTAGCGTTGATTTACCGTTCCACCGGCCTTAACGAAAATACCTTAAGTCTGTTTGTAGAAAACCCTCAATACTTTGTTATTAAAACCGAGGCGACACCAGCAACACCAAAACATGATGTATTAACACTGACAACACTAACGCGTTTTACTGACTGGGTTAACTCACTAGGTGAAAACGCCTCTTCTGTACTGACTGAATTTAAAAATGGAACATTAACGGCGAAACAACTGGCTAACGCCATGAATCTTGATGAAAATCTGCTGTCGCAAGACAAACCTACTGAACAAGGCAACGATATCGGGGCTGGGACCGGAGCAAAGATAAACAATACCTTCGTCGATTGGATCTCTATCGACACTCGCCTGCAATGGGTTAGCATAGCGCGTCAATTGAATATCTCTCTACAAAACGCTTTATATCTGAATGAATTACTCACTAAAGGCTCTCCTACCGTTTATAGCAAGTGGGAAAATACAGCAGCAGCATTAATCGCCGGATTGGATACTCAAAAATCCAATACTCTGCATGCGTTTCTGGATGAGTCTCGTAGTACCGCATTAAGTGCATACTATATTTATGCTCATAACCAAAAAGATCTACAAAATAGAAAAGAGGCTGTAATTAAAAACCGTGATGATCTATATCAGTACTTATTGATTGATAACCAAGTTTCCGCCGCTATCAAAACCACAGAGATTGCCGAAGCCATCGCCAGTATTCAACTGTATGTGAACCGAGCATTAAAAAATATGGAGGGAGATACTGTTACAAGCGTCACTAGCCGCTCATTCTTCACCAACTGGGATAAATACAACAAACGCTACAGCACCTGGGCTGGAATATCTAAGCTTGATTACTATCCTGAAAATTACATCGATCCGACACTACGTATCGGACAGACAAAAATGATGGATGCACTGCTGCAATCCATCAGCCAGAGCCAATTGAATACCGATACAGTAGAAGACGCCTTTAAATCTTATCTAACGTCATTCGAACAGGTCGCTAATCTGGAAGTTATCAGCGCCTATCATGACAACATTAATAATGACCAAGGATTAACCTATTTTATCGGACACAGTAAAACAGACGTTAATCAATATTATTGGCGCAGTGTGGATCACAGTAAATTCAGCAACGGTAAATTCCCCGCTAATGCCTGGAGTGAGTGGCACAAAATTGACTGCCCGATTAACCCATACCAAGACACTATCCGCCCGGTAATCTACCAATCCCGTTTGTATATAATCTGGCTGGAAGAAAAAAGGATTGCTACACATGAAAGTGGTAAAACGACCGAGAGTTTCCGTTATGAACTGAAACTGGCGCATATTCGCTATGACGGCACCTGGAACACGCCAATCACCTTTGATGTGAATGACAAAATATCTACTTTAGGATTGCAAAATAAAGCACCTGGACTTTACTGCTCAAGCTTTCAAGGCAAAGATAAATTGCTGGTTATGTTTTATCAAAAACAGTCCGAACAGGCAGATTATACACGGGCTACTATGCAAGGGTTATATATCTCCTCTAATATGTCACAAGAAAAGATGGAGCCTGATAATTATAAAACTAATATCTATAAACAGCTTGATACCGGTACTGCAACCAAAAGTGTTATAAGAGTAAATAACCGCTATGCAGAAAGCTACGAAATCCCTTCATCAGTAAACAGTAATAATGGTTATGATTGGGGAGAGGGCTACTTGAGTATGGTGTATGGTGGGAATATTTCAGTTACCCGTTCCAAAGAAAGTGATTTAAAAATCCAAATCTCCCCAAAGTTAAGGATCATTCACAATGGATATGAGGGTCGCCAACGTAATCAATGCAATCTAATGAAGAAATACGGTAAGCCAGGTGATGAATTTATTATTTATACCACGCTAGGTATTAATCCAAATAATTTATCAAATAAAAAATTCATCTATCCTGTTTATCAATATAAGGGAAATGTCAGCAATCTTAGTCAAGGAAGACTCCTGTTTTATCGAGATAGTACGACTAACTTTGCAAGAGCTTGGTTCCCTAACCTTCCCTCTGCCTCACAAGAAATGTCCACATCCACCGGTGGTAGTATTAGTGGTAATTATGGTTATATTGAGAATAAACATAGTGATAACAATCCATTCGAAAAATATTTCTATATGGATGACCACGGCGGTATTGATACCGATGTTTCAGGACCAATGTTTATTAATACAAACATTCAGCCTTTAAACGTTACAATAACAGTGAAAAAAGTGAATGAGAAGGATAAGTTAGAAAGTAAGACATATACAGCGCATGACAACGTTTCAGTTAAACCACCACTCAGCTTCGAAGAAATGTGTTATCAATTTAATGGCCTCGAAGAAATAGATGTCTCCACACTGGTATTTAAAAATAATGAAGCAAGTATTGATATCAGCTTTACAGCATCTGCTGATGCATTTAAAAATGGTCAGGAAAAACGTAATCTAGGTGAAGAACATTTCAACATTCGTGTTATCAAAAAAGCGAATGCTGATGATGTCCTGACCCTTCACCATGATGCAAACGGGGCACAATATATGCAGTGGGGAGTTTATCGTACTCGCCTTAATACCCTGTTTGCCCGTAAATTGATCAGCCGCGCCACTGCGGGTATCGATACTATTTTAAGTATGGAAACTCAGAATATCCAGGAGCCCAAACTAGGGGAAGGATTCTTCGCTAATTTCACGCTTCCTAAATACAATCCGACAACACATGGTGATGAGCGTTGGTTTAAGCTTCATGTCAAATATCTAGCTGATAGTAATTCATATACTATTTATTCAGGCCAACTCGGCGATACAAGTATAAGCATTACATTATTTATCCCTATTATTATACTCCCCAATAATCTTCCTGAAGTTATTATAGAGCCGGTGGTTCCGAATCCTAATAATAGAGGGATTCCCGTGATTCAGCCAGGTCCTGATTATCACGCCAAGGTTTATATGACCTTTAAAAACAAAGATTCAGATTCAGAAGACCATTCTTGGGACTCTTGCTTTATTAAAGATGCTAAAAGTCAGGTAATAAAAAATCCTAAATGCACCTCATCTCATTTCGAGAACGCCAATGTTCTGAATGATATTAGCAGCGAACCCATGGATTTCAGCGGTGCCAATAGTCTCTATTTCTGGGAGCTGTTCTACTATACCCCGATGTTGATTGCTCAACGTTTGCTGCACGAGCAAAACTTCGATGAGGCTAACCGTTGGCTGAAATATGTCTGGAACCCATCTGGTTATATTAAGCATGCTCAGATTCAAGATTACCACTGGAATGTTCGCCCATTGCAGGAAGATACCAGCTGGAACGATGACCCTCTGGATTCGGTCGATCCTGACGCTGTAGCGCAACATGACCCAATGCACTATAAAGTCGCCACATTTATGCGCACCCTTGATCTACTTATAGCACATGGAGACTATGCCTATCGTCAGCTAGAACGGGACACCCTCAACGAAGCAAAAATGTGGTATATGCAAGCACTGCATCTATTAGGTGATAAACCTCATTTATCACTCAGTACAACATGGAGTGAACCACGCTTAGATAATGCCGCCAGTACTGATAGACAAAAGGGACATTCCTGTGCAATAGCCGACCTGCGACAAGGTAAGTCTACAGACAGCAGCAAGACAGATCTTTTCCTGCCACAAATCAACGAAGACATGTTGAGCTATTGGCAGACACTGGAACAACGGCTATACAACCTGCGTCATAATCTCTCTATCGACGGTCAGCCCTTGCATCTGCCTATTTACGCCACACCGGCAGACCCAAAAGCGTTACTCAGCGCTGCGGTTGCCAGCTCACAGGGCGGAAGCAGTCTACCGACATCATTTATGTCACTGTGGCGTTTCCCACACATGCTGGAAAACGCACGCGGCATGGTAAACCAGCTCATTCAATTCGGCTCCACGTTACAAAATATTATCGAACGTCAGGATGCTGAGGCATTAAATACGCTGTTACAGAATCAGGCGGCAGAACTGATATTGACCAATCTCAGCGTACAAGACAAAACCATTGAAGAGTTGGATGCTGAAAAAACTGTGCTGGAAAAAACACGCCTGGGAGCACAATCACGCTTTAACATCTACAGCAAATTATATGATGAAAATATCAACGCTGGTGAACATCAAGCGCTGGATATGAGAGTGGCTTCCCAAAGTATTACAACTGGATTGAAAGGCCTACACATGGCTGCCGCTGCGCTGGATATGGTACCGAATATCTACGGCCTGGCTGTCGGGGGATCACACTATGGTGCTATCGCCAATGCGATTGCTATTGGTGGTGGCATTGCCGCAGACGGTTTATTGATTGAAGCCGATAAAGTCTCGCAATCTGAAATATGGCGACGCCGCCGTCAGGAATGGGAAATCCAGCGTAATAATGCCGAAGCCGAGCTGAAACAAATTGATGCTCAACTCAGTTCACTGACAATACGCCGAGAAGCCGCGGTATTGCAGAAAACCAGCCTGAAAACCCAACAAGAGCAGACTCATGCACAACTGACCTTCCTGCAACGTAAGTTCAGTAATCAGGCTTTGTTCAACTGGTTACGTGGCCGACTAGCCTCCATTTACTTCCAGTTCTACGATTTGGCGGTATCGCGTTGTCTGATGGCTGAAATGGCCTATCGCTGGGAGACTAATGAAACTACTACAAACTTCATTAAGCCTGGTGCCTGGCAGGGAACCCATGCCGGTCTGCTCGCGGGTGAAGCCTTGATGCTAAATCTGGCACAGATGGAAGATGCCCATTTGAGACAGGATCAACGCGTATTGGAGGTAGAACGCACCGTTTCGCTGGCCGAAATCTATAAAGATGATAAAGGTCAATTTTCCCTGACTGAGAAAATTGCAAAACTGGTGAAGGATGGATCAGGCAGTGCCAGTAGCGGGAATAATAGCTTGAAGTTTGGTACAGGAAATGCCCAAACCTCACTACAAGCGTCCATTTCGTTGGCTGATTTGCAAATCCGTAAAGACTACCCGGAGGACAGTGGTGTAGGCAACGTTCGACGTATTAAACAGATCAGCGTCACCCTGCCGGCTCTGTTAGGGCCATATCAAGATGTGCAGGCGATATTGTCCTACGGCGATAAAACAGGATTAGCCAAAGGCTGTGAAGCATTGGCTGTTTCCCACGGCATGAATGACAGCGGTCAGTTCCAGCTTGATTTCAACGATGGCAAATTCCTGCCGTTTGAAGGGATTGACGTTGATCAAGGCACATTAACGCTGAGCTTCCCGAATGCGACTCACAAACCCGATGAATCCGAGAAACCTGGCAAACAACAAGCCATGCTGGAGAGTCTAAGCGACATAATTCTGCATATTCGCTACACCATTCGCCAATAACTATTTTAATTTAAGTGCTAAAACAGGCCCCTAAATGGGGCCTGCAAGGAGTCTTTCATGCAAAATTCACAAGAATTCAGTATTACGGAACTATCATTACCCAAAGGGGGAGGCGCTATCACGGGTATGGGTGAAGCGTTAACACCCACCGGACCTGATGGTATGACTGCATTGTCTCTGCCATTGCCTGTCTCTGCCGGGCGCGGCTATGCCCCCACACTCACGCTGAATTACAACAGCGGCGCTGGTAACAGCCCATTTGGTCTGGGCTGGGATTGCAACGTTATGACTATCCGCCGCCGCACACATTTTGGTGTTCCCCACTATGACGAAACTGATGCCTTTCTGGGACCAGAAGGTGAAGTACTGGTCATCGCGGATCAACCCCGCAATGAGTCCACATTACAGGGCATCAACTTAGGTACTACCTTTACCGTTACCGGATATCGTTCCCGTCTGGAAAGCCATTTCAGCCGATTGGAGTATTGGCAACCTAAGACAAAAAACGAAACAGATTTTTGGTTAATATATAGCCCAGATGGACAAGTACATCTACTGGGTAAATCGCCTCAGGCGCGGATCAGCAATCCATCAAAAACTTCACAAACAGCACAATGGTTATTGGAAGCTTCCGTGTCACCGCATGGTGAACAAATTTATTATCAATATCGCGCCGAAGATGACACAAGTTGCGAAGCAGATGAAATAACCGCCCATCCACAAGCCACAGCGCAACGTTATCTACACATAGTGTATTACGGCAACCAGACAGCCAGCGAAACGTTACCCTGTCTGGATAGCAGCGTTCCCTCACAAAAAAACTGGTTGTTCTATCTGGTATTTGATTATGGCGAACGCCGTAACGATTTGAAAACGCCACCAGCATTTACAACAACGGGTAACTGGCTTTGTCGTCAGGACCGTTTTTCCCGTTATGAATATGGTTTTGAGATCCGTACCCGCCGTTTATGCCGTCAGGTACTGATGTATCACCACCTACAAGCATTGGACAGTCAAATAAAAGGACATGATGAACCAGCGCTGGTTTCACGCTTGGTGCTAAACTATGACGAAAGCGCAATCGCCAGCACGCTGGTATTCGTTCGTCGAGTGGGACACGAACAAGACGGTATTGCCATCACCTTACCACCACTGGAGCTGGCATATCAGGATTTTTCACCGAAGCAGAACACTAGCTGGGAACCGATGGATGTACTGGCAAACTTCAATGCCGTTCAACGCTGGCAACTGGTTGACCTGAAAGGCGAAGGGTTACCCGGTCTGCTATATCAAGATAAAAGAGCCTGGTGGTATCGCTCCCCGCAGCGTCAGACAAGAAGTACCCCAAACGCTGTCACTTGGGAGAAAATAGAACCTTTATCTATTATCCCCTCCTTACAAAACAACGCATCACTGGTAGACATCAACGGCGATGGACAACTTGACTGGGTTATCACCGGACCGGGGTTGCGGGGATACCACAGCCAACGTCCGGATGGTAGTTGGACACGTTTTACTCCGCTCAACGCCTTGCCGGTGGAATATACCCATCCCCGTGCGCAATTGGCAGATTTAATGGGCGCTGGACTATCTGATTTGGTACTGATCGGCCCTAAAAGTGTTCGTTTGTATGCCAATACCCGCGACGGCTTCACCAAAGGGCAGGATGTGGTGCAATCCGGTGATGTAACACTGCCAGTACCGGGCGCCGATGCCCGTAAGTTGGTCGCTTTTAGTGATGTACTGGGTTCCGGTCAAGCGCATCTGGTTGAAATCAGTGCGACTAAAGTCACCTGCTGGCCGAATCTGGGACACGGTCGTTTTGGTCAGCCAATCACCCTGCCGGGATTCAGCCAGCCAACGACTGAGTTTAATCCAGCGCAGGTTTATCTGGCTGACCTGGATGGCAGCGGTCCAACTGACCTGATTTATGTTCACAAAAACCGCCTGGATATCTTCCTGAATAACAGTGGTAACGGTTTTGCTGAACCGGTGACATTGCCCTTCCCAGACGGTCTGCGTTTTGATAGCACCTGTCAGTTGCAAGTAGCCGATGTGCAGGGGGCCGGGGTAGCCAGTTTGATACTGAGCGTCCCGCATATGTCCCCCCATCACTGGCGCTGCGACCTGACGAACGAGAAACCGTGGCTGCTCAGTGAAATGAATAACAATATGGGCACCCATCACACCCTGCGTTACCGCAGCTCTGCCCAATTCTGGCTGGATGAAAAAGCCAAGGCACAGGATGCCAGACAAACACCAGTTTGTTATCTGCCCTTCCCAGTACACACCCTGTGGCAAACGCAAACAACGGATGAAATCAGCGGTAACAAATTAGTGACAACCCTACGTTATGCCCGCGGTGCTTGGGACGGACGCGAACGCGAATTTCGAGGATTTGGTTATGTAGAACAAACAGACAGCCATCAATTGGCTGAGGGCAGCGCACCAGAACGCACACCACCCGCTTTGACCAAAAACTGGTATGCCACCGGATTGCCCGTAGTAGATGATGCATTATCGTCAGAGTATTGGCGTGGCGATAATCAGGCTTTTGCCGGTTTTACACCACGCTTTACCGCCTGGACAAATAACGAGGATGTTCCACTGACGCCGGAAGATGACAACGATCGATATTGGTTCAACCGGGCGCTGAAAGGTCAGCCACTGCGTAGTGAGCTGTACGGACTGGATAGCAGCGCACAAAAAGAGGTTCCCTATACTGTCACTGAATTCCGTCCACAGGTACGCCGATTACAGAATACAGAGAACCAATATCCTGTACTTTGGCCATCGGTAGCAGAGAGCCGTAACTATCACTATGAACGTATTGCCAGTGATCCACAGTGCAGCCAGAATATCACGCTGTCCAGTGACCTATTCGGCCAGCCACTAAAACAGGTTTCGGTACAGTACCCACGCCGCAATAAGCCCGCCACCAGCCCGTATCCGGATATATTGCCTGATACGTTGTTTGGCAACAGCTATGATGACCAGCAACACAAATTACGACTGACCTATCAACAGTTCAGTTGGCACCATCTGACCAGCAATACCGTTCGGGTGTTGGGACTACCGGATAGCACCCGCACTGATACTTATGAGATAAACCACAATGAAGTTAACTGTAGTTTAAACCTGGAAACCCTGCGTGATAAAGATATCCTGACTACGTATGATAAACTGCGCAAATACTTCGGCCAGCAGCGAACGTTTTATACTGGCGGGCAAAGTAATACACCGACACGACAAGCGTTAATCGCCTTTACAGAAACGACGGTATTCGATGAATCCACATTGTCAGCGTTTAATGAAAGTATTAAACCTCAGGATTTGCCCGAAACTCTGAAGAAAGCCGGATATCAACAATCAGATTATCTATTCCCTCGTACCGGGGAAGGTAAAATCTGGATAGCCCGTCACGGCTACACCGATTATGGTACATCAACACAGTTCTGGCGCCCGCAAACGCAGAGCAACACACAGCTCACAGGAAAAATCTCACTAACCTGGGATGCAAACTATTGTGTCGTGATAAAAACACAAGACGCTACTGGCCTGACAACCTCAGCCGAATATGACTGGCGCTTTCTGACCCCTGTGCAACTCACTGACATCAATGACAATCAGCACCTTATCACACTGGATGCACTGGGCCGTCCAGTAACACAGCGCTTTTGGGGAACTGAAAATGGCGTAATGACAGGTTACTCCTCACCCAAACAAAAACAATTCTTCCCACCCACCAGTATGGATGCAGCTATTGCTCTGCAAGGATCTCTCCCTGTCGCACAATGTCAAGTCTATGCACCAGAAAGCTGGATGCCGGTATTAAGTGAAGACACCTTTAATACGCTAACGCAGGAAGAGCAGAAAACACTGCGCAATTCACGGATTATCACGGAAGACTGGCGTATCTGCGCACTGGCCCGCCACCGTTGGGTAAAAGGTCAAACAAAAGACACGCCATTGGTCAATCTGTTAACCCACAGCATCAGTTTACCCCCTCATAACCTTACTCTGACCACAGATCGTTATAACAGCGATTCCAAGCAACAAATCCGTCAACAAGTGGTATTCAGTGATGGCTTTGGCCGCTTGCTGCAAGCAGCCACCCGACATGAGGCCGGTATGGCCTGGAAACGTAACGAAGACGGCTCTCTGAACATAAATGTCAAACATACGGAGACCCGCTGGGCAGTGACTGGACGGACAGAATATGACAATAAAGGACAACCGATACGAACCTATCAGCCCTATTTCCTCAACGATTGGCGTTATGTCAGTGATGACAGCGCGCGGCAGGCAAAAGAAGCTTATGCAGATACCCACGTTTATGATCCCGTTGGTCGGGAAATCAAGGTTATTACCGCGAAAGGTTGGTTTCGTCGAACCTTGTTTACTCCCTGGTTTACTGTCAGTGAGGATGAAAATGATACAGCAGCTGAGGTGAAAATATAACTTGATAAACCCCGCCCGGCTGACGGGCGGGAAGCATAGATAGAGGTGAAAAGTGTCGTTAAAAATGCCGTCAGATACTCAACTTGTTATCTGGTTGATCATTGGTTTTATTGCGGCCTGGGGCGGATTAGTAAGATACCTCATTGATATACAGAACAAACAATACAAATGGAGTTGGATTAACGTCCTCTGCCAACTCATCATCTCCTGTTTTACCGGTATCTTGGGAGGATTACTGAGTTTTGAAAGTGGCGGCAGCATCTATATGACTTTTGCAATTGCCGGGCTATTCGGCACAACGGGAAGTACCGGGCTGAACTGGCTCTGGCGTCGCCTTCTTATGCATCAGGGAGGAAAGTAATGGAGGATTTTCGTTGCAACAAGAAGCCGTCTGTCTCCCGCTATAACGGGAATATCACAACAGGGAAATTATATCCAGGGAACAGAATTCAGCATTAATACATTGTCATGCAGATAAAACTGCGATTGCAGAAATTATTAAACACAGCAAAAGAGGTAAATCATGGAAAACTTTGACCCAAAATTTTATCAACATACCCCTACAGTCAACGTCTTGGATAACCGTGGCCTGACTATTCGTGACATCGGTTTTCGTCGTTCCACCGCAAACAGTACTACCGATACCCTCATCACCCGCCATCTGCATGATACCCGCGGGCACCTGATCCAGAGCATTGACCCGCGCCTGTATGAAGCCAAACAGAAAGACGACACGATAAAACCTAACTTTCTCTGGCAGTATGATTTGACCGGTAATATTTTGTGTACAGAAAGCGTCGATGCCGGTCGCACTGTCACACTAAATGATATTGAAAGCCGTCCAATACTGACCGTAACCGCAACAGGTGCCAGACAAACCCGGCAATATGAAACCTCTCCTCTGCCTGGTCGTCTGCTATCCGTGACCGAACAAGCACCGGAGGAAAAAACACCCCGCATCACCGAATACCTTATCTGGGCCGAGAATACGCCAACGGTGAAAGCTCATAACCTTGCCGGGCAGTGTGTACGCCACTACGATACGGCAGGAGTCACCCGACCAGAAAGCCTGTCGCTGACCGGTACCGTTTTATCACAGTCCCAACAATTACTGGATGATAAGAATGGCCGGGGAGAAGCTAACTGGGCAGGTAATAACGAAACTACTTGGCAAAATGTACTGACCAATGAAATCTATACTACCCGGAGCACCTGTGACTCCACCGGCACTTTACTGACTCAGACCGATCCGAAAGGCAACATGCAACGTCTGGTCTATGATGTGGCCGGGCAATTAAAAGCAAGCTGGCTGACCGTAAAAGGCCAGAATGAGCAGATTATTGTTAAATCTTTGACCTATTCCGCCGCCGGACAGAAATTACGCGAAGAACACGGTAACAACGTTATCACCGAATACACTTATGAACCGCAAACTCAGCGTCTGATAGGTATTACCACCCAACGTACAAACAACAGTAAACCAGGAGCCAAAAAGTTGCAGGATTTACGCTATAAATATGATCCTGTGGGGAATATTATCAGCATTCGTAATGATGCAGAAGCCACCCGCTTCTGGAAGAATGAGGAAATAAAGCCAGAGAATACCTATACCTACGATTCCCTGTATCAGCTTATCAGCGCGACAGGGCGTGAAATGGCTAATATCCGTCAGCAAAGTATCTCCTCTCCGGTAACCCCCCTGACTTCTGATAACAACACCTATACCAAATATACTCGCAATTACACTTACGACGATGGCGGTAATCTGACCAAAATCCAGCATCGTACATCTGCCCCCCAAAACAACCACACCAGAGGTATCACCGTCTCGAACCGCAGCAACCGGGCGGTGCTGAGTACACTGACGAATAAGCCGGAAGAAGTGGATTCATGGTTCGATGCGGGCGGCCACCAGAAGACGTTGAACCAAGCGATAAGGAATAAACTGACTGATAAGCCGGCAGAAATGGATTCATGGTTTGATGACCCTGCACAAGTGGATCCATTAATATGGAGACGGGAGCAAAACCTGAATTGGAATACACGGGGCGAGTTACAACAAGTGACACTGGTAACACGAAGCAAAAAACCACCAAAAGAACCACAAGAAAAACCGCAACAGGAAACATGGGACAATAGCACCAATAATGACCAAGAATGGTATCGCTATGACAGCGATGGCATGAGGCGTCTAAAAATCAGTGAACAGAAGACCGGAAACAACACCCAGCAGCAACGAGTAACTTATCTGCCGGGCCTGGAGCTACGTACTACTGGCTCAACCAGTAAAACAACAGAGGATCTACAGGTCATCATAGTGGGTGAAGCGGGCCGCGCACAGGTACGGGTGTTACATTGGGAGAGCGATACACCAAAAGATATCAGCAACAATCAGCTACGTTACAGCTACGATAATCTTATCGGTTCCAGCCAACTCGAACTGGATAACGAGGGACAAATTATCAGCCAAGAAGAATACTATCCATTTGGCGGTACAGCCATGTGGGCAGCAAATAGCCAAACAGAGGCCAGTTACAAATTTATTCGTTATTCAGGCAAAGAGCGGGATGCTACCGGGCTGTATTATTACGGGTATCGGTATTATCAGCCGTGGGTAGGACGGTGGTTAAGTGCCGACCCAGCCGGGACAGTAGATGGGCTGAATGTGTACCGGATGGTGAGGAATAATCCAGTAACTTTGCTTGATCCCGATGGATTAATGCCAACAATTGCAGAACGCATAGCGGCACTGCAAAAAAATAGAGTAACAGATTCAGCATCTTCTCTAGCGAATGCCACAAATGTAACAACAAATCCTCGTCCTTCAGTAGCACCAAAACCTATTTCAACTAAAGCACAAACGAGTAACCAATCAGCTACACCACCAATAAGCTCTACAAGCATAAAATCAATAACATCGACATTATCTGTTGCTACTTCATTGAACCCTGTAGAACATGAATCTGCTGCTGAAACCTCTCCGCCAGAAAGTTCCCAATCCAGTGCCTTAGGTACTACTTCAATGGATATACAGAAAAAAAAATTTACTTTATATAGAGCAGATAACAGATCCTTTGAAGAAATGCAGAGTAAATTTCCTGAGGGATTCAAAGCCTGGACTCATTTAAATACAGAGATGGCACGAAAATTTACTAACATTTTTACTGGCCTGAAAGACACTTCTGGTTTACCTAAAGAAACAGCAGAAAATATAAACAAATGGGGACAAAATCCGCAATTAAAAGACCTCTCAACTTATATAAAATATACCAAGGACAAATCTACAGTATGGGTTTCTACTGCGGTTAATACTGAAGCAGGCGGACAAAGTTCAGGGGCTCCACTCTATGAAATTACGATGGATCTTTATGAGTTTGCTATTAATAAAAAAACATTAGTTTCACTGCCGGAAGGAAGGACTAAAAACATGGTTCCTTCACTCTTACTTGACACACCAACAATAGATACAGCATCGATAATTGCACTTAATCATGGGCCTGTAAATGACGCAGAAATTTCATTCCTGACAACAATTCCACTTAAAAATGTAAGACCTTATAAAAGGAACTAAAACTTAATCTATTTCTAAAAATTCGCTGATTTTACATTCAGGATTTTTAATCACCAACCGTCTTTAAGGACAAGCCATGAGAAAATATTTATCTCATGGCTTTCTTATTTTCACTATTACATTCAAGAATAGTAAAATATTTTAACTTTATCACTAATATACCCGTTATATTTCAAGTTGCCTCTTTGTTGGCTGCGCTCGCTCACCCCAGTCACATAGTTTGCTATGCTCCCGAGGATTCGCTCCCTCGCCGTCGCGATGCATCTTGAAAGCTATAGGGTATAATAAATTTAACTTTTCACACGGTAGTGACCGTTTTCATGGGGAAAAACTTCACGAGTTCCGGCGCGACAGAGCCGCCCAAAGGCGGCCCGGCCAAGTTCAAACTGTACAACCTCTAACGAAGATCCACTGGAAACCATCAACGTGACTGCTCCCCGCCGTAAACGGCG
>NZ_JBHFKW010000011.1:0-124283 GCF_042879395.1 Photorhabdus sp. RM322S
CTCACTCTTATTAGGGATATCTGCACCATTTTGATTTTTTGCCAACCGGCTATTGGCATTATCTGTAGCCCTATTTGCTTCATCATGAGCATTCTTAGCTGCTACATTTGCCGTATTGGCAAAATCATATGCGCCCTTAACTGCTTTAGGAGTCGCAGCTAAGGTTTCATTCGCGCTATCAGTAGCACTGCTTAACTGTACAATCCCCTTCTGGCTTAACGTAGCATCAGCAACGCTACTTAATTTACCTTCAGCCATTTTTCTAACATCGTTCACCGCTTTCGGCGTTGCTGCCTGATCTTCTCTGTCAGAATTTGTCGCGTTGTTCAGTTGCGAAATGCCTTTCTGCGTAAGCGAAGCATCCGGAATTTCCGCCGTAATTTTTTGTTTTAATGCCAAATCTAATTGCCCTACGAGTTTCTCAAGATCTCCATCATCAATAACATCTTCACCCGTTTTTTCTGCAATATATTTCCCAATCACCGCAGCGATAATTGAGGATTGCCGCCAAACTTTATTAAGCTGTTCACTCCTCGCTATTCCTGATTTAAATCCCTCTTCAATAAAACCTAAACTTTCATATTCTTCTTGCGATAATGTATTCGCGTTTTCGCCAGTGGCAAACGCTTTAAAGTCATTTTTAGCCATTTCTAACCCTCAACGACATGGTAATTAACCGTTATTCCCATTGGTTTAATGGAGAGATAACCCTGACGGATAATTTCTTTGGTGATAGTACTAATTGATTGACCTTTTACAGTCACGGTAAATGACATATCCAAGTTATCTTCAAAAGATATGGATATGTTATGGTTTGAATGAATGAAACTCAGGATGTGATTAAGTGATTCCCCCGTTCCATCCCAGTTGTTTTCCCCTATTTTGGCTTTAATCACGATTCGGTAATTGTTATCATCCAGGTCGATATAACTTTTGTCACTATCAAACCGATCTTTCCATGTGCCGTAATCAAATCCTAATTCAGGAATATCAAAGGAAAAGTAATAGTATTCAATCGGAGCCTGGATTGTTCGGTTTCTCCCTACCCATTCGCCGATAATATCAAGCTGTTTACCCACCGCTTTATCAAGGTCAAAACTGCTAATCAGTAAGTCATTTGTAAGTGCACTTTGGTTTAATATATCGGTAACCGCTTCAAGCATTCTGACGTATTTTTTACCCTCCATGTGATACGCCGGAATCAGTTTCATATATTTATTCATTTGAGCACCGTCACTATTTTTATATTTTCAGGTGAACAAGTCGGTGCTTCGTTAAAAGCAATGTTGATGTTCACCGAATCTATTGTTGATGCTGTTTTACCGGCCATCACAGACAAGACTTCATATGTCTGGCTGCCGTTTTTATTGCACAAGTTTGCCGGAACAAACAGGCGGGTAACATATATCCCATCACCAATGTAAAGTGAGTTGATATAGTCAGATATCTCTGTACGAATGCTGTTCCCAATATCCGAGGTGTATCCGACAAAGGGCCTAATCTGAATTTCAATGTAAATTGGCACCAGCGAAGGACGATAGAAGTTTATCGTTTTTTCATTGCCAGCACTGTCTGTGACAATTTCAGCAGTGGTGCCAAATGTCGGTATGCCCGGCGTTTTCTTTTTTAAGATGGTCTGAGCAATTTCTTTCGAGTCTCCACCATCAATCACAATGGCTATACTGTGCGCGGGTATGCCATTTTCGTCGGTTTGATCCGTGTCGTTGTCGTATCCCCGATAACGTGAGACGCCATGCAGGTTAGCAATCGCACCGATTAATCCATCCATAATGGTTTGTGAAGGCAATGCAACTGAAACCGCCTGGCGTATTCGCAGTTCTGCATCGGATTCAATTCCCCGACCAAGTGTGGCAGCCACAGGGTTTGTCACTGTTTGCCAACCCAAGGTTGGCGTCGCAATCTGATTAACCGTGTGAGGCAGTGCGCCAATCGCGCCGGTCTGTTGACATATGGCCGTCACAATAGCCTGCCCGTGCGTGTCGATAATCACTTCATCAGGAAGTGACCAAGTGTTTCCGGCGTCGTCCCGAACGGAAGCGTTGCGAATAACGGTTCCTGCCCGACCGGTTACCAATACATCCACCGTTGAGTTACTGGGGCTTTTTCTGGTAATGCCATTGATTTTGACACTGCGGGAAAGCCCTTCACCCACCGCGGTTGTCGGGCTAAATGAGTTGTAAGAAGCAATGGTGGCGTTGTTACAACCGTGAATAACGTAAGCTATCAGCGACAGAAATACACCGTCTTTACTGTCAGATTCAACGTAAATATCGTTCCCGTAGATGTCCCTGAATATCGCCTTCCAGCCATTTAAGATGGTTTGATAATCAGGCGCGTTGATCCCGTTTCTATCAATAGCAGGTAACATTGAGGTGATAATACTTTCATACATCAGCAGTTACTCCTGTCTGTCCATAAATCGTGTCAATCGTGGCGGTAATGGTGATTTTTCTTGTGTTGGGGTTTCTTTCACTACGGTAGTGGATAATTTCTGACACACCCTGCGTTTGCCGTATTCGCTGTCTGATAATCAGGTCATAAAAACCCGATGTGCCTTTACCCAGTACTTTGTCGTAATCGGTTCCTTCCCGGTCATCAAGAAACCATTCGCCACTGCGCAACATCAGGCGGGTTTTCACCGCCTGCGCGACCGCTTCCGGTGAGTTGATAAGAAAACTCGCTTCTCCACGACCAAATACATAGTCGTTATCAATTTCTCTTCTGTATCTCATTGCGGTTTCCTCGTGCTACCGCTACCGGTTTGTACACCACCGTGCGTATGGTTCATCAGGCTTATGCCACTCGCTGTTAGATCGTTGTTCACCGTGACCGGGCCTTGCAGGGTTGCTGTACCGCCACCCGACCCCATTCCCTGCGATAAGTTGCCGTTAATGGTGACGTTGCCGTTCAGGGTGATTTCAGGTGAGGTGATTTCAGTACCGCCATGTGCAGTGGCAATGAGTTTCGCCGGTGTGATCACTGTGACATTATGGCTACCGGGATCGAGTTCGATATAAGCGGCGCCATCATCACTTCTTAGCTGCGCGGTGCTGATGCTGATATCGGCTATTTTTTGTTGCTGGGATTGTGGACCAATGATCGCAAATCCATCGGAGAGGTTGTGTTGCCGGGGATCTACCGGCTCTTGTACGCCGCCAGATTGCCACCAGTAATCAATACAGCGATCAGCAAATACAACCAGGCATTCATCACCCGCTTTTACCGGGAAGGTTAATGTCACTCCCCCGCCCCTTGGAAATATTACGGGTACATCGACTAGCAGCGGCAAAGATACGGATTCCAGTTCACCGTCTTTTTTCCTGATTTTCCATCTGATAGCGGGTTGTGCTGTTACTGTGACCGCATCAGCGTTAAATGATTGAATAATGCAAGGTAAAGAGACATACAATCCGGCGCTAATGACCTCTTGCATAGAAAAAAAGACCGCTTCGGGCCTATTTAGTCGTTCATCAGTATTTATCATCAGGTGGTTGCCTTATCTTTATTGCTCATTAATTTCTTCAGCAATGTGTGATCGCTTTTAGCAACACACATCATCTCCATGTACCAGTCAGTTCCGCGGGTGTCGCCGGAATAATTTACGCTGAAGACGATGTAATCACCGTCAGAATCCAATGCTGATGGTTGCTCTTTTGCATCTTTATGATTGTCAGATTTAGGTGTTTCATCGCCAGAAGGCTCAACCGGCTTGATTGAACGATTATCCAGTCTGATTAATGTGCCGGGGCCGATATTGGGATTGATTAAGCATTTAACGTTAATACCTGCGCCGATGGTCTGTTCAGGCATACCAATCAGACCGGTTTTTAATGTCAGTACAACCGCCTCTGTCAGATATTTATTCCTGGGCACAATATGCAACTGGTTATCTTCGTAACGCCAGTTAGCGTCACATTGCTTTGCCAGATTAGAAACTTCATTACGGTGCATACCAAAAAGCACTTTTCCCCTCGGGGATGCTGATTTGCGGAATTCCGGGCGCAAACCGGCGGTAATGCCATATTTGGCAATATCACGCATCAGTAAATGGTCTAAATCTGCTTGCGAATATCCAGCGGCAATAGTGGTATTTACGGTCGCGTAATTGTGTGGCTCATCCCCATCCGCAGCCTGAATAACAACACAGGTGTCGGTTGCGCTTTCTCTCTTCACATGTGTGTATTGGATTTGTCCTGAAAATATTTGCCCTGAATTCTCCTTGTAGCCCGCGACAAATTTAATTGTTTTAAACTCATTTCGGCGTAATTTATTACTGGTTTCGTCATTGAGGTTATATATCGTGAAAACACCCGTAGCCGGATAGGAGTGTTCAGCTCTGTTGATATTAAATATGATTTTCAGGTTTGATAAATCTACCTTTTCACCCTTTTCGTCTACAACGATAAGGTGGCATTCTCTTATCCATTGTTTTGACATAATTCACCTAATTAACAGAAACAAAAAAACCGCAATTAAGCGGCACGTGTAATAAATCATAGGAAGTTAAAGGTTGTGGCTATAAAACTGCATCGGAATAAGACTCTATAAATGACAATGGGCACCATTACTGGTGCCCATTCACAGGAACGGTGGGCTTGTCATCGCCTTTTTACCGTACCTAACTTCCTGTTTCCAAGAAGTCTCACAAGTCCCCCGAAGGGTACATGAAAAAAACTGTAAAAACTTACGCTACTGCTTTTTTGCTACCGCGCAACTTTCCCTGTTGCTCACAACATGCAACCTTGTATTCAAAAGCATCTGGAGCCGCTTTCTTCAAAACATCAACAGCAGCACCCATTCTTGCAAATGCACCTTGTGTGTCAAACCTGGCTTCTTTTTTGGATACTCTTTGCTCTTTCATATATACCTCTCTGGGAGCCTCTTAGCACCCTCCATTGAGGGGCGATCGTCATATCACGCTAACAGATTCACCTACTATTTCCATAATAAAATCTTATACCATCCTGGCGAATTTCCCAAAAGCTGTCTGTAATCCGTTAACATCTGAAACCATAATATATCCGCATTCATGCATTGTAAAACCAAAGCTAGCATAATAATCACACAGCTCGGAAACAGGCTCCATAATATAGACACCTTCAGCTTCCACCGCCACACTAAACAAATATGCAGACATCAAGGTAAGCAGAACCATACGGCCCGTTAAAGGGTGATTTTTATCATTTTTGGAAAAGTTTTCAATCATGTGAATTCTGAAAATTTTATCATTGACACCATATACGCAAAGAGCAACTCCTGAGGGCACCGTTTCTATTGCCATATTCACTAATTTCACGCAAAATTCAAACCTATCAGGATCATTTCCATATTCTGCCAGACCAAATTCCCACTCCAAATCTCCAAAACCACCAAAAAGAATTCTAAAATCCTGATCAGTTATAGGACCTACAGCTAATGGCAATTCTTGAGAATCAATGATTAGTTGTAGATTATTCCGCACTGATTGACCAATTTCTTCCAGAGAAAGCATCCTAAAAACCTTTAGAAATGAGATTATAGCTATATATAGTATTGCCTGTTTCTTTTCAGAAAATCTTCCACACTATGTCACTATATACCCTACATATTTACCAAAATCTACAATATCAATTCCATTCCATTTCCTGATAAAATAATATCGGAGATTGCTTCTGTCTTATTATCCAAAATCCTCACTGCCTCCAAAGTAGCATATTTAGGATATTAAATATATAGCCATACTCGTTACTTGGCTTAAATTTTTCCATAACCAATTTGAACAGATGTATTACCCTTCATTCTTACCAAGTTAACTTACTACAAAGTATAATCTATCTTCCTTGCCAAGATTATTCCTGTAAGGTTTCTGCTGATTTATATCACCATAAAAGATTAATGAACCATTAAAACCAAGATGACAATATTGTTCAAGCAGATTAACCCCAAAAACCAGCGGCAAGCCATTGATTATGGGTTCACTGTCCGGCGTCATAATATCTAATATCCAGCCCGCAATATCACGCCACATCAAACGCATTTTATAGTTAATTCCATTTAACTGAACATCAAATTGCTGGTTTTTAGGTGATAAAGGAATTTCTACAATCCCAGCCATTTTTTACCTCGTTCTATAATAAAGTCAAGAATTCTTTGTGGTAATGACGGCTTCACCGTGACTTTGGTTCCGACATTAACCACAGGTGCCGTATCTTCAGAGTGTTTCATATTTTCCGCCGGCGCGGTCTTATTCGGCGATGTTTCAACAATCATAACTTCACGCAAGGTTAAAGTGACTGACAAAACGTTTTCACTGGTTTTATCCGTTGTAACACTTATATTTTGAATTAGCATGTTGTTGTATAAACGTTTCCCTGTCGCAACATCAAAAGGTTTATATGATGATTTCAGATCAAGCAACTGTTGATATACCGCACGCGGGTTGGTTCCCAGGCTCAATCCGGTAGCAATATCAAATACTTTTGTGGTATCCACAACATCAAGCAACGAACCACCACCAGCAAAACCCAAGCTCATTATAACTTCTGATGGCGTGTCATAAGCATGATCGCTGATTGTCGCCCCTTGCTGGACCGGATGATCTGTTATATTGGATGTATCCGTATGGGTTTCTGAAATAACAACACTCGGTACAATGACACCTATTTTTCTCGTTTGCTGAGAAAACATGACTGATAATATATCCATTGTTATCTCACCTGTGTTTGCATATTTCGAAGTAGCATACTGTGAGTGCGTTCTACTGTTTCCCCAGTCAGTCTTGCTGCCTCTCTGGGAGATTCAACGCCATTAACCTCAATATGATAATTTACTTCCCCTATCCCCATCACATTATTACCAGCTGGTATTGGCGTATGCAGCAGTAAATGGGGAGTCATTACCTGATGATTCATCATACTGTTGATATTTATCACCGCACCACTGATTATTCGGGGATCAATCGAAATATTTTTCAAAGAATGAACGACATTATTCAGATGCCCGGCCAAGCCTGAAGGTTTATTCGCTGGCGGTGGCGCCCCGGTAATTGCCGCCCTGATAAGTTCGGGTGAATAAGGATTACCACCACTTTCTACTACCATCATGCTATCAATCATCCTTTGCATCACATTAGGATCGGTGAGATCAATGAATGCATCCTTAGAAACTCCCATCATTTTAGACACGTTGGCAATATAAATTTTAGTCTTATTGCCATCTTTTGATGGTGCCCATGTCGGGATAATACTTGCAATGGTCTGTAGCTTTTTTCCGGTAGTTTGACCACGAAAATAACGTCTCAACTGATGGGCCGAACCTTTTAATCCACTGTAGGCATCTGGATACTTAGCAAATCTGGGTTTTGGGTTATCTTCAAGTACCGCCCCTGTCTGATGTGCAAAATTCATATTTAATGGATTATTATTCCGTACCCCTCTGGATGACATTATTTTCTTTAATCTTGCCCCTGTAAGCTCACTGTTAAAAACATTTATCGACTGGTTAGCTGTAGCCATTAAACCATGATGAGCATCATGCTGTTTAACAATACTAGTCTTAAGATGAGCTTTATTTAGTGGCTTATTCTTTCGTTTCTTTTTCGTTTTACTTGATTGTTCTGATACTTTAGCAGGAATATTATCAATAACCGTTGGGCTGTGTCCTTTATCGATTATGGTTTTCCTGACATCAAGTTGTTGCTGGTATTTTTCATACTTATCTTTGCTGAAAAACAGTGTCCAGTCAGAAGCAATATAGATCCCATGTGTTGACATCCAGCTATTCAGTTGCTCAGATGTTATAAGTGGTTTTTTATTTGCTTCATACTCTCTTCGCCGCCGCATTAGAGTTTCACCCACGTTTTCGTGATTTCTTTTTGCTTCTTCCTGTAATGCATTTAACCGATTATTAAAATCAAAGAGTATACCCAGAGTGATTTTTCTTCCTGTGAATTTCCACAATTCATTCAGTGTCGCCAATAAACCTTTCGCTGAGATTTCCCCTTTGTCTAACCATTTGACTAATTCCTCAACGGCATTAAATATGTCATCACTATCAAGTGTGCCGGTGGATTGACCAGCACAATCCATTGGTGTTTTTAATAACTGTTCACTTATCAATGAGACCAAAGAAGCCGTATTACAATGGTTGCTCTTTGTATCACTGGCCTGAATGCCCATGTTGGGCAAAAGCCCCTCAACATTTGCCCCAACCTGACTGACACCACCATCAATAGATTTAATTTTTTCAGTTGTTACGCCTGTTTTCTGCAATTGCCCACTGAGCTTATCCAGGCCGTTAGCGATTTGAGTGATAAAATTAACCACCGCTAATGTTGCGCTTTCAATTTCCGCCCGCATTTTAAGAACGTTAGACGTGACTTCCGTGATAACAGCCATGAATTTACGCTGCCCCACCTCGTCAATATCAAACCTAAGTGATACCAGGAAATCTTCAATTGTTTCAGTGTTATTGCTCACTTCGCCACCTCTCTATCATGGCCTCATTTTCTGATTTAACGTCAAGGGCATCATTCATCAGTGCAATATCAGCCAGGTCAAGAACGCCATCTTTCAAAGATTCATAACGGCACATCCCCGCAATGACCGGGCGTAACAGGTAATCACGCCCTTCCGGCAAGGTTTCAAAATTTAAGCTGGATTGTCCCGGGATTACACTGCGCTCTCTAATGGGGCGGGAAAAAAATTTCCCAGTGAGTCTCTGATAATAAACCCCACAATTTTCAATAACTCTAAGCCATTGATGTCATCGAACATCAATACCTGACCATTAGATTCATAAATTTTGCTCCAGATACCATTCTGTTCACGGGAAATTATTGATAAGCAAATGTCATTAATTTCATATCGGTTGGATTTTCCCAGCGCATTGATTGATTCAACCAAATAAGGCAGCAATTCTTCAAAGCTGGTCTCTCTTTCATCATTGTTGGCTGTAACAAGCTTTTTCATGAGCGGTCCAAGTGCCGGAATGGCTGGCGCCAAAGCCACTGCCAGATCCTGTTGCTGAAAAGCGTTCAGTTTGCCACCGCGATACTTTTTGCCGTCAATTTCAAATTCCATGATCACCCCTTAAAACCTATCCGCAAAATTGCTCAAGCCACCGAAATATAAGTCCAATGCTGGCTTGAGCGTTGTTTCAGCGTCTGTGAAGTCAATTCGTTAGAATGTGCCTAACATGATGTCGATTTTTCCGCAATCAAATATCCAGGCAACGGTATTGCCGGCTTTAGCATTCTGCAAATCCGGCTGCTTCTGAAATGCGACAGAACGGGCAACAGCTGTGTCGTTACTCTGTTTATTGCGAATAACAATGACGTTATTACCCCATGCTGCCGATGAAAGCGATTGTGTACTCAACATCGCGTTCAGTTTGGCGTTTACCGGGCTGGTTTTAAGTAAGTTAACGGTGATGGTGCCAGATTTGGTCGCATGCAATGAATGCATCACTTCACCGTCTGCGCCTGTGGTCATGGTGTTTTTACTTTCTGACATCGTGACGGTGATACCCTCATCAGAGAGAGCTGCGCCGTTGCCAAGATCAAAAGAACCACCGACTCCGGTAATAGACGCGGAGACATCAAGAAAAGAATATGTAGCCATTTTCAACCCTTATCTGTTTACATTAATAATGACATCAGCGTAGTGAACAGCCCCTGCTAATTTGATAGCACACTGGATAACCGGTGCTTTTCGGGCTTCCCTATCGACCTGCGCTTGTGTCGCGATTGGTGGTGCGTAAACGTAATAACCTTTCGTCAACGTTGCACCACTATTCAACGCACCAATGGGATCGCCGCCCCATACACCATGAGCGATCAATCCATTGGTCACCGCTTGATCAAGTGACTGTTCAACATTGGTAATCAAACGCGTGACACCTTCATCAGTCTGTGGGATCTTGCTGGTGCTGGTGTAAAGTAAGTTATAAAGATTGTTCTGAACGTAGTTCTGTAACCAATCCAGACCATGGCGTTCATCAATAAAATCGCCGTTTGCCATGACACCTTCCTGAATAATGGCCGTGTCGTTGTTGTATTTAACAAAAACGTTGCCGTTTTTCTTCTTCAAGGCGTTAGCTTGGGTTGCTGTCAGGCTTTCAGCAGTAACAGCAGGTTCCTGTTTGAATTTCAGGGTAATAGTGGTGTTATTGCCATTGAAATTCACGGTAAACATCCGCCCCATCAGAGAAGCGACGGTATACGGTTTACCAGATGAATATTGCCAGAGCGTGCGCTGATAATTTCCGCCTTTCAGCTGTGATCCGATATCAGTAGCAACGTCAGCCTCCAATACGTCTGTTTTCTGTACTGTATGCCCATAGATACGAGAAACAGACGCGGATTCGATGTAGTCGGCAACAGACAAAATATCTTTATCTGTCAGAGTGTCATCAGCAATAACCAACCCGTACCAACCACTGGATAGCGCTCCCAGTGTCGCCACCGCCTCAGCAATCGTTTCTGCTTTCGTCGGTTCAGTAACCATAGCGCCAGAGACTTCATCCAGTTTTAACAATTCGCCAATATAAGTTCCGGTCGTTGCCGGTAAGATATAATCCATAGTGCCCGAAGAATGCGGTACGATGGTGAAACGTGAAGATGCCATGTCATAAGTGACTGAACAATCTTTCAACTTATCCTCTACCCGTTGGGCAACGCCATTAAGATTCGTCTCTTTACTCAAATCTATGCCGCTGCATATCACCTCTTTACCATTAATCATTAACTTAAAAGAACCATCCGTCACAGCAGTAAACTTATTGATTGTTTGCTGTTGCTTATTCAGTATTGCACTCTGCAAAGAGGAAATAACGTTGTCTTTCGCCCATCGACCGATATATACATCAACCGGGCGTGGTGACTGAGAGTAATAAAGCGCTGCGGCCTGATATTCCGGTGAAGTCAGTCCAAAATCAGTACCAACACCATCAATATCAGAATACAGACGTAAACGTTCTTGAGTGTTGATCACATTGCTTGCACCGATGATCAGTAACGCACCAAAGTTTCGGGACTGGGCCGCATGAGGAGCCATATTCAACGTGACATTGATAATGTTTGAAACAGGTAAACCCTGCATAATTTAATCTCCAAAGAATTTGACAGGCGCTTCCACCAGTGATTTAACACCGTATTCACGCACTACTTTTCGCCGCAAGGTGATCGTCATGTCATAACGACGCACCCACTGGTTATTGATAAGCTCAGGTAAAGCAATCAACTGGCTGGATTTATCTACTGAGAGGCCGAAACGTCCCAGTTCGTCATTGTTCTGATTGACCGCCAGCCCATCACGAAAACAGGTGCCGTACCGCTGGCAGTTCGGGCCATAAAATGAAATCAAGCATTCGATTTCTTCATGACGCCATAATTCAGTACTTTCTTTCGTCTGATTCTCAAAAGCAGGCGTAACATCCGAAATAATGCCCATAATGCCAAAATCACACCCGTCATCATCCGCCGGTAACGGTGGCGATGGTACGGATGTCCAGCGGGAACGCACTTTATCGTCAGGCAATCCAGAAACACCACTCACCCAACAACTCAGTGTGTGCTCCAGTTCCTCATCGTACTCAGGCCCAGGAGTGACAGACGTTAACCAACCAGTTTTATCACTACCGTTGCTCATCAAAAACACCTCCATCAAACAGCAATAACTCACCATGTGCCTGGGTAAGCCAAGCACAATGCAGGCTTCGCTCCCAGTAGCGGGTTATGATTGATTTAACAGGGATACCAACCGCAAAAAATAAGGAAATAGCCATGAGCGATTCGCGGTGGCAAATACGAAAAAGGCCGCAACAAAATGCGACCTCTACAATTATTATTTAAATTTTCACTTCTATCGATACGTAACAACAGATGCTGCAAGAGCCGAATGAAATAAGCCCCGATAAGAATATCGGAGCTTATTAGCTTTAGCGCTTATTCGCAACTTTAACAGATTAGTACACTACCATAGCTTTTTGCGTACGCGTAAGCTTTTTGTGCTCTCGTATTTCATCATCCATTTCTAACTTAATATCGAGCATAGCCAGACATCCCTGCACAAAACTTTCTCCCTTTTGTAACCGGGAACGCACTTCAATATCCGAGACTTCAATTAAACGCGCTATGGACCGTTTGGAAAACCCTAAAGAGTAGTACATAAATAAAACTTCAATTTCTTCAGACTTATCTACCGTTTGTAGCTTTGCAATACAAGCATCAATGATCAAGCCATCGTTATCACAACAGTTTCCTTACACACGCTGACCAAAAAAATAACCTAACGAGAAGTAATATTGATCTTGGTTATGAACTCTTATTCTTACACCATGAAATAAAAAGATTCAGTGTGCCTCCCCAAAAAATACCATCAAGAAGGCCACTCAATAGCCCGAAGAGTAAATTATAATGTAATGAGTGTAGCAATATTGGGTAAATAATTAATAAAGCCATCATGATAAACTTACTTACAAAAGTAACCATGATCACCATCAATGTCAAAGGCGTACCTGGGCGAATAATTAAGTTGCTGTTAGTTTTTTTTCTTAATCGTGGCTGTGATCTCCATAGTATCCAACCAATAGTAGTACCGAGAATCAGACCGATTCCCATCATCACCAGTGATAAATTTGAGAAGTAGGTTTCCGTGAGAACACTATGTATTCCCCAAACTAAAAATACGGTAGGCAGCAAGAAAATGCGCCCTATACTCATTTCACGGTCTGAAAGAGCTTTAATGCCTCTTATGACAAGAAATACAAGCAGAATCCAGACCCATATAGGTGTGTCTTTTATAATAGTGATGTATTGTGGCATGTTGTCACTCATTAGTCTTTTTTGTATGAGAAGTTTATCATTAAGGTGATTTTGCTTTCTTTCTGTAATAATCCCTCATTATTTAGGGTAAATATTTAGATACAAGCATGGTGAAAACAATAGTGCTTAAAGATAATAAGCGGGAATGCGACTTTGATGTAAAAATGTAACCTATGATCCCATTTATTACAAGAACAAAAATCCATATTAATGTTATATTTTATTAATTTTATAAAAAACAACATGATTGAGCTTATCTTCTGAAAGCGAATCTCACGACTATGCAATCGTGAATGGCTTTTTTATGATTAAATTGGCTATAGCAATAATAGATAAAATTGTGTAACAGAAACTTGCACGATAGTCAGAAATTAATGGAATCCAATCGAAACAATAGTTAACCTGAACTCTGGATAAAAAATGGAATTAAACGCCTGTTCCAAGGTCAGAATTTTCTGACCAAGAAAAAAGAGAGCTTATAAGGAACAGGCATGGATAAATTAGTTGAACTCTTCTGCGAAGTCGATGCTCGGGAGCCCGTGCGTGAATTAGCAATGGGATTAACAGGAACATTTTACGGCAACAAGGGATATATCAGTCAAGCTCTGTTTGATGATTTAAACGCAACAAGTGTGACATTCATCACCCATACGCGCATGTAACATGAAGGCAGAAGCGCTCTCGGTGTAGGATAAGATGATATTATCAAAGCGTTTCATCATAGAAACCATCAATGATAAATTAAAGAATATTTCTCAGATAGAACATTCACGACACCGTAGTGTGCAGGGATTAATGTTGAATGTATTGAGGGGACTCATCGCTTATTACCTCAAAGAGAACAAACCGTCACTGAATATTTCCTGCTCAGAAATGGATATGTTAGTGACGGCTTAACCAGAACTCAGGTTAGTTAATAAAAATAAATAGAAAATTGAATAAATTTCATAAAGTTATCGATTCATACTATGAAATAAGATGACGATTAATTACGATTAGAAAGGCTAAAAGCAAACCCCATATTGTAAATTTTGTTTCTATGCTTAATGAAGTAAACATCATATAAGAATAGAGATTCCAGGGAATCAGAGAGATAAAAAATTTTAACAAATTATTCATGGCAGTGCCTGCAAGAAGGAAAAACTGCCATTAGTATGACGTTCACCATTTTCATCACAGATAAAAAAATTACCTAACATTCCTTCACTATTAGTTTTGAGTGATACTGTATAATTATGATCAGGTCTTACCGCTTTCAGGAATTTGACTTTGTGTAATTTAATGATATCAGTCTTACTTTCATTCCTTTTACACAGAGAGAAAACAAGATCTATAAGTAATGAGCCGGGGCAAACAGGCTGTCCCGGAAAATGTTCCTGAAACAAATAATGACCTGAATTCAAATGGAAACCATAACAGTGGTTGCTGATAGGCCAGACTTCCCATAGGGAAATAGCAGAGTTTTCAATAGAAATCTCAGCGAAAGGCGTCGTTGATAATTCTACCTCACTGACGATAATGCTGGCTTGCGCAACAGTTTTTTCTCTAAATTTTCCACTATAAACTCGGCAGTTAACACGGAAGGTGTTATAGATTGGCTCAAGTCCCCCTTCCACGATCATCTTATTGCTACATGATGCCACCTTACAGGAAAAATGTTCAATCATAACAGGGAGAAAACGCTGCTGCATTTTAGCCGAAAACCGTGAGGATACATAACGAACCGCAAACTGGTTTAAGGCTTCAATCAACAGACTAATGGCACTGTGATTTTGATGCCCTTGCCAACTTGAAAGTAGTGCAACACCGGTTGCCATGTCTCTCCTTGATTCAATACTCAAAGGTAAGCATATTGCAAGAAATTGTGTTTCCATATTGCACCTTATAACCAGTGTTTCGGAAGTTCTTTGTATTTTTCACGCAACTCCTTCGAACTCATACCAAATGCATGTGCATTAAAACGTTGTCTATAATGACTCAATAGGATAGGTGCTCGACAAACAAAGAAAGCAAGTACAGCAATATAGGGATCAACCCGTCTCTGGCTGAGTACACAGCCTAATAAATAATCTACATTAGCGTTTAATCCACAATAAGAGGTAATGGTATTAGCGAGTATTTTATAAGGAGTGAATGTATCATTATATTGAGAAAAAAATGCATCAACACGCGTATCTCGTGGCATAACTGGATGGCCGAAGCCCGGATAGGGTTTAGTGACACAATAGTTATGCATGGCACTCTTGATATTTCCTCGTTTTAAATGAGAAGATAAAGCGTTAAGTTTTTTTGTAACGAGTTGACAAGCACCTAAATGTGACGGACCGGCTGCACATAAAGCCCCTATTAAGGCATAATTAACACTGTTTTTAGTACTGGCAATAAATCTTACTGTCGCGGTGGTTGGTGTAACTATACCGAATCCCCCTAATAACAGCGACATCATAAAACTGCTATCAATAGTATTATCAGTACAATCACTAAGTGACGTCAGAAACCATTGACTAAATGCGCGGCAATTTGTTAGTTGTGGAAGAGGAGGGGTGTACTCTTTGCGTCTTGCAAGTTCGATTAGCCACGGTAACAACAGTATTACCATCAAATCAGATTGATCTTCTGTAATTGATTGTTCGGTAAGAAAAGACTTATCTATTTCTACTTGCATTAGTAACATGATGAAGCGCTGTAAGGGAGATAATTCCTGGTTGCAGGGTAACAATTGGTGCATTTTTTGAACCCTTACTACACACGCACTGTTTTGTAAGGCTGTGCTGGCTTTCATTACCAGACTATCCATTTCTTCAAGTGATAAAGTATCACCGCTTAGAGAAAACCAAGTATTTTGTAAGTAGTGATAATTTTTCGCTAAGGTTAAAATGTTTTTCTGGCGAATATATAGAGTGTTTTTTTCAATGTCATAGTAATCAATTGAGTTATTTTCCATGTTGTTCTCCATTGAGTGCAGGAAACCGATAAAGTCTCAAATTCATGTCGTTGCGCTCTTTGGTAGCCAACAAATAATGTTCAAAACTTGTTGAACCTCTAAATTGAGAGTGATAAAGAAAATGAGGGATTCGCTCGATTACATTTACAATATCAATAGCTGAATTGAGAATGGCAACATAAACGTTTTCTTTATTTACGATAGACGATGAGAGCAGAATCAGATCAATGCCAGCATAGTTAAAATTTTCTCCGGCTTCAGTGATAAACGTTGCTCGTTCAATAGCCATTCCTTTATGGTGCCGCCAGTTTTCAAATACTTCCCGAGCTGACTCAATAGCATCTTTGTCGTAATCAATTGCAGTGACCTTGGCATTTGTATATTTCATCCACATCAGAATCGATGCAGGCATTGGGCCACAGCCAATATGACATATATGCTTAGGTGATTGTTCTAATAATTCTCTTTCGTCGAAATATAATGAGCGATAATGCTCAGTATAGAATTTTAGACTTTCACTTAAAGTAGACATTTCATTCTTGGTTAGTGTTTTTTTTCCACACATAAAACTGGCAATAATTGTTTCATGATTTTTCTCATCGAGAATAATTTTATTATCCAATTTTGAAAGTAATTGCTCCTGATTATGGCTAAATTTATGATATAGATCAGGATGATTTATTTTAACAAACAAAAGATCATCACGTATTTGTTTTACTATAAGATCAAACTCTGGTAATAATCCAGATTGTTTTTTTATAGGGTAACCTATTGCCTGATTTATTTTATCTATTATGTCATTTAACATAATTTAATATCCTTTTATCTATTATTAAAATAGGCTTTCCCCTTAATGAAAGAGGAAAGCTTTCCTGCCTAATTTGTGTTATCCCTCCCCACGCCATGAGGAAAATTTATACAAATTAAGGTTCGTATCATAACGTTCTTTAGTCGCTAACTGATAACGTTCAAAACCTTTCGGACGGTAGAATTCTAAGTTATAGAAGTACCTGGGTGCCCTTTCAATGATGCTTACTGTATCCTTATCTGAATTAAGAATGGCAGAAAAAACGCCTTCTTTATTTAAGATAGCCCTGGAAATGATAATCAGATCCATACCCGAATAATTGAAATTTTCTCCTTTTGTGGCAATAAATGTTGCTCGGTCAGCAGAGATTTGTTTAGGCCGTCTCCAGGCTTCAAATACCGCACTGGCTGACTCAACAGAATATTTGTCATAGTCAATTGCTGTTATGTGTGCATCAGTATATTTCAGCCACATTAGAACTGATGAAGGCATTGGTCCGCATCCAACATGACAGACATATTTAGGGTGGGAAAGAACATTCTTCAATAAGTCTTTCTCATCAAAATATAATGAACGGTTACGCTCAATATAGTAATTTTTCATTTTATCTACGGCTGAAGCTTTATCTCCAGAGAATGGCAACGTCCCAGTCATAGAGTCAGCAATCATGATTTCCCAATTTTTACTATATGCTAGCGCTTTATTATCTAAAACTGACAGCAAATGTGACTGATTTTCGCAAAATCTATTATATTGACCAGAGTCATGTTTTTTTACATCTAGAAGGTCATCACGTATTTCTGTGGTAAGCTCATTAAATTTTGGTGATAACGAGTATTTCTCTATTGGATAATTTATTGCTTCATTTATCTTATTTATTATATCATCAAACATTATTTAACTCCGATTATCTATGATTAACAAATGCTTTCCTCGTGGAGATAGAGAAAAGTCGTTATAGTCTGTTTTAATTAAACAGACATTTCCTCGCTTTCTACTATAAACTTCAGCTAACTCTGGTATATTTCGTATTTCTTCTTCTAGGCTATCTAAATCAGCTTTATCATTTTCTTTAGATAAAACTCTTATCATGAGACATTCTTTATTCTTATTATCAGAAGATAATTCAATTTGTATTTTAGCATCGGGTAATTTATTGACAATAAGGCGTGTTATTTTTTTACAATTAACAACATTCCCCATGAAATTAAATTCATCTATATTACGTCTGATATCAGTTAAGAGCAGATTCTCGTCTCTATAACTGATTTTTGCACTATCACCAGTAGGATATCGGATCAAACGATATGACGCTGTGTGATCCAATGAAGTAACTAATAACCCAAACTTATTATCATATTCAAAAAAGAAGTCCTCTTTAAAGAGAATATATTTATCATGATTCTCAGTAGAAAGTCCCAGAAAACCACACTCAGACAACCCATACAGTCCAATAATTTTTAAATCATTCCCTAATATATCCAGAATATATTTTTCCTGGTCTTTTCGAAGAGATTCACCAGTAAAAACTATCTTTTTTATTGATAATGAAATATCAAAATACTTCATTGCCTCAATAAATTGAATAATTGAGGCAGGCACGCCAAATAATACAGAAAGACCAACTTCTACGAGAAAATGAAAATGTTTTTTATCTAAGAGTATAATATCTCCAATTGGAATTACGCTGGCATGACAGTATTTTGCTATTTCACAGGCAGAGTAGTGTAATGATGAGAACAAATTAATCGTAAACAGATTACCTACTACGTCTTGGCAAGTAAAAATCTGTTGTTTTTTCAGCCTACCAATAAGATTATGTTCACTATTGGAAGCTGAATTTTTGCTCACTTTGAAAGTAGTCCGTACAGCCTTCATTGTTCCTGTGGTTCCGCTGGTTGTGCCTATCAAAGCAGGAAAATAAGCCGCTTCTATCGGTGTATTCACAGGTAAAAGTATTTGCTTGTTTACAGGCACTATACTGCAAAATTCTTGATAATCAGAAAAATAGCGTTGTGTTATTGTTGCCAGACGTTTCCGTTCACTCTGGAATAGTTGTGAATTGTCATAATTTTTCATATTACACCTTCTTTTTTATAAGAATTTCACAACCTAAAGCACCTATCCCGGTTCCTTTTTTCACATGGTATTCAATGTTTTTCATCTGGCATGAGGATAGTAGTGACTGAATTTGTTCTAACGTATATTTATCATCGATACTCATATTGGGAACACCACATTTTTCTCGCTCTTCGTTAAATAACTTAATGGCTTTTTCATCTGCATCAGCCAATGGCTCATGAATAATGGCAATCCCACCTTTATCCAATACACGGCATACTTCCTGTAAACCTTTTTGGGGTTCTGACCAATGATGAATAATTGACCTTCCATAAATTAATGAGAATATCTGTTCATTAAATGGTAATGCACTGGCACTACCTTCATACACGGTTATTTTCGATTGTACCGCGTGTTTTTTTATTTTCTCCCTGCAGAAAGTAACCATACGTAAATCAAGATCAATTCCGTTTAAATGGTAATGGCTAAGTTCTGGAGCATCTAATAAATTAAAAAGCATATGGCCTGTCCCCATGCCCACATCCAATAAACTATTTTTTTCTGAGGTGATAGTTGCCATCTCTTCAAGGAGGCGTTTTCTAAGATAGGAGTTCCATATTGAAGTTCCTACAATTGCAAAATTTTCGTATTGCTCAGGAGTTAAATCAACAAATAAATCTTTCATTATTCATGTCCTTATAGTGTATGAATAGAAAATAAAATCACCTAATCTAATGCATTATTGTGATGATTGTCTATGTGATTGAAATTAGGTTTTACCTATATACATGACTTACCACATGATGCATATTTAATTTATTTTTTAATTTAAATATTTTTATATTTCAATATCTGAAAATAAATAATTTTTCGAAAATATTAGTGAGCTTATGTAAATACTATTGTTACACTAACGAATTACTATCATCTAAGACAGAAAAAAGAGAGTCATTCATTAACGTAACCGCAATTATTGAACCATCAATTTCGTAATAAGCACAGTGTATTTTTGGAATTTTAAGTTTAATTTCACTCCCAACATAAATAAACGTGCACAGTTGATCATCTAATTTTTCCAGCACATAATCATCAATATTAAAGGTAAATGGCTGAAAAGAAAATAATGCTTTATAGATACTCTCCATACAGCAAAAAACAACTGTTGATAAGTAAATCTTATCTGTATTTGGGTTTAAATAACTCTCATATTTTCGTAGATAATCAATCATAAAATGGCGTACTTTTCTATGATAATAAAGATACTCAATATCAACACCAATATAGACAACTTCCGGTATATGACTTAAGAGCAGTGCAGTAAGCTGCTTACCATGACTGACACTGTAATAGCTGTTAACAGCAGCATAATCAGTACTAAAAAATTCCTTTAATAAGATCAAACCATATTGCTTAGCAAATTCTCGTTGGCGTATAGCATTACTGGCTTGGCTCATAAAAGAAGGTAACTTTATAGGGTGATGTTTTTTTTCATTTAGTAAAGTATTTTCAGTATGTGAAAACAAGCAAAGAAACAGATTTGATTTTAAATTAATAAAAACCCTTATCACTTTACCCCCGATGATATGAATTTTATTTTACCTGTATTAGTTGTAGGAATAAGGGAGATAGTATTTACTATAAAGTCAAAACGGTGCCAAGACTGTAATAGCAAATTTTTTATATTACTAACCGTTTCTTTTTCCACAGTTGATTCGATATTTATCTCAATGAAACCTTCAGAGTTTTTGCTAAAGTAGTGACGGACGTAACCCAGTTCCTGCATAATTTGATTAGATATTTCTTTTTCAGGGAAAAATTTTCCATTAATTTTAAACTCGTTCACAGTACGTGAAATCCAATAATAACAATCGTCACTATCTTTTTCGAAGAGATCACCAGAGTTAAACCAGCCATCATTATGTAAGAGAGTCAGGTTACTATCGACATATCCATCGGCAGAATATGGTGTTTGATAGTGCATTTGACTAAAGCCAGTTGTAAAATCAGTATTTTTTTTCAATTGAATTTGAATTTCGTCAGATATAACAAAACCTGGAGCAACCACGCTATTACGGCTTCTTTTTTCGATATCGCTGGTTGTTTCAAATTTATGGCAAAATAAACGAGGACCAGATTCAGTCTGACCAAAATTGTTCCATAATACATCACAACAATTCATTATTTGTGTCGCTTGAAAGGTAAGTAAACAATCTGATGCATTTAGAACGGTTGCTAACCGTGTACGGCTTTCAGTTAGTACTTTACTTAGTGGAAGCATCAAATCACCAATCAAGGGCAGGGTATTAATAGAATAAAAATGGATTATTTCATTAATACTGTTCAATCGATAGTGTTCGAATATTAATCCTCCTTCTGAAATTAGCGTGCTTAACATAGTAGATAGCCCATACATATACTGTACAGGGAAAATACACAGGGTATTATTGTCAGAAGTTATCTTCAGATAACACCGGACTTTTTCAGCATTCGCGGTAAGTCTAATTTCCTTGTATTGCATCAGCTTGGGCTTACCGGTTGTCCCAGAAGTCATAAAGTAAAAATAGGCATATGGAAACGGAGTAAAATCGTATGTAGATCTGATATAATTTGAACCAGCACAATGAGCAGTAAGTACAATCTTCTTATTTATAGGGATTCTTGCTTGACATGCTGGATTCATCACGTAAGCAGCAATATTATCCTCTTTTACTAACATTTGGACTGTGGTGATATCACGGATATTCACAATCATCGCTTTTAGTTTAAGTGCAGAAGCAAGAAAATAATAGAGCATTCCTTCTAAGTTATTTCTGATTAGAAAAACGAATAGCGCTTCTCGATTAGTTTTATAATGAGCAGAATGAGTGAGGATCTGTGTGATACCACTTTGCACCATTGCCGTAAAATCGGCACCATTATAACTTTGATTTTTAACTTTAACGCGCCAATTGTTCTGTAATAAAGATACGATAGTTAACATATCAATTATTCTCAATAATGTTAGGGTTGCCGAGTACTAAGCTGACTGCACTGCCACCCATACCAAATGAATTTTTTATCGCATAATGCAAAGGCATATAAGTATGTTGTCTAACTAGAGAGATATGTTCCGGTAATTGGGGATCTGGTTCATCAAGGTTTAAAATACCGGGTAGGAAATTATGCTGAAATGACACAATAACCGTAAGTATTTCCATAGCACCAGCTGTCGCGATCAGATGGCCATGATTTGATTTAGTTGCAATAATTGCCGGTTGATGTTCACCAAATACTCTGGAAATAGCTCGGGATTCATGAAGATCGTTTTGTACCGTTGATGTACCGTGAGCACTAACAAAATCGATATGACTCTTAGCAATCTTCGCATCTTTCAGTGCCCTTTCCATCGAAAGCCTCATTTCTAGTTCATCATGGTGTGGGGCCACTATATTCTCAGCGCACAAGGAACTGCCATATCCCAGTAACCGCACCAGTGGTATTCCTTGGCGTGCTCGAACGGCTGATTCTTTTTCAATAACAAATAAAACTGCACCTTCTGCTAATACAAAGCCACTACGATTGCGATCAAAGGGACGTGATAGTTGTGAACCCGTATAACGATTATCAGTCGTAATGACCCCCATCCCTTCTAAGCGTGCCACATTTAATGGAGTAACCTTAGCAGAAACCCCTCCTGTGATAGCCGCCTTTATCTGGCCTCTCTGGATAGCACGCATAGCCAGTCCGATACTTTGCGTTGAGGCTGAACAAAGTCCAAGATGAGCAAAACTGGTGCCAGTGTACGGAATAATATTATGAATAGATTTAAGAATGGCACCGCAATCTAGGTCGAATAATTCTCTGACTTTAAAATATTCAATTGATGCTTTGATACGATTTTCTCTAGTGGCATTCAATGGTAGTTTTCTAGTAAATTCAATACACTGCTCTATATCCATAGCAGGTTCATCTGTGCCAATTATACAACCTATTTCATTGGCTGAATAATAATCCGTTAACCTTATCTGACGGGAAAGTTCAATAGCTGCTTTTTCTGCATAGAAAAGTTCACCATTACGGAAATGTTTTTTCTTTGGCCACTGAAGTAATTCATTTCCTTCATCGGGTATGCCAGCATAAGATGAATTCAGAGAGTGATGGTCAAATTTTTTAATAGGCTTAACTCCACTGATATTATTTTTCAAATTAAAATATATATCTTCCAATTTATTACCGAGTGGAGTTATTGCACTATATAAACTAATACACAACGGGTCGTAAGGTAGATTTTTATCCATTTTCACGTCACTTTTTAGTTAAAAAAACACATCCCAAACCGTAATTTATTCCTGCGCCATTTAACAATAATCTGCAGCCATTAGGAATTTCTGGGTCATTCAGGCAACATAGAATATCAAGGATATTGTTTAGCCTACCGGTATAACCTGTAATTAACTTGTAATTCATAATTTTTGCATCTGGAAATATCTTTTCTATTGAATTATATTCAGCTTCTTTTTGTTCTAAAATCCCATTATCATAACTGATTATTATATCGGGAGTACCGTGTTTCTTTTTTTGTTCGACAAAAATATTTTTCCAATCTTTATGTGTGTATTTTACTTTAGGGGCGTAATGAATAATAATGGAAATTATTTCAGCTAGTGCTTCATGCGGATCGTGATCCAAATGAAGAATTACACAACCCCAGCTAGGAATAATACCTGAGTTCATCGACGCATTTTCACGAATTTCACCAAATTTACCAAATACGGTTAAGATATCAGAACTTAACATATTTGCGCTGTTTATAATTAATGCTCCTTGCTTAACATCATTATGAATAATGTCTTCTTGGGCCATTTTTAAAGCACTCATGCCACTTAATGATGCGGAACGCAAAGGAATTCCCTCTTCATGATTAGCGAGTATCTTGGAAATATGATAAAGAGGATTAGTCGGCAATAAGCGAAGCATTTCCAATGGGTTATCTAACTTATTAAAATAAGATAGATTTTTCCAAAAATCATCAGCCCCCTTATGAACAACCTCTTTCAACGTATTCAAATTATGTTCTTCACTATCACAAGCTGAGTAAAGTCTTGCTTTTGATAAAAATTTAAGATTGGTTTTTTTCCCCAGATCAGCTAATGCATTGATTGATAATTTAGATATAGTATTTAATACAGCCCGATCTTCTCGTTTAATCAATGTAGGATCACTGATAGAAATTTTAGATTCAGAATAAATATTTACTAATGGAAAACTTCTAGCCGTTTTAGATTTATAGATCATTAATGAAAGTAAATCTGCACTACTTTTAGCATACTGATGATAAACACCATAATTTTTAATATATGATCTTCTCATATTTTATTCCTAGTTTTGTAGAGAATGAACTAACTTTTGATTTATATAATAAATAGTGAAGTATTTGTATAATTCTTTAAACTCTATTTCAAAATCATTAATTACAGCTTTATCGGAAAATTTTAGTTGTCTGTTTAGATGGGAAATCCCTTCGGATGTCCATTTTTTATCTTTAAATGAATAGTTTTCTTCCAGTGTAGCCATTTTATTTATAGGCCATAAGGTATCAGGGGTAATGTCAATATTAAGATTTTTCTTCAACTCAAAAGAAAAATCAATAGATGTCATATCATAATCTAAGAACAATGACTTATTTACATCTATTTTTGTATCTTCACTAATGTACATAACGTCTTTGAATATTTTTTCTATCACAGAAATATACATATTAGATTAACCTCTCACCGTTTCCTAATGTTAACGTGATACCTGTAGTAGTTATTTGGTTATTAATAAAAGAGTTTATAGTATTAACAATGTCTTGTGGTAAAAGTAGTTGACGGGTGGGGATGTTTTTTTCAATGTCACGTAAAGTAATACCTTTTTTATCACAATATTCTTTCAACATATGTGTTTTTATATAACCGGGGCTAAGGCATAAAGTTCGTATGTTAAATCTTGCAAACTCTAATGCTATATTAGACATATATCGCTCCATAGCTATTTTTGTTGCTCCATAAACACTATTACCAATATTTATCTTGTGAGCGGCTACGGAACTAATATAAATAAATTTTGTTTCTGATTCTTTGTATAATTTCATGTTTTTAGCAATGACATTAAAAATAAATGTAGCAGAAATAAAATTTATCCAGGTGATATTTTTTATAGTATCTGGATCTAAATCATCACATAGTTTAGCTGGGTTAATCCCCGCACAATAAATTGTTACATTAATTTTTTCGCTCTCAATAAGTTGACAGAATTCAATGACTCGTTCTTCGTTCATTAAATTAAGTTGTACTGGTTTTACGCGAGCACCATATTTTTCTTCTATATTTTTTACTTTTTCATCTCCTTTCCACCAAGTAAATGTAATATCATAATCTTGCTTAATTAGATCATTAATTATCGCCTCTCCTATTTCTGAAGTACCAGCCAAAATTAGTGCCGAACGTTTATTTGTTAATTTCAAGTCACTATCAACAATAAATTTCATAATAAAATTCCATCAAAATAGAATAGTCATTTACTTTATCGTAACGTTATTTCCTATAATCAGTTACATTTTTCCTTACCAATCACATTGGTTGATTTTTATATTATTATTTTTATGTTATCATTTTTATAAGTAATTACTTTAATTGGTTCTGTCGCATTAGCGGAACATGAGGTAAGTTCCGCTAATGCGACAGAACCACAAAATGCGACCTCTACAATTATTATTTAAATTTTCACTTCTATCGGTACGTAACAGCAGATGCTGCAAGAGCCGAATGAAATAAGCCCCGATAAAAATATCGGGGCTTATTAGCTTTAGCGCTTATTCGCAACTTTAACAGATTAGTACACTACCATAGCTTTTTGCGTACGCGTAAGCTTTTTGTGCTCTCGTATTTCATCATCCATTTCTAACTTAATATCGAGCATAGCCAAACATCCCTGCACAAAACTTTCTCCCTTTTGTAACCGGGAACGCACTTCAATATCCGAGACTTCAATTAAACGCGCTATGGACCGTTTGGAAAGCCCTAACGCGTAGTACATAAATAAAACTTCAATTTCTTCAGACTTATCTACCGTTTGTAGCTTTGCAATACAAGCATCAATGATCAAGCCATCGTTATCACAACAGGAAGGACGCAATGGACGAGTTGACGCAATCAGACCTTTAAATCCAGCAGCGATTGATGGCCAATTGACACCCGTGGCATCATCAACCCAGCCGCCCCAACGCTCTAAAACTTGTTGAATATTACGCATACATTTTGACCTTTTAACTTTTAGTAACAAATAGTAGTAAAAATTATTTTCGGAACGGTCTCATGCATCCATGCATTCGGTATTATAACAAATTTCTTATTCTCTATTTCTGTGTTTCTTTGTTGCTTAACTACATCGTTTAAATACATTTTCTTACTGAATTTATTAAATGAAAATACTAAAAAACCCCTATTCCGATCAGGCTTAACTTCAGAGGTAACCTCATAATATCGTTGTTAATCCAGATAGCTACAAGGTGTTTTTCTTCCTCATCTAAATATTTCTTATTTAACTTTATAAGCTTATCTTAATCCTCTAATATACCTTCTTTGGAAACATTCAAAACCTAAAACAACACGAATTCTCTTTATTGTTTCTTGAAAATCTTCAAACAACATACCAACTCCTCTTATTATAAGATAAGAAAACACATTAAATAAAAAATAGCACAGATTTCTTATCTCATAGATATTAAAGTGTAAAAAATATTCTGGATCGGCTTTAAAATCGGTCGTGAAATGTGGGTTTCTACACCGAAAATCAAGGATACAGAAATCATACTGTTGGTAGGGTAATAAACGATAAACCAGCGTAAATACGGGATTTAACCAACAGTGTTTAAAGTATTTTAACCAGATTAAATAAAGCATTTAAAGCATAAATAGGACTCATGTTGCCAACGACAAATTACCAATTATCAGGTAAATATCTATGCGAAAAGTTTTAATGCTGTCAAATATACCCTTCTTTGACCAACGAGTTTTTTAATTCATACTATTCAATAGACAGTTTGTAGAAAATATTTTGCTACTCTAAAGTTACTTTTATCTAATCCGTTTTTACAATATCAATACCTTTCGCTATTTCTGTCATGCCTCATCTCTTTTTTCCCGACGCTCATCAGACTAATAGATAAATACACGCCATAGCAAACATTTTCTTACGCGTGAAAGACTGACATCACAAACACTAATATTTTTCTCTGTTAGCTTTGACAAGCATAAATAAACTTGTATCACCTGAAAGTTTGTATTTATTTTATTTATGTTTTAGCTGTTTCAAGCTGATAAACTATTAATTTTTGCAGGTACCCATTTTAACAAGAAATTATAACGGAAAACGGCAGATTTTTCTGGATATATAAACAGTATTGCTGTGCGACAAGCATGAAAAAAGCCGCCATCTTCTAAAAAGATGGCGGCCTTTCATTTGATTTGGTGCCGGCTACCGGAGTCGAACTGGTGACCTACTGATTACAAGTCAGTTGCTCTACCAACTGAGCTAAGCCGGCGCATTTCAGGGGTAACCCCCTGAAAGCGAGCGCAGTATATGACAATCGGATGCAAACAATCAAGTATAAATAATAAATTATGTAAAAACACGGCCAAAACCCTACATTAGTGACCTATTCAACGACATACAACTATCTCAAGGCACTCTGATGTAAGGCTACTACCGCATATTCTCGGCATCAACAAGCACGTCACTTCTGACAAATCAGAAATAACAAAGAAATGCTTTATTACAATTTATCACCTATTAGAAGATAGCCGCTGATCATAAAGCAGCCTTATTGTCTGACCGCAATGGAAGATAGGACATTCAAAGTCCCCAAATTATATGAAGGTTTGTTAGCATGTTAAAAAGCAAATACTCAAAAAAGGCAACAAGACAAGTTTTCAAAAAGTGGATAGGCAACCATTCCAGTATTCAATTAGGCTTCTTTTTAACACGCCAAAAGCGAGCTATAGCAGATTTTCTATTCTTAATCAAACAACAATCTTTCTACTCATATTTAATTTATTACCATCTGGAAATAGTTGACTGCTATAAATGCAATATGATACTTAAATTAGACGCAAATCAAAAAAACTAAATCAGGTATGCGCTAGGATTAGGTATAAATCAGACTATTTCTAAACATTACTATAACTCAAAATTACTAATTATGAGGTAAATTATGCCGGGCAAAAATAACTTAATTGCACATCAAGTTTTTTTTACCTTCAAGGATGGAATAAACTGGGATAGTGAAAAGGCTATATTAGCAGAGAAAGTGACTTTAAATCATATAAATGAGATAAGTGAAATAAAAGGATGGTTTTGTGGTCGCAGTACAGTAGATAGAAAGCAATCGGTTGATTTTAGTTTAGTTGGTTACTTTGAAAGTTATGAAGACCTGAATATATATATAAATCATCCGGATCATGTAAAAGGCGTGGTGCTATGGAAAGAAATCAGTACATGGGCCGTTTCAGATATTATTATCGACAAAAACAAGTTAATTAATTTTGCTCAGTTAATAGGAAAGTAGTATGGAGTTTGACGAAAGTCTGCATAAAAGCGTAGTCGTTATTGCTGATAGCCTGCCACTTGGTTTGGCAATGAATGCCTTAAGTGTCATTAGTGTTTCAATCGGTAAAACTATTAATGGAATCGTCGGGCACGATGTTTTTAGTAAAGACAGCATTTGTTATCCCGGTGTTGTTAAAACACCTCTGCCTATTTTGAAAGCAAGCCATGATGTCCTGGATGCTATTCATCATAAATTAAAATCTGACGATAATTTTAAGTTGAGCCCTTTTTCTTGTTTGGCTCAATCATGCAGAACATATGAGGAATATGAAGGTAAATTATCCGCTGAACATTCTGATGAATTGAAGTTATCTGGAATTGGCATAGTTGGACCAAAGAAAGATATCAATAAACTCACTGGCAACTTACCACTTTACAGGTAACACATTATGTATTCTATTTTTAGAAGCGATCTTCATGAATCAGGGCTGAAATACCTAGCTGAATTAAAGCAATATATGTCTGGCGAGATAGATATCTCTGCACTGGAAAAAATACAACATAAAAAATTGAAAGAAATCATCCATTATGCAAAAGATGGATCATCTTTCTATAATGAGCGTCTGAATGCAATAAATTCGAATGATGATAACAACCTATCTTCACTCATTGAAAAACTTCCCTTTACAACAAAGTCAGATTTAAGTAAAGCAGGAAACACAATATCTTCTGACAGCCTGAATAACGCCTGGATATATTATGAAACAACAGGTACAACCGGGCCTTCAACACCTTGTCCCCGTAATGAAATAGATTCTTTAGTGAATAATAGTTTTCTGACACTGCAATATGAGTCTATTTTCAATCAGGAAGGTAAACAACATATTATTGGCGTCATGGGGCCAACAGAATTGCACTCCACCGGCGATACATTTGAAGATGTATTTCGCAGTTTAGGACATACCGTCATCAAAATGTGGCCTCGTTCGCCGGTTGTCGGTATGCACAGAGTGCTAAGGCTGATACAAGATCTCAAAATAACCGCTTTAGTTTGTACCCCTGCGGTCGCTGCTGAGTTGCTAAAATATTGCCGGGACAATGGATGTAATCCACAGAAATTAGGTATCGAAATCATTTTAGTACTTGGCGAACTTATTACACCAAACCGATTAAGAAACTTATCCCGCAACTGGGGAGCTAAAATTTACAACTGCATGTATGCATCACAAGAAACCTCAATTTTGGCGGCTTGCAATGATACTAATAAGCTTATTACTATTCCATTCAATAATTACTATGAACTGATTTGTCCTTTTACTCATCAAAAATTAAATGTTGGTGATAACCACGTTGCCGGCGAATTAGTGATTACACACTTATATAAAGGGAATAAGCCACTGATTCGCTACAGAACAGGCGATATGGTTCGATGCAAAGCAATCGGCTTAGATCGCTGGGAAATAGAGCCTATCGGTAGAGTAAAAGATGTATTAGTGTTGAACAATACCAATGTGTACGCTTTTGATATTGAAAACGCAGTATTTGAAGAGCTTGAATATTGTTTTGAATATTTTATTGAAATCAACAATATATCCGGTACAGATGAACTGAAAATAACGTTAGAGCCAAGTGATGAATTAAATGATGCTTTACTCATTAATAAAATAAAGGAAAAAATGGAATCCAAGTTCAATATGAAGGTCAATGTGCATGTAGGCGATGTCGGCGGGCTGATTGGCACGGCGGCGATGGTCAGCTGGAAAGCCGCACGGATCCATGACCTGAGAGATGATAACAACAATATTGAGCGAAATTCAGCTTTAGAAATCATGAAAAAGAGGGCAGCTAAATGACAACCAATATCGTTAGTCCGGTTCATAAAGATTGGATCGTATTTATGGACGGAGAATATATCAACTTTAGCAGCGCAACCTTTCTCGCAAGTACCCAGGCTTTAAATTACGGCACCGGTATTTTCGAAGGGATACGGGCTTATTGGGATCAGGATAACAACCAACTCAATTTATTTAGAGTACATGAGCACTATGAACGGTTAATTCAATCGGCAAAAACACTGAAAATTGAATTACCTTACACCAGTCATGAATTGACCGATATTACCAAAAATATCATTATTAAAAACGGATTTAAACAAGACATTTATATAAGACCATTGGCGCTTAAAAAATCATTAATGCCTGGTGAAAAATTTGGCGTTAAGCTAAGTGGTGTAGATTCAACCCTCTGTATTAATATGTTGCCTATGGGCGCTTACGCTAAAAAAACAGCTTCCAAGTGTCTTATTTCAAAATGGCGGCGTGTATCAAATGCAGCCATTCCCTCTTCTGCTAAAATTACCGGCACCTATGTTAATTCTGCACTTGCTTACGAAGATGCCAAAGAACATGGATTTGATGATGCGATTATGCTGAATGAACAAGGCATGTGTGCAGAAGCAAGTACCTCAAACGTTTTTATTGTTAAAGATAATTGTATTATCACACCATCGCTTGACTCTGGCATTCTTAATGGAATAACCAGACAATCTGTTTTCGATATTTGTAAATTCCACAATATTCCCTGTATTGAGTCAGAAGTTCAACAAAAGGATCTCTATGAAGCAGATGCCTGTTTCTTAACAGGTACCGGCATTGAAATATCAATTGTTTCGCAAATAGATGATATATCATATATTCAAAAAGAAGATTCCATAGCCAATATTATCGCTAAAGATTATCAAAAAATAGTGAGAGGCAGAATCGGTGAGTTTTCACATTGGTTAAGTCCGGTTTATTAGTGTAAATCCAGGAGACACCATGGAGTGTGTTTTTTTTAGTTTCGACAAAGAGATATTTGATGTTTTAAATATAGCGACTTTAGGCCCGTCAGGTACAAGTAGTGAGCAATCGGCTATCCGTTTTGGTGAGTTTGCAATTGAAAACAAAGTAGCCAAAAGTTACCAGGTTGTTCTATGTAATACTTACGAAGAAGCCAGCAATCAGATTATTTTAAAAGACTGCCAGGCATTGGTAGTAGCCAATGCTTATTACAACATTAGTGAGTTTTACATGGACAATAGATTTAATTTGTCAGCCGCATTTTTAAATTACACACCAAACTATGGTATAGCTATTCGTGACGAATTAACTAAAGATAACATAGTCATTGCAACCCATCCGGCACCAAAGGCATTAATCCCAGAATTGCTGCCCGATAGCCTAAAAATAGCGGATATCATTTTTAAAGATTCAACAAGTTCGGCCGCTAAAGCGGTCGCCAATTTAGAGGTAGATGCCGCACTAACGACGGAAGTGGCAGCAAAATTACACAAACTAAAGTTTATTTCTCATATTCGACCAATTAAAATGCTTTGGTCAGTATTTACATCTGCATAAGAGCCAATATCGCTCTGAAATATGCAACTATATATACCCTATAGATTTCAAGATGCATCGAGACGGCAAGGGAGCGAATCCCCGGGAGCATAGCGAACTATGTGACCGGGGTGAGCGAGTGCAGACAACGAAGAGGCAACTTGAAAGATAACGGGTATAGATCTATTTAAAATTTCGATATACAGAGGTTATTATGTCTTTACTTACTTTACACTCAATTACTACCACACCTGAAAAGAGCAAGAGATTACTTCAGAGTTCCATTGATGATTTTGGCTGGGTACCTAACCAAAGTGGTTATATGTCGGAATCTCCTTCATTATTAGCCTCTTATCAACGCGCACATGACTTATTTATTGATAGCTCACTGAATGAAGAAGAAAAAGCGGTAGTGTGGATCACCACTGGAATAGAAAATGGTTGTGACTATACCGTTCAGGCACATGCTTTTATTGCCGTTCATAATGGTGTAGATAAAAAAACAGTTAAAGCATTAATTGAAAAAACAGATGATCTCTCCCCACGATTACTAGCGCTGCGTGAATTCACTGTAGACGTTATTTACTGCCGGGGACAATTGAAAAGAAGTGCCATTGATTTGTTCTTAAGCCGTGGTTTCAGTAAACAGAATATGCTGGATGTCGTGTTAGGTGTTTCTCAAAAGAATATGTCTACCATTCTCAATAGCATTGCCGGAACTGAAATTGATGATAATTTCAAGTTGGGCGACCTTTAATTGATCACTGATATTGAAAGGCATCAATATGCTTTATGTCGATAAAGAAGCCGTTGCACGTTATTTGACGATGGAGCTTAGTCTTAAACTAAGCGAAATAGCCTTTAAATTGCAATCGGAAAGAAAAGTAGAGCAACCTTTACGCAATATCGTAAAAGGCGAAGACGGCAGCTTAATGGGCACCATGCCAATTTATATAAAGGAAGGGCCATATCAAGGATTTGGGTTAAAGTCAGTGGTAGTAAGATTTCAAAGTAATGGTAGTAAACCTTCACACGTTGGTAGTGTGCTGGTTTACGACGAGCCAGGTGTTTCAGGTATGGCTGTAGTGGATGCTGGCGCTATTACCGAAATTCGCACCGCGGCCGCTTCTGCTTATGCAACCCATCTTCTCGCTGCAAAAGACGCCAGCCGGTTGGCGATACTTGGCACTGGTCTACAGGCAAGAGCACATTTGCAAGCTATGCTATATATACGTCCGATTAAGGAAATCACCTTATGGGGTCGCAGTGAAGAAAGATGTCGTGAGTTTGCCATATGGTGTGATAAAACTCTCAACCTTGCTATTTCGATCAAAGCCTCACCGGCTGAGGCGGTGCTCAATAGTGACATTATTTGCACAACCACAGCATCACGAAACCCTATAATCAGTAGAAAAGAGTTGCCGGCTAAATGCCATATCAATGCTATTGGCGCTTCGGCATTGAGCTTCCAGGAATTAAACGAAGATGTGTATAGCAATACCACCCTATTTACTGATTCCAACGAATCGGTATTGGCCGCCTCGCAATCTGTCATTAAAGCACGGGAGAAAGGCATTCTTAGCGAGTCAGCCATTGGGATAGAAATTGGTACCGTTTCTCAATCTCATCCCAGTTTGTTCGAACAAGGTGTGACTATATTCCAATCTGTTGGTTTGGCAGTTCAGGATATGGTATTTTCCCGGGAAGTCATTCGACAACTAATAAAAATGTCTTAACTGTTTTAGATAAAAATGTGCCAAAGTTAAGCCAATCCATGTTAGAAAAATGTTGTTGTCGTTCTATACTAAAATCCTTACTTGTCACTTGCGTATGCAAGTGACATTTCTATGTTTAATTATTTCGATGGGTTATCTTTGAGAGGGAATATATGCTAGAAGTGTCACAAATACTCACTTATACAGCAGCACTTGCTGTTGCAGCCGCGATACCTGGCCCTGGTATGGCTGCCGTGGTTGCCAGAAGCGTGAATGGTGGCGCGTTAACGGCATTTAGTATGTTGTTTGGTCTGGTTATTGGCGATCTAACTTATCTGTCTTTTGCTATATTTGGTTTGTCCATTATTGCGAGCCACTTTGACACTTTATTTGCTATTGTGAAATGGGGCGCTGCATTATATTTGAGTTATTTGGCATGGCAATTCTGGTTTGCAGATCATCAGCCGATTGGTGAAGGCCAACCCACTAATAAGAAAGCACTGGCTGCGGCATGGTTATCTGGTCTAACCATAACATTAGGCAACCCTAAAACCATTGCCTTCTATCTTGCACTGTTACCTTTGGTCATTAACATGGAATCTATCTCGTTGCAAATCTGGGGATTCATGTTAGTGCCATTGACTATTTTTGTCTTACTCGCCGTGGGAGCGGTATTTATTTTCGGTGCCCTCAGTATTCGGCATCTGTTATCAAGCCAACGTGCACAACAGCTTATGTATAGAGGCGCATCGGTTATTATGTTAGGTGCTGCGGTCGCTATGCTGATTCAAAACGTTTGATTTCTTACTCTTTCCACGGTCTATTTCCACGGTTTTATTGAATAAGAATCTGTCCCAGCAGACGTTATTGTTGCAAATCATCATCTGAGTAACACACCACAATAAAAAAACCCCATGCACGTATGCATGGGGTGAGTATTTGGCGGAAGGATAGAGATTCGAACTCTAGGATGGTTTCCCATCGGCGGTTTTCAAGACCGCTGCCTTCGACCGCTCGGCCATCCTTCCATGGCGCAGGATTATGCTCTATAGCATGATAATATGTCTAGTCTTTATCGCAAAAATTCTGTGATTTCTTTACTGTTTGCTCAATCCTCGATCGACAATATCATTCCCTGCCCCGATCCTGCTAGAATTAACATAAATACATCGGATCATCAGATTCATCAACTTAACGAGCTCGCTAGCACAGCCAAGCAATTATTAAGGCTTTTACTCAACGAATGTATAACAAACAATCTTCTATTAATTCATCAACCATAAACCGTTACTATGGCCTGTTCATTGTTCTGCTTTTTGTTTCCCTGTTTTTATACAGCTATAACTACTTCAACGCTTGGCTGATGGGAAAAAAGTATGCACTGAATAGCGTTTCAACCAAAATAGTATTACAGATAGAAGATTATCGTTACCACGCTAATGCTATCTTTGAACAAGCCAATATCTCATCTTTTAAACCACAGGAACCCGTTTCGCTAATGAAGCTACGGCCTGATGTTTACTGGCTTGAGAGTCGTTATCAAACTGTCGATACCATTATTTTTGGTCACCATAGCCCTGCAAGTGCAGAGTTGGCGCAACGCCTTTCCAATTATATGGAGATTTTGTGGGGCGCCCGCAATGAATACAACTCGATGTACTATCTGAATGGCAAAGATAACAGTCTGTTTCTGATAACAACTTATTCTATTCTTAAACCAGAATTAAGATTCAAAGAAAGTTATCTCACACTGACCGCCGAATCGAAACGTTCAGAAATGCTGATGCAATCCACAGCGTTAGATGAACGGGAAAATATTTCATCAATCCGCAAACTCAGTAGCGAAAATATCTATTTCTATACTTACCGGGCAACGTTTAATTCACCCGGACAACTGGCAACCGTTATCGCTTTTGATCTGCCTATCTGTCATCTTCTTCCTATGGATATGTCGGCAAAAAACTTCATCTTATTGTCTGACGACACACAAAATCCCCATGAAACTAATAAAGTGAATATCTCACAGAATGGATTCTGGCTGGAATTTTCTCAACCGCTCAAGGGTACGCAATACAAACTACTGTATCGGATATCACTCAAAGATTTACTGCTCGATTTATTATACAGAAATATCTGGTTGTTACTGGCTGATTCAATTTTTATTATCCTGTCTTTAGGGGGGCTTATTTACATTCGCAGAAAATATATTACCCCAAATGTACTTATGAATCATGAGCTGCAAATTAAGGATGCGTTAAGCCACGAGATTATCTCCAATATCCCAATTGGCTTACTGATTTATGATTTCTCAATAAATCAGATAATTATGAGTAATAACATTGCCGATCATCTGTTGCCTAATATCGACTTAAACAAAATTAAGATGATGGCAAAACAGCATCATGGCGTCATTCAGACATCCATTGACGATGCAGTCTATGAAATTAAGGTGTACAGCATCCACCCGTTACCTGAAACTTATCTGTTTTTACTGCAAGATAAAGACCAGGAAGCATTAATTAACCGACGCCTACAACTTGCCCACCTGGAACACGATAAAAGCGTACAAGCCCGGCGTTTTATGCTGACTAATATTCGTTCTGAATTAAAACAACCAATAAAGGAATTAAATAATATCGCTTGCCAACTTAAGCAAATGCTCATAGCAGAAAATAGTGATCGTATCGTCGACAATTTATTAGCTAAATCCACAGATATATCCGATTGGATCGAGAATATCTCATTACTCAATGAATTAGAATCAGGTGACTGGCAAGCAAAAAATGAGCAATTTTCATTATCATCCACATTAGAAGATATTCTTAAAGAAGTATTTCCAAAGATGAATAATAAGGGATTAAATTATTATTATCATTGTAATATTAATCCTGAATCACTATTGATCGGCGATGGCTTCATCATCCGTAAAATCGTCCTGATGTTGGTTAATTATGCAATCACGATCACATCTTATGGAAAAATATCACTTATAGTTAATTATTCTCAGGAATACAAAGATCACATCCAGATCGAAGTAATGGATACCGGTTCCGGGCTTAATGCAAAAGAATTGACCAATTTGAATTACCCATTTTTAATCAAAACAACCGGCGATAAATATCAATCCAATTCAGGAATGACCTTTTATCTATGTAATCAATTGTGTAAAAAATTAAATGGTCATTTTACGATAAATAGCAAACCCAGCCTTGGAACACATTACACTATCAGTCTGCCCTTGATAATCGACCAAGACCAATGCCCGCAGCTACTGGAAGACATTACCGCTTTACTGGATATCAGCAATACTGAAATCTGTCAGATTACACAAAATCACCTGAATCATTATGGCGCGGCTTACTTTGATAAAAAGAAAGAAAATATGCGCAGAGAATACGATATCATATTGACAGATAAGCCGTATAACTCAACGAAATCGACTATATTATTGGCTGATGATTTGGCTGGCTTTGAGCAGATAAAACCTGACTATATTCGGTGTAATTACAATCTAAGCGAAGCTGTTATCAATGCCATTTCGTTATTAATTGAGAGAAGCTTCAGTTTTAACGAATTGGATGTCGATTCAGAAATGTCAGTATTTACCGATAAAAACCCTGATTACGATTTTGACAATGTTATAAATAGTTATCAAAAACAGTTGTCTAATAGCGATTACCGACAATTATTTATCGAGACAGTACCGATAGATATTAATAAACTGTATACTGATATAGAGCAATATGATTTGGTATCACTTTCGCAAACAGCACACCGCCTGAAAGGCGTCTTTGCTATGTTAGACCTGGAATTCCTCAAACTTTCTTGCGAAACACTGGAACAACGCATAACAGACAGTCACAAAATAGAAATTAAAAATAGCATTAGCCACATTGACGCCATCGTCAAAAGGCTATTGCAGCAGGGTAACTAAATAAGATGAATAACCTTAATGTCATTATTGCTGATGACCATCCAATTGTTCTGTTTGGCATCCGCAAATCACTTGAACGGCTTGACTGGATCAACGTTGTAGCCGAGTCCGAAGACTCTACTACATTGATCAACAATCTGTCCTGTATTAAAGCAAACGTACTGATCACTGATTTATCCATGCCTGGTGACACCTATGGTGATGGGATCAATTTGATTAAATACATCAAACGGCATTATCCCAGGTTATCAATCATTGTTCTGACTATGAACAATAATCCAGCAATTTTAAGTGCTGTACTTGAACTTGATATTGAAGGAATAGTCTTAAAACAAGGAGCACCAACAGATTTACCTGATGTACTGACCGCCCTGAAACAAGGGGAAAAATTTATACCGGAGAGCGTTGCCGAACTGTTGAAAAAAGTGACGAAAACCCCCTACGGCGACAAACCAATATCACAAAAAGAGAGCGAGGTCATACGCCTGTTTGCCCAAGGCCTTCTGGTAACAGACATTGCCAAAAAACTCAATCGCAGTGTCAAAACAATCAGCAGCCAGAAAAAATCAGCAATGGTAAAGCTGGGGGTCAATAACGATATTGCACTACTCAATTATCTTGCTTCTGTCGCTGTCAATACAGATGATCATATTCAGTAAATACGGTCCGTTATTTTAAAATGAAAGTCATTCTGATGCCCGGCAGCTACTTGTACCGGGCATTATTTCAGGTGCCAATATTCCTGACCTCACTCAATATTTGTCTAAGCGTAATCAGAGAAACAGGCTTAGACAAACAGTCATTCATTCCTGCATCAATACAGCGTTGCTTTTCTTCTGCAAGTGCATTTGCCGTAATACCAATAATCGGCAGCGCATACTCTGCATTGCGTAAATGCGTTGTCAATGCATAACCATCCATATTAGGCATATTGACATCCGTCAGAATGATATCAACACGCCCTTTCTGCAAATACTCCAGCGCATCTAATCCATCATTCGCCATCGCTGTCTGAAAACCAATAGATTTCAACTGGTCAGTCAATAAATGGCGGTTGATAGGATGATCATCCACCACCAAAACCATAATAGTATTAAACGGGGTAATCGTATTAAACGGGGTATTTGCCGGTAAAACAGGCAATACGGTATTCAACACCTCGTTATTACCCGGTGAAATCAGCTTCTCAATCAGTATGGGTAAATCATGCAAATGGTAAGTATTATGTAGCCAATAACTTTTTCTGATTTGTTCCGGCGAGCCAATATAGTCCGTCGATAACTCAATACAAGCATATACGGAGGAAGTCACGGCATCAGGGAAATCACTGATAATAATTTCACTGCCATCAGTGTTCTGACCACTATATAAAACAATGTGTAAACCATGATGAATCAGAAAACGCTGTAAAAAATCCTCAAGATAAAGATTACGTATAGCCAAAATAACTTTTTGCTGATGCTCATTTGTTAGCTGAATTTTTGGCTTATATTTCGCGTTGTATAAAGGCAAGCGGATAGAGAACATACTGCCTATCTGTGGCTGTGAAATCACTTCAATATCACCATCCATCAGGTTGATCAATTTTTCACAAATTGCCAGGCCAAGACCGGTTCCCTGAGATGAGCTTTCCATATTTGGCATTATTTGAAAAAACGGATCAAACAACTGAGTCAGCGCTTTATCAGAAATACCGACTCCCGTGTCCTTTATTCTGACGTACAAGTAATCGCTATCCACTGTCATATGAATAATCACACACCCAGTATCAGTGAATTTAATCGCATTATTTAACAAGTTAGAGATGACCTGCTGCAATCTAACAGGATCATTGCGGATATAATCCGGTACATCCGGTTCGATATAGCAATATAAAGTCAACGGCTTTTTCACAACTAACGGCAGATAGTTAGAAATAACATGAGAGATAACTTCCTGACAGGAAAATTCTCTGGATTCAATTTTGAGCTGTTTAGATTCAATCTTTGAGAAATCGAGAATATCACTGATAATTTTCAGCAACAGAGCCGAAGAGTTACTCATTGTTGATAACAAACGAACAGATTCAGCCGGCAATGAATGAGCCTGTAACAACTCCAGATTGCCAATAATACCGTAAAGAGGCGTTCTCAATTCATGGCTGACCGTGGCCAAAAACATCGATTTAGAGTAGTTAGCCTGTTCCGATGCCAATGCCATTTCCTGTAATGATTTTTCCATCCGTACACGGACACTAATATCAACCAATACACAAATTGCCACCTCTTCATTTCTGTAGCGGGAATGGACAAAACTGATTTGCAAATGATGATGATTACTGGTTACCACATCAACATAACTGCTGGTTCTGTCACAAATAATATGAATAATACGTTCCCGGTCTTCATGAGTCAGCATTCTCAAATAATTATGCGCCAACTCATTACTCAGAATATTACTGCCATCACTTACCCGCAATATACTGATCCCAACCGGGGCTGACGCGACAATTTTATGATTAAACTGTTCATGCTCCTCCAGACGAATGGCATTTTCTTCAGCCGGAACAAACATCTTGCGCTCAAACAGATACACCAAAGTAATAATGACAAAAGCAGATAGTACATTAAGCACAATACTGCTAATAATCTGTAGTTTAAAACCCTCGAAAATGTTTTTCAGTGGAAGCGCGTAAATGATACTGAATGAAGATGGCATTAGCCGACGTTTTAACAATAAATCAGTAAAATTATCATCATAGCCAAAATAAGGTGCTTCCAGCTGATAATCGGCATAATGAAGTTTGTACTCGTCATTTGCCGGATAGTGCAAAACCGGTTGATTACTGCGATTTAATAAGGTTATTGAAATCGGACGGTCTTGTCTTTGAATAAAAGTATCTAATCTGATGAACTGTTCAATACCTATCATTGCAACCATCTGACCATTGACATATACCGGTGCCAACACATAGAGATGGCCGCTATCAGATCTTGCTCCAGGCGTAACCCAATAAACATTTCGTTCTTTACCCTGATCTTTCAAGCTAATCAGTCTGCGTGAGTTCTCATAGACTATTTTTTTCAGCGTATCAAGTTCAGTCGTGGTATTACGAATAGAAAAATTCACCATACACATACTTTTCGTTCCCACCAGGAAAACCTGATTCAAACCCTGAGGAGCGGCAAGATTATCTTTCCAGTAAAAGATCAGGTTATTCAACGAATTTAAATAACTATGGGTATTTTTGCGAAAGGTATGGCAATCAGCGCTTTGATTCAAAGGATGATAAGAAAACGCCGGGTTATTATGTGGAACATCGAGAATAGCAATTTTTTCATTAGAATTGAGCAAATGCTTTTCTGTCATATATTGAATATCCCGCAAAACACTGGCTGTATGACGCACATAAGAGAGTGTGGAATCATAATTAGCATTGTATTCTTGCCGGATATCAGACTTTACTTCATTAAAAATGTTAACCAGGTAAAAAGCCGTTAATAAGGCGCCCAATGCCCACAACATAAAACCAAGCACCCGAAAAAGATAACGGGATATTTTCAGCGATGTACGAAAAGAAGAAAGATATCTCAAAAGGCTACCTGATAACAACGAACATCATTCAATGTAATGAATGACAGGATATACCAGAGTTCAAGGATCACAAAGAATCACCTGTTGCATATTTCGATATTAATCAAAATCTTTTTTTAAAAAAAACAGGTACCAAAGTACCTGTTTCTTCATTGAGTGAAAAAATGTCTTCACTTAAACCGGGTCAATTGACTCGCTGTTGCCAGCATCAGATGAATGGGTATTATCGTTTTCCAATTCCTCCCCTTCTTCCGCCAGCCCATCGTCATCATCTTCAGGTTCAGCAACCCGTTGCAAGCCGACAACTTTCTCATCCTCAGCGGTACGAATCAGTGTTACACCCTGAGTATTCCGGCCAACAACGCTGACCTCAGATACCCTGGTACGTACCAATGTACCAGCATCGGTAATCATCATAATCTGATCAGTGGGATCAACCTGAATTGCGCCGACCACATTACCATTACGCTCGCTGACTTTAATTGAGATAACCCCCTGAGTTGCACGGGATTTGATTGGATACTCGTTTTCAGCGGTACGTTTACCGTAACCATTTTCAGTGACAGTCAGAATCTCCCCTTCTCCACGCGGGATAATCAGGGAAACAACTTTGTCTTCACCGCTCAGTTTGATACCACGTACACCAGTAGCTGTACGCCCCATTGAACGAACAGCGCCCTCTTCAAAGCGGACAACTTTACCCTCAGCGGAGAACAACATAACTTCGTTACTGCCGTTAGTCAGGTCAACGCCGATCAGCTCATCACCTTCATTGAGATTAACCGCAAGAATACCGGCACTGCGCGGACGGCTGAAATCTTGTAATGCCGTTTTCTTCACTGTCCCACTGGCCGTAGCCATAAAGACATACAGCCCTTCTTCATATTCACGCACCGGCAGAATCGCAGTAATTCGCTCATCTTGCTCCAGCGGCAAAAGGTTCACAATCGGACGACCGCGAGCACCACGGCTGGCCTCAGGTAATTGATAAACCTTCATCCAGTACAGGCGGCCACGGCTGGAGAAGCAAAGGATCGTATCGTGAGTATTCGCCACCAGCAGCCTGTCAATGAAATCTTCTTCTTTGATACGTGCTGCGGATTTCCCTTTACCACCACGGCGTTGCGCTTCATAGTCAGACAATGGCTGATATTTGACATACCCCTGATGTGACAATGTGACAACAACATCTTCCTGATTAATCAGATCTTCGATATTGATATCAGCGGTGTTCTCCGTGATTTCAGTACGGCGGGCGTCATTATATTGCGCTTTAATTGCCAACAGCTCTTCACGGATCACCTCCATCAGGCGCTCCGGGTTTTCCAGAATGAACATCAGTTCGCCGATTAATGTCAGCAATTCACGGTATTCATCCAGCAATTTTTCATGCTCAAGGCCAGTCAGTTTCTGCAAACGCAGATCCAGAATTGCCTGTGCCTGTTGCTCGGTCAGATAATATTTACCCTCATGCACGCCATATTGGGGCTCCAACCATTCAGGACGGGCGGCATCATCACCGGCACGCTCCAGCATAGAAGCAACATTGCCTAACTCCCACGGTTGAGCAATTAATGCGGCTTTTGCCTCGGCCGGTGCCGGAGCACGGCGAATCAGTTCGATAATTGGATCGATATTCGCCAGCGCCACCGCCAATGCTTCAAGAATATGGGCACGATCACGGGCTTTACGTAATTCAAAGACCGTGCGACGAGTGACCACTTCGCGGCGATGGCTGACAAACGCAGAAAGAATATCTTTCAGATTCAACAGCTTTGGTTGCCCCTGATGCAGAGCCACCATATTGATACCAAAAGAAACCTGAAGCTGAGTCAAGGAATAGAGGTTATTCAGAACCACTTCCCCCACAGCATCACGTTTCACTTCGATCACAATACGCATGCCGTCTTTATCAGATTCGTCACGAAGAGCACTAATCCCTTCGATGCGTTTCTCTTTCACCAGTTCGGCAATTTTTTCAATCAGGCGGGCTTTGTTGACCTGATAAGGAATTTCGTGAACCAGGATAGTTTCACGGCCATTTTTCTCATCAACTTCAATTTCAGCACGGGCACGGATATAAATTTTACCGCGGCCAGTCCGGTAAGCCTCCTGAATACCCCGACGACCATTAATGATCGCAGCAGTCGGGAAATCCGGGCCAGGAATATACTGCATCAGCCCTTCAATGCTGATGTTTTCATCTTCAATATAAGCCAGACAACCATCAATAACTTCGGATAAGTTATGAGGAGGAATGTTAGTCGCCATACCCACTGCGATACCCGAAGAACCGTTGATCAGCAGATTAGGTACTTTGGTCGGCATAACTTCCGGGATCTGCTCTGTACCATCATAGTTCGGCACAAAATCGACAGTCTCTTTTTCCAGATCCGCCAGCAGCTCATGGGCAATTTTCGACATACGCACTTCGGTGTAACGCATCGCCGCGGCTGAGTCACCATCGACTGACCCAAAGTTACCCTGACCATCGACCAACATATAGCGCAGGGAAAACGGCTGCGCCATACGAACAATCGTGTCGTAGACCGCGCTGTCCCCATGTGGGTGGTATTTACCGATGACGTCGCCGACAACACGGGCAGACTTCTTGTAGGGTTTATTCCAATCATTTCCCAGTACACTCATTGCGAAAAGTACGCGACGGTGTACCGGCTTCAGTCCATCTCGAACATCTGGTAGTGCGCGCCCGACAATAACAGACATCGCATAATCCAGATACGAGCTTTTCAGCTCTTCTTCGATATTGACCGGTGTGATTTCTCTGGCAATGTCGCTCATGAAGCCCACTATCCCTCATAATTCCGGATTCAAAGGTTTAGAACTATACCACAAATCAACAGTTTTATAAAAATCAGATACGGGTATTTAAAAATTAAGCCATGTATACTATGACTAAAACGGAGTAAATCCACCTGTAAAGCAAGTTTAAGGAGCGACAACCGCTGATGAACGTTAACACCCCCTCCACAACAAGCAATGTTGACCAACAGGAAATCGAGAAATTTGAAGCGGTTGCTTCCCGCTGGTGGGATTTGGACGGTGAATTTCAGCCACTGCATCGGATTAATCCACTGCGCCTGAATTATATTTTGCAGCGTTCCGCAGGCATTTTCGGTAAGAAAATCTTGGACGTGGGTTGTGGCGGCGGCATTTTGTCGGAAAGCATGGCCCGTGAAGGTGCAGACGTGACCGGGCTCGATATGGGTACTGAACCGCTTCAGGTAGCCAGACTGCACGCCCTTGAAACAGGCATCCCTGTGACTTATGTACAGGAGACCGTAGAAAGCCACGCAGAAAAATATCCACAGGCTTATGATATCGTCACCTGTATGGAAATGCTGGAGCATGTACCGGACCCACAGTCGGTTGCCCGTGCCTGTGCGCAGTTAGTCAAACCCGGTGGGCACGTCTTTTTCTCTACCATTAACCGCAACAAAAAAGCCTGGCTCATGGCGGTAATCGGTGCGGAATATATTTTGAAAATGGTGCCAAAGGGAACCCATGATGCGAAGAAATTTATCCGCCCATCAGAATTAATCGGCTGGATTGACAGAACGCCACTGCAAGAACAGCACATTATCGGCCTGCATTATAATCCGCTAACGGATAAATTTAACCTCGGTCACAATGTGGACGTTAATTATATGTTACACACCCAGTATGTCTGACATATTCATCTGATAGATTAATAAAACGGCAAATAAACCCTATTTTCAGGAATTTTTTTACTCATTTTTGCCGGTGTTCCTGTCAAGGTAACCGCTAGTAATGATGCAGGCTTCCGGCTTTTTAATAAATTTAGTCCTCAAGTTATCCACAAAAATCCGTGTTTTTGTACACTTGATAAAAGCTGTTTTTAACATTATCTTGTTGTCATTATTTAGTGTACCCCCTACATATTGTGTTCCTTAACATTCCATTACCACTACTCTCTCGTTGGTTTCTTCACCACTGAGGGGGTTATGTTTTGGTCTGAGTAAAGACACAAAGCAGGTGGGAGCAAGTCTGAAAGTAAATGTAATGTAAGGTATGCCTGTCCATGAACCATAGTCTGCTAGTAACAAAGCGTGATGGCCACAAAGAACGAATTGACCTTGAGAAAATCCACCGGGTTATTAACTGGGCAGCCGACGGTCTGAAAAATGTCTCGGTATCACAAGTAGAACTGCGTTCCCAAATCCAATTTTACGACAGTATCAAAACCTCAGATATTCACGAGACGATGATCAAAGCTGCTGCGGACCTTATCTCCGGTGATGCGCCAGACTATCAGTATCTGGCAGCCCGCCTGGCAATTTTCAACCTGCGTAAAAAAGCCTACGGTCAATTTGAGCCACCAGCCCTGTATGATCACGTATCCCGTATGGTGGAAATGGGCAAATATGACAAACACTTGCTGGCAGACTACTCGAAAGAAGAATTCGAGCAAATGAACGAGTTTATTGACCACTGGCGTGATATGAATTTCTCTTACGCCGCAGTCAAACAGCTCGAAGGTAAATATCTGGTTCAAAATCGTGTTACCGGTGAAATTTATGAGAGCGCCCAGTTCCTTTATATTCTGGTAGCCGCCTGCCTGTTCTCCGGTTATCCGAAAGAAACCCGTCTGGGCTATATTCGTCGTTTTTACGACGCGGCTTCCACGTTTAAAATTTCCCTGCCGACTCCCATCATGGCAGGTGTCCGCACCCCTACCCGTCAATTCAGCTCCTGCGTGCTGATTGAGTGTGACGACAGCCTGGATTCGATTAATGCCACCTCCAGCGCCATTGTGAAATATGTTTCCCAACGCGCAGGTATTGGCATCAACGCGGGCCGTATTCGTGCATTGGGCAGCCCAATTCGTAACGGTGAAGCCTTCCACACCGGCTGTATTCCGTTCTACAAACATTTTCAGACAGCGGTAAAATCCTGTTCGCAGGGAGGTGTTCGTGGCGGTGCCGCGACGCTGTTCTATCCACTGTGGCATCTGGAAGTTGAAAGCCTGCTGGTGCTGAAAAACAACCGTGGCGTTGAAGGCAATCGTGTCCGTCATATGGACTACGGCGTACAGCTCAACAAATTAATGTATGAGCGCCTGATCAAAGGTGAAGATATTACCCTGTTCAGCCCATCTGACGTCCCTGGATTATATAATGCATTCTTTGCTGACCAGGATGAATTTGAGCGCCTGTATACTCAATATGAGCAGGACAGCAATATCCGTCAGCAACGCCTGAAAGCGGTTGATCTCTTCTCTCTGATGATGCAGGAACGTGCTTCCACCGGACGTATCTACATTCAGAACGTAGACCACTGCAACACTCACAGCCCATTTGATCCATCAGTCGCCCCTGTGCGCCAGTCAAATTTGTGTCTGGAAATTGCACTGCCAACCAAGCCATTGAATGATATCAATGATAAAAACGGCGAAATCGCGCTGTGTACGCTGTCCGCATTCAACCTGGGCGCAATTGAAAATCTTGATGAGCTGGAAGAACTGGCAACTCTGGCTGTCCGTGCGCTTGACGCCCTGCTTGATTATCAGGACTACCCGATCATTGCCGCAAAACAAGGGGCAATGGGTCGCCGTACTTTAGGTATTGGTGTCATCAACTACGCTTATTATCTGGCAAAACATGGTGCGCGTTATTCAGATGGCAGCGCTAACAACCTGACGCACAAAACATTTGAAGCTATTCAGTATTACCTGTTGAAAGCCTCTAATGAGCTGGCGAAAGAGCAAGGCGCTTGCCCGTGGTTTAACGAAACCACCTATTCTGAAGGTATCCTGCCTATTGATACCTACAAAAAAACGCTGGATACATTGGTCAATGAGCCACTGCACTATGATTGGGAAACGTTGCGCCGTGATATCAAACAACATGGTCTGCGTAATTCAACATTATCCTCTTTGATGCCGTCAGAGACATCTTCACAGATCTCTAACGCCACCAACGGCATTGAACCGCCTCGTGGTTACATCAGCATCAAAGCATCAAAAGATGGCATTTTGCGTCAGGTTGTACCGGAATATGAACGTCTGAAAGGCGCTTATGAACTGCTGTGGCAAATGCCGGGTAATGATGGCTACTTGCAGTTGGTTGGTATCATGCAGAAATTTATCGATCAGTCGATCTCTGCCAATACCAACTATGATCCGACACGTTTCCCTAGTGGAAAAGTGCCGATGAATCAACTGCTGAAAGATTTGCTGCTCGCCTACAAATATGGTGTGAAGACACTGTATTACCACAATACACGTGATGGTGCGGAAGACGTTCAGGGTGACCTGGAAGAAGTCGTGGAATCGGCTGATTCCGATTGTGAAGGCGGCGCGTGTAAGATTTAATTTGAGGAAGTTATGGCCTATACCACCTTTTCGCAGGTAAAAAACGATCAGTTACAGGAACCGATGTTCTTTGGTCAGCCGGTAAACGTAGCCCGTTATGACCAGCAAAAGTACCCGATTTTTGAGAAACTGATCGAAAAACAGCTCTCCTTCTTCTGGCGTCCGGAAGAAGTTGACGTGTCCCGCGACCGTATTGACTACAATGCGTTGCCGGATCATGAAAAGCATATTTTCATTAGTAACCTGAAATACCAAACGCTGTTGGACTCTATTCAGGGTCGCAGCCCGAACGTGGCGTTTCTGCCCTTGATCTCCATTCCTGAGCTGGAGACCTGGGTTGAAACCTGGTCTTTTTCCGAGACGATTCACTCACGTTCTTATACGCACATCATCCGTAATATCGTTAACGATCCGGCGGTTGTGTTTGATGATATTGTCACTAATGAAGAAATTCTGAAACGTGCGAAAGATATTTCCGCTTACTACGATGATCTGATTGAGATGACCAACAACTACCAGTTGTTTGGTGAAGGAACGCATCAGGTTGCGGGTAAAACCATTACTACCAGTCTGCGTGAACTAAAAAAGCAGTTGTATCTATGCCTGATGAGCGTTAACGCACTGGAAGCGATCCGCTTCTACGTCAGCTTTGCCTGTTCATTTGCTTTTGCCGAACGCGAACTGATGGAAGGTAACGCTAAAATCATCAAACTGATTGCCCGTGACGAAGCACTGCATCTGACAGGCACTCAGCACATGCTGAATCTGTTGCGCTCTGGTCAGGATGACCCGGAAATGGCTGAAATCGCCAAAGAGTGTGAACAACAGTGTTACGACCTGTTTGTTCAGGCGGCGGAGCAAGAAAAAGAGTGGGCGGATTACCTGTTCAAAGAAGGTTCTATGATCGGTTTGAATAGAGATATTCTGTGTCAGTATGTTGAATACATCACCAATATCCGTATGCAGGCTGTTGGGCTAAAACTGCCATTTGAAACACGTTCTAACCCAATTCCGTGGATTAACTCTTGGCTGGTGTCCGATAACGTTCAAGTCGCGCCACAGGAAGTTGAAGTCAGTTCCTATCTGGTTGGTCAGATTGATGCTGAAGTTAACCCAGAAGACCTAAGTGACTTTGAACTCTGATGACAAGCTATAAAATAACCCTGCATGGTATGCAGGGTTATCATATTCACAGCTCTCCTGAGCTACATAACAGTCTGCTGGAAGCGCTGGAACAAGGTAAAGTACAGGCTGAATACCAGTGCCGTGAAGGTTATTGCGGCTCCTGCCGTGTCAGATTGGTAAAAGGCAAAGTCGGTTATCGGCGTAAACCACTGGCTTTTGTCAATGAAGGTGAAATTCTGCCCTGCTGCTGTCATCCACTCAGTGATATTGAGATTGAGCTTTAATCATTAAGATTGGTCTTCATGGTGGGCAGATAATAATGATTATTTGCTCATTATTACACGCACCAAGAATGTAAACCCAAAGTAATAACAACTATGTTATTAGCCCTTCCAAGGGTTAATAACAGTAAGCCCGGCAGCTTCAAAGGGTGATGTGTCGCGGGTTGCAACAATCAGCCCATTCGCCGCTGCGATAGCCGCAATATACCCGTCAGCCTTCCCGATGGCTTTCCCCTCGCTCTTCGCTCGCGCCATGATCTCGGCATAAGCTTCCGAAGCGGCCGCATCGAACGGCAAGATGCGACCGGTAAACAAGGGAACAACACTCCGCTCTAGGTTTCTATGCAGAGTATCTTTGCGCTTACCATTGGGCAGCACTGCGACCCCAAAGCGAAGCTCAGCCAAGCTGATCGCGGCCAGGTAAAGCGTCTCGACATTCTGTTCATCTATCCAGGCAACCACAGCGGAGTGACCACTGAGCCGCAGCGGCTCGGAAACCACGTTCGTATCTAGCAGTATCATTCAAAACTCATCGGCTCGGCAGGTGTCTTATCACGCTCAATCTCAAGATCGACGCCCCCCGCCTCGCGGCCGATTTTTGCCAGCAAGGAACCCAGCTTGATACGCCCAGCAGGTTGTACGGCGTTTTCCAGAATAAACCGGATTTCGGCCTCAGCACTACGACCGTGTGTGGCTGCACGTACCCGCAAGGCGCGATGCACTTCGTCCGGTACATTTCTGACAGTAATAGATGGCATAAATTCATTTCCTCATTTAGCATGCATTGCAAGCAATATATATTATTGCAATCATACCTGCAAGCATATGGGATAGAAAGAGAGTTAATTACATTCAATCAAAGTCCATTAACCATTAACAAAGAGTTGAAAAGAAATCAGCAAAAAAAATATTATTCGAATAACAGAGAGTTAAGCGTTTTCTTGCCATTATTTTACGAAGCAAATCATAAAAAACAATGCAATAAAAAAATGGATAAAACGGTTAATGTGGTAGGGTTTAAGCCCTGAAAAAACTTGATTATCGGAAAAGACATATAAGGAGTATCTTTATATCATCAAGCTATTTACTGACTGATTTATCCCATTCATCTTTCAAATTGCTACTTTGTTAGTTGCTTTCACTTGCCACCATGCTGCAATTTGAAATCTAATTGGGAATAGATGTGAACCCACATGTCACTTTGGTATAATAGATTATAAGAAATACGATGAAGATTATATTAACTCACTTGATTCAGAAGTAAGAAACATGTTATATAATCATATATTAGAGTAAAAAATGTGATAAACCAGATTTAAACTATAATCTTCATCAATATTTTATTAATAAAAAATTCGACATAAGCATATTGGGAAAATAAAAGTGAAAAAAACAATAAAATGGGGCATTATTGGTTGTGGTGATGTTACTGAAGTAAAAAGTGGGCCCGCTTTTTATAAATTGGATAATTCTGAATTAGTTGCGGTAATGAGGCGCAATGCTAACTTAGCAGAGGACTTTGCCAGGAGGCACAATGTCCCTAAATGGTACTCCGACGCAAATTCACTGATTAATGATAAAGACATTGATGCCGTATATATTGCAACCCCACCCTCTACACATAAAGAATATACTATTTTGGCCGCTAAAGCGGGCAAGGCGATATATGTAGAAAAGCCTATGGCATTAACATTCGAAGAATGTAATGAAATGATATCGACTTGTAAATCGCAAAATGTCCCATTATTTGTTGCTTATTACAGGAGAGCATTACCAAGATTTTTAAAAATCAAAGAATTAATTGAATCAGGCGCGATAGGAATACCCAGAATAGTAAATTGTATACTTTATAGAGAGATAGAGCCCTGCTATCAAGATCCTCATCATTTACCTTGGGTTGTTAAGCCAGAAATCTCCGGTGGTGGATTATTTGTTGATTTAGCGTGTCATACTCTTGATATATTAGATTTTCTTTTAGGAAAAATTATTTCTGTCAAAGGACATGTAAATTCACAGGGGAATGCTTATCCAGCAGAAGATTGCGTATCAATGTCATTTATGTTTGAAAACAATATTCAAGGTGTAGGTATATGGAATTTTGTATCGAATTCCAGACATGATAATGTTGAAATAATTGGTGACAAAGGAAAAATATCTTTTTCCACCTTTGGAAATTCAGCCATTTCATATTATGACCAGAATAACAAATTACACCAATTTAATATTGACAATCCAGAACATATAGAAATGCCATTGATTAGTACGATAATTAATGAATTACAAGGCAAAGGCTTTTGCCCTTCAACCGGAGAATCAGGCTCACGAACCAGTTGGGTAATAGACCAAGTATTAAAAGATTATAGAATGAATAATTATTTATAAGGAATTTGTTTTAAAAAAATATATTGTAATGTCACACTTGTAATGTAATGGCAACAGCGTTACATTAGTGTGTTATTTATACCATCTCTACAGCCAAAGGAGATTTAGAATGAATGTAACAATTGAGAATCGTAAAAATAAGACGCTCAACTTGAGGATTAGGCAGGAAGATCGAGATTTAATCGATAGAGCAGCAAAAGTAAAAGGCAAAACCGTCACCGAATATGTCCTTGATACAATCAAGCGTGATGCTGAAAACACCCTATTGGAACACTCATTTATGGTTGTTTCTCCAGAGGTTTTTGATGCTTTTATCGCTAAACTTGATGATCCAGCAGCACCAAACGAACGTCTTATCAAAACAGCAAACATGAAAAAACCGTGGTGATACAATGACATGTAATGGCCCAACTCCATTAACAGACGATCACAATTTAGATAGCTTTAATTCAGGGGTTGACACCCTTGACAATTGGTTAACAGACAGAGCATCAAAAAACCAAAAAGGAAATGCCTCACGAACATACGTTGTAAGCGAAGATAAAAATGTTATTGCCTATTATTCGTTGGCTACCGGCTCAATTATGTCGCAAGAAGCGATAAGCAAATTTAAGCGCAATATGCCAAACCCCATTCCGGTAATCATTTTGGGCCGTCTGGCTGTTGATAAAAATTATCAAGGAAAAGGGTTTGGCCGCTACTTAATTAAAGATGCTGCCATTCGTGTCACGCAAGCCGCAGATTTAGTTGGTATTAGAGGGTTAATTGTCCATGCTATCTCAGAAGACGCTAAAGCATTTTATAAATCTGTGGGTTTTGATGAATCGCCTTTAAACCCAATGACGTTAATGATCACATTAAAGGATTTAAAGACGGCTTTCGGAATCAAAGGTTAATGTATATTGAATAGCTATCTAAACCTTTTTAAATAATTAGCGGACACATAATAGATATTACGTGTCTACTTTAATTAACTCTATAAATCAAAGATTATATCTAATCAATGCAAAAACAAACTGCTACTTTATCGTCAAACATAGCTTCTACAACGTGAAAAAGCCAGTCGTAATGCTGCACCAACTTCCTCAGGGGAACTGTCCGCAGAAATTACGACATGATCAGATTCAGAAATACCATCTTCAGACCAGCCATCCAATTTTTCATGGCGGGATGGTCGTATCATTATTTGACCATCAAGCATGCAGATACCACAGCTTAACATTTTTTTAAATAATTGACGTTTTGAACGATAGCCATAAAATTCCATCATCTTAGTTATCCAATTTTTATACTGCTCATTACTTACATCATGATCAAAATAATCTCCACATTCATCAAGCGAGATTATTCTGCTTTTTGATAAAGCATCAAGTACAGCCTTTCCTAATTCTTGATCAGATACAATTGGCTGTAATAAATGTTTGCTACCTAAGGGATCTGCCCTTAATAAGCCGTTACCTGAATAAGTTTTAACAGAGTAAAAATCTCCATTAAACATAGCGGTTGCATTTAACCCTTGCTTAAAATCCATACTCATTATTCCACCACTGTAATTTTAGAGGTAAGGCTCACTTAATAACTATTCAAAGACGGATTCGACTAATAAGCTACCCTTCCATTTTTATACTTGCCTGTAAAATATGATCCATATCCAAGAATAGCTAAGAATTTTTCTTCTCTATTTATTTTTTCTACAATTTCTTTTAAGCATTCTTTAATGCCGTCCATACTACTGATTAGTCGAATCCACCGATAATTATTATTTTCAAATAGCAATATTATCAAAATAAGATTTATTTTTCCTATAGAAAAACAAACTCATTGCAAGCCCAATACAAATAGAAAGAACATGACCTGGCTTAGGGTAGTGAATATAAATAAGATCTAAAGCCATTGCCGGTAGCATGGAAAAAACAACAGCAAACTTTAATATACTAGAGGTATGCTCTTTGACAAAAACCATCAGCAATGCAAAGGAAGATACGCCCAAAACAGCTTGTGATGCTCCTGTACCAATATTCCAAGGGTAACTAACAAAGTTAGTGCTATAAAGAGTTCCCAAAGCACCAGAAGTAAACCATAAAACTAATAAAAATTTAGATCCAAGATGTTTTTCTAATAAAATTCCCAGTATGAAAAATGATAGCACATTGTAGACCATATGCAATTGTTTAACATGTATGAACTGAGAAACCAGAAGTCGCCAATACTCAAATTCATATAATCTATTTGGTGTTAACCCTCCATATTTCTCTAGATCTATAATACTTATTTTACCGATAAAGCTATCTGTTAATGAATATGAAACAAATGTGGAATAAACAATTGTCACACATACTATAAATACTGTTGTTATAGGAAATTTTTCAATTTGGAACATTCAATACTTCCTTCATAATCATTACATGACATCATAAATTATATCAGGTAAATCTTTCAGTTCAATATCTATATCATTCATTTTACTTTATTCTATGCTACGCTTAAAGTTAGTTACAATCTCAGGATTATCCAACCATCTTTTTATTAAGCTAGACCCATTAGATTGATTTTAAAAATAAAAACTAAATTTTCTTTTGTTTGTCAACTCCACTATCCATTGATAACCCAAAGAAATGTACTAGAACTGGTAAAGTGAATCTAATTGATTCCAATACTGTGTTTGGACCAGATTTGGAGTATAGAAATGATCTGTTGTTTGTTGAAGCCTCTAGTGCCAACTTTAGAATGCATGCTCTATCTGCATACTTCCTATTTAAATCTATGCATTCATCATACAATTTCTTATTCCAAACAATAGCCATAAATATTTTAGGTTTCGATGGATGTTCTAAAGAAGTTTTTAATACATCAAAATAACCTTCTTCACATCCATTGCAGAGAATTAAAATAGAAGGAATGTCCTGCTGATCGATTTGATAGTTTGAAACTGGCTTAAATAATGGAACAGTCTCTAATCTATGAAATTTTTCAACCATATCAGAATTTGGGTAATAATTTGTAGTTCTAATCGTCAAATCACTACTAAAATATTGATGTATTTTAATATCTAACAGACCAGGATTAGTCATGAAGTTCACGGTGTTGAAATCAAAATCGAATTTTTTTGAATGCATGGACTATTTGTGCAATAACACCTTTTGTCGATATAATTAACGATGGAAAATCATTTTCAATGACACTCGATAATGATTCATTTAATACCTGCTCATTATTAAAATTACTAATCCACGAATCAATATCATCTATCAACTCATCATATAGCTTCAATTTAATGTGAGGATCATAGTAACTTGCAGCAATCTCTCATACACTGAACCTTAAGCATTAAGTCTCTCGAAATAACCCGAATAACTTGTTATTGAATAAAAATCACCATTAAATACACATCTGGCATTTTTCCATCGTTCAAAAATCTCACTCATTATTTCACCACTGTGATTTTAGCGGTAAGGCTAATTTATAACTATTTAAACCTTTTTGAGATAATTAGCGGACACATAATAACTATTATGTGTCCACCTTAATTAACTCTATAAATCAAAACTCATAACTAATCAGTGAAAACAAACTATTGCTTTATCGTCAAACATAACTTCTACAACGCGAAAAAGCCAGTCGTAATGCTGCGCCAACTTCCTCTGAAGAACTGTCTGCCGGAATGACGACATAATCAGATTCAACAATGCCTTTTCCTGTCCAAAGCTCAAGTTTTTCATGGCCTGTAGGCCGGATTGTGATATTTCCATCCAGCAATTGTATTCCACAATCTCGCATTCTTTTAAATAATTGACGTTTTGAACGATAATCATAAGTTTTAATTAATTCATCAATCCATTCTTTATATTGTTCATCACACTTTTCAGGCTCAAAGAAATCATCTATCTCTTCTAGAGGAATGAACCTACTCTTGGATAACGCATCAAAAACTGCCATACCTAATTGCTCATCATCTATATCAGGGGATAGTAAATAATAACTCCCTTGTGGGTCAGCACTTAACATCCGATAACCAGAAAAAGTTTCAACACAGTAAAAATCGCCGTTAAACACGCATCTAGCATTTCGCCATCGTTTAAAGATTTCGTCCATTATTTCACCACTGTGATTTTGACATTAATATTTTTTTCTGCACCATAAGATATTGCACGGTTAATTTGCTCCCATTGATCTACCGTTGTAGCTTTTGGTACAGCAATCCGAACTTCACGCTGTGAAATCATTCCTGCATTTATAACCTTTTTATCCAGTCTCGCCTCGGTAAAGTTTACCGTGGCATCTATATTCCCTTTTATGGAAGTATAAAGTTGCTTAGGATCTTTAATTCTTGCCGCAGTACCAGTATCCAATGTCTTAACACTGGTAGCTATACCTGTTTTCTGATCATAAAAATCAAAAGTCTTAAACCCTTCGGGTAATCGAGTACCTTTAGGCATCTGCGTAGCAACAAAGTCCTCAAAAGGATACCCCTGTTTATAGTTACCTTCTCCCCACGTCATTTGGGTTTTGCTACCATCTTTTTCTACCCGATACACATGCCTTATGTCTACTGTTGGGTGCGGATCTTTTGATATCACTTTCGATAATTTAGCTGCACCAGATGTCGATCCCTTGACCGCGCCAAGGCCACCGGCTGCCATACTGGCTATTTCAGTAACAATTTTTCCTGCTTCCAAGCCAGCGTTATAGGCTCCCTCAGGACCCGCTTTTTCATATTCAGCTTTGACAATATCAAGCTGCTTGAGATAACCCTCCTTTGTTGCCTGCCAGATAAAGCCGGGCATATCCTCCTGAATCAATAGCGTTTTAAGTGCTTCAATGACTTCCGAAGGATTAGATACCGCTCCGACAATTGCCATCACACTATCATAAAGTTCTGACGGAATACCGGATATAAAACCCGCCGCTAAAGACCCGTCTTGCGTGTTACTAATCAAGCCCCATTTAGCAAAAATCTGCGCTTTTTTAAGGTAGTTGGATTCTGCGGCAAGCTCTTTCTCCATTAATTGCTGTTGGTGATGAGCCAGGTAATTGTAACGGAAAGTATTCTCCGCACCGCTTGCTCCACTATAAGCACCGTCTGCTTTACCGGTAAATACCGCACCGGCAAAACCACCAAAAGCACGGGCAATTTGCGCTTGCCGTTCCGATGTTCTCTGCCACTCTTCAGCTTTGATGATGTTATCACCCATCATGATACCAGCCAGTTCCGCAGCCAAAGCCCCCGCCATTGCACCTTTGGCATTTCCCCGGCCAATTTCAGCGCTGATCCCTGCCACAACTGCGTGGCTCAACGTTTTGCCCGGCACTCCCAATACCTCGCCATTATCACCAATCAATCTGGCACCCTCAGCATGAATCTGGCTGCCAATATTAGCCAACAGAGCAGTAGTCAAATTATCTTTAAAACTGCCGCCGTTAATGGTGGTATTCAGGCTGGAACTAATAATAGATTGGCCCGCTACCCGCTGGACGACTTTGTTCCAATCACCATTGCTGATTTGGGGTAATTTCGCTTTTGTCGGATCTAATTTAGTGCCATCAGCTGCTTTATCCCATCCCATATAGGAATCAAATCCGGCCAGTGCGCCACCAATCGCCATTGAGGTAATCGTTGATTTAATGACATCACTGCTACCCAATGCTTTTAGCGCTTTGGATATATCACCCTGATTGTCTACAATAGCGACAGCCGCCTGTGCAGCCAGTGATGACATACCCGCAGTTAACGCGCCACCCGCAACGCTATTACCCGCATAAGATGCAACAGATGCTGACAGAGAGCTGCCTGCTGTTGCCGCCGCCGCTGCAATAGCAATCACCGCAGAAATCACTGGATTTAAATGCTTGCTCTTATGATCCCAACTGTTATAAGCATCTTTGACCAAATTCCACTGAATATCTTTGTTCCCACTAAGCCCTTTCAGCCAGGCTGTTTCTGGCGTATTTCCCAATACTGCCAATACATTTTGTAATGATTGACCATTTTTTGCTTTAATATCAGCGCTAACACCATTTGCTGCATCTACGGTAAGTTTTCCGCCGATATGAATAGCAGGAAGAATCCACGTATCTTTGGTATAACCTTTATCCCTGTGTTTGATATAAAAACCTTTGGAGTTGGTAATGGTCTGCTCAAAAGTGGTATTTTTTACCGCCTTAAAGTTGACTTTACCGTGAGTGCTGGTCAGTTTGGCATTTTTATTAGTGGAGATTTTACTGGCTTCATAAGTGCTGTCATCCCGGCTTAACAGATTAATATCACCACCAGCGATAAATTCAGTGACTTTGTTAGTGACATCATGACGGGTACGTTTAATGGTTTTCTTCTTGCCATACCATTTACGCTTTGTCTCTGTTTTCTCATAGTGGCTGGATTCTTCCATCGCCTGAGCGTATAGATAACCCCCTTTTGCCGCGACATCCATCGCACCTTTAGCAGCCAGTTTGGTGGCCTGGAAAAGAATGCTGCCGTTTGAGATAACTGTTAGTACACCGCCGCTGGTCAATTCACTGCCTTGCTGAGTCACTGATTCGGTGAATTCCCTGCCACTTTCCCGGTAAGTGTGATTCTGCACCGATTCAAAACGCATATTGCCACCGGAAGAAATTGTTGTATTTCCTCCTGAGCTTAATGTGGCTCCTTGAGTCATCAGCGTTCCATTAGCAGCTACAGTAAGTTGTTTTCCACCATTGACTACAGCAACAATATGACGATCATCCTTATTGTTATCGTTCTTGTTATCAATAGCGGAATAGCCCAGTGCTAACAGATTAATATTACGACCTGCTGATAATAATGTGTTACCTTTGGCGTTAATTTGAGCCGCCTTTCCATTGATATCTGCACCACTGATAACACTAATATTATTTCCTGCGGTTATACGACTACTTAATTCCCCGGATCGAGACGAGGGAAATAACTCATTCTTGGGGAGGGGGACAAAACCCATTTGAAATAACCCATCAAATGTTCGACCTAATTCACTAGGATTAAATGGTCTATATGAGGGAACTGATTCACTTAATAAATGAGGAAATTTACGATGATTCAGTACAATATCTTTTGCAGAAGTTAAACTGATATCTTTACCTGCTGAGATATTAACACCTTCAGCACGTAACGTTCCTCCAGCATTAATCACAACAGAGCCTTTGGTGTCTAATTTACCTATTTTGGAGAACATATTATTAAAGAATTCTTGTTCTCTGTTGCCAGATAAACCTCCCCTCATTCGTTTATGTGTCAATAATGCGTTATTGTTATCAATAGTAATGTCATTGTTTGCGGCTAGAGAGATACTATTACTCTTAGTTAGGAATAAATTTCTCAGAAGAATATTCTTACCAGCATGTAATAATAAATCACCAGTAGCTTCCAAACTACTTATTTTACGCGTACCATCAAGATTAAAATACCCGGTATCCTCACTGCTTTTAAAACTTAAATCAGCATTTTTACTAATAGCGGTAATATTTTTACCCTTTAATTCCCCTTGTACAGAATTAATATCATTTGTAGCTGTCATAGATAAATCACCACCAGCTAAAATCGAGCCATATTTAATATCAATTCCGTCACCCGCAAGAATATTTATCCCATCAACAGATTTAATATTATTATCTGTGACATTTATCTTTTTTGAGTTCAACAATATATTTCTTGCTACTAATGCATCAGGTCGTTGAACCCCAGAGATTTCTGAAACTCCCTTGATATTAGAGATAGATGGAGTGTTAATATCAATATCATCTCTAAAATCAGCAACTAAATCCCCACCAGCTGAAATAGTAGCTAAATAATATTTTTTATTTTCCCATTCATTGGCCGATCCTGTATTTTTAAATTCAATATCATTCTCCATATACATAGGAAACTCATCTATCAAATGTTCCAATCCGATAATTAAATCCCTACTACTCTCAGTATCATTCAATGGATTGAAATCAGTTGAGAATTTAGTAAAATAATTTATCACCCCTAAGTTTTTAGTGAAATTTTGAAGAGTCAGGCCCGTAAGAAAAACATTTTTTAATGCTTGTATTGAGCTTGCTTCATTTAATATTTTATTTGAATTGACATACATATTACCACCGGAAAAAATGACAGCTTCTGATGTCGATTTACTTAAAATCAACTCTTTTCTACCGGTATTTATCCAATTATTTTTATTAAAATCGACAGTACCAAACCATTTCTTAACTTCAGTGTTCTCTAATACTGGTTTAAATCCATTTAAATGGTCACGAAATAGCAGTTCAAAACCCAAATATTCAATCTTATCCGAATCTGGGTTTTGTATTTTCCACCCAGTAACAAATTCACTACGAACATTATTTAGTTCATTAGTCCTAACAACCAAATCCCCTTTCACGGTCTTTATCGTCGCAGATTTATTCTCAATCAGTATACTCTTATTCCCCTGAGCATCTTTCTGTAACCACATATTATTATTGGCTTGCAGAAGTGCTTTATCTCCAGTATTGCGTAAAGTATCACCCAATATCCGCATATCCCGACCCGCAGTTACATTCCCTTTATTATCCAGTTTAGTACTTGCCAAAGTAATATCCCGTTCTGCCTGTACCTTGATATTAGGGGCAATATGCGTTTCTCTGGCACTGAGATTAAAATCCGTCTTAGCTTTGGCATTTCCCAGTTCGATTTTGCCATTAACGTTTAAAGTAATATCACGCTGGTCGCTGGTTAAATCTTTCAAATTAACCCCAACGCCATCTTCAGTAGCAACCAAGCGAATTTTATTGGCATACATGCCACCTAATGCCTTGGTATCAACGGCTAATTGAGGTTTAACGCCTTCCCCAGTGATTTTCTGCACGGTACCATCGTTAAAATCAATCCGATTAGCACCCTGTGTAAAGGACAAGTTGTTAGCCTGAATTTTTCCATTTAACTCAGTCGCCCGGCTGATAATGTCAATATAATCCGTCGCCTTGCCATCCAGCCCTTTGCCACCAATCGTAATCTGGCCTTTTTTGACTTCCAATGCTTCCAATGCACCCTGTTTGTCAAACTGAGGTTTCCCGGTAGTCACTGTTGCGCTGGAGGTATTAATAAAGCCACAGCCATCACAGGTAATGCCGTTAGGGTTGGCAATCATCACATTAGCTTTATTACCGACTACCTCCAGTTTGCCTTGCAGGTTAGACCGCCCGTTACCAGTGACTTCATTAATAATTAATTCGGCTGCTTTACCTTTCAAGTTGCTATTTGCATTTAATTGCCTGGCTAATTGAGATTTAGCCGCCTGAGTAGCGTTATTTAATACAGCTCCCTGAGTAGCAATATTAAACTCTTTATAGGTATTATGAGATATTCCGGCGCCATTAGGAGTAGCAATATTGACAACCGGCACATTGCCCTGATTTTGTACCTGTGTACGGTTATTGTCAGGTGTGATCCCAGCCGCTATAGCGGGATGCAGGGGGTATGTCGCAGTCAGATAAATTAAAAGATAACAAGCGCCCCTTGCCATAGGGTTGTTACATCTATCCATCATTCTATCCTTTTTTCTTAATTTAAATACAAGGTTATTGGTATAACTCCCTGTATTGCATCGCTAAAAAATCAGTGATGCAGACCAGTAAACCACCCAGTTATCTGGTTTCAGATGATCAGGGTGAGTCAATGGTGTTCCTAAAGTCATAGTCTGATTAAACCTGCGATTGGTCAGTGAGACGCCAAGCGCAGTGCCGGTGACATTACCGCCATCAATTTGTCCGGTTTTTTTCTGTAACCAGCCGGTATCCAATGCACCGGTTAAAGCGAGCTCCCCCAACACAGGAAGTTCTGCAACCCGCCAATTCAATTCATTACGCCAATATCCGCCGCGATTGCCGGTAAGATATTGCTCCTTAAATCCCCGGACAGAATATTGCCCGCCCAGTGATAGGCTTTCACTGGCGTAAAGGTTGTCCGGTGTGGTCTGGCCGTAAATAGATGAGAGGTAATAGATGAAATCCGTGACCGGAATAAAATAGCTGGCACTTAGACTAAATTTGCGAAATTGACTCCGTGGCATATCGGGGAAATGTGGGTCATCTTTTGTGGCACCTAACACGGATAAGCCACGGCTCAATACAGGATTGAAAGTGATATAGCCACCCGCCAATACTGAACTGTAATTAACGCCAAAGTTGATAACACTTAATGTCGAGCTGCTAATGGATAATTTCTTTCCCGCCATCACGTTGGTCGTCTGACGGCGCGTCATTCCTACATTCAGTGCCAGTTTCTGCTTACCATCACGATATAGCGTCCGATTTACCGCCAACCGATGAGTCTGGCTATCACCTTCATAGCGATTGGTTCGTGAACCTATCGGAATATCCTGAAAAGAATCATTCCACGCATATTGATAACTGAACAGCCAGTAACCATAAGGCACGGTCACATGGGAAGAGAGGCTCCGGCTCTGATGGTTATTACGAAAGTCACTGTTCCGACTAGCAGATAATGACCACTGATCAGCAAAATGTAACAGATTATCCAAACTCATACTGGCATTGAGTTGCCCAGTACCTGTACTTTTTTGACCGCTATTATCCGCACCAAAGCTGACACTGACCGGTAAACGAGTCGATATTCGTTTCAAGATAACTGTGGAATAACCGAGTTGCTTTCCCGGCTGAATATCAATCGTCATTTGTTGAGAAGGAAGCCGATTCAGTTGTTCCATCCCCTGTTCAATATCCCGTAGATTCAACGTCTTACCAACTATTCCTGGAAAGGCCATTTTCAATGAGAGCGGAGTTTCATCGTCAAGGCTGATTGATTCAACTTTACCTTCGCTCACGGTAATAATGAGAATACCGGTAGATAAATCCTGCGCCCTGAGTCCAGCTCGGGAAATGACATAACCCCGTTCGATATAGGCATTCGATACTTTACGCACCAGCCCATTAATATCCTGTAAGGTTAAGCAATGGGATAGATAAGGCTGTGTTAAACCGTCCCGCACTGATCGGGAAAGACTTTCAGCACCTTCAAATTGAATACGGTGAGTGGTATGACAAATAGATTCAGCGCCATCAAGCTTGGGCTCTAAAGATGGAGATAAGGTAATGTTATTACGTATAGCATCACGCTGCTGTTGAGCTTGCTGCAACAATGCCTTCTGTTGTTGAGTGATAATCTCCTGATCTGCGGGGCTAATGAACTCTGAAGCATAAGCCTCCCCTGATATCGCTAACTGAACAGATACCACCAACCCTCTTAGACAAACAAATATTCTTTCCATTGATAAATTTTATTTCATAATAAGTGAATTGTTAAAAGAATTAATAATGCTTATCTTACCCGCCAAATCAGATAGTAATAATGAGCACAACCTTTAAATGTGATCAATAACCTGATTAATTGACAATTAATAAAATTAGTAATTATTTATATTTACTCAAATACATAATTCAGTCTAATGCAAAAATATATAATGTAATTATTTATTTACATTTTGTGTAACCGTTATTTGACATAAATAAATTGATCCTTTAGCCTCCCTTTCTATAACTATTTCAATCAGTTCAGAAGCAGAGGAAAGCGTGAAGAATCGCACTATTGGCAGTATTTTTATCGTCGCCGGGACAACAATTGGTGCAGGGATGCTGGCTATGCCACTGGCTGCGGCCGGTGTTGGTCTTGGGACAACCTTCGTGATGTTAGTCGCTCTTTGGGTTTTGATGAGCTATACCGCTTTATTGCTGGTGGAAGTTTATCAGTACAGCCCAGCAGATACTGGCTTAGGAACCGTGGCAAAACGCTATCTGGGACGTGGTGGTCAATGGCTTACCGGTTTCAGTATGCTATTTCTGATGTATGCCCTGACCACCGCTTATATCAGCGGTGCCGGTGAATTGCTTGCAGGCAGCCTGTCTTCATGGCTGGATAGACCCATTCCAGTCTCATTTGGGATACTGATTTTCACCGTTGTCGCGGGTTGTGTTGTCACTATCGGTACTCAATCTGTCGATATGATTAACCGCCTGCTGTTTACTGCAAAAATCATCTTCCTGGTGATTATGTTGGCAGTCATGATGCCTCATATCAAAAACACTAACTTGCTTTCCATGCCCCTGGAGCAAGGTCTGGTATTATCAGCCATTCCCGTAGTATTCACCTCTTTTGGCTTTCACGGCAGTGTGCCAAGCATCGTGAGTTATATGGGCGGCGATACCCGCAAGTTACGCAAAATATTTGTTATCGGCAGTGCAATCCCTCTGACTGCCTATATTCTGTGGCAATTAGCAACACTGGGAGCGATTTCTTCCCATACTTTTGTCGGTATTCTGGCAGAACAGGCGGGGTTGAATGGGCTGTTACAGGCAGTGAGAGACGTCGTTGCCACTCCTCGTGTAGAGCTTGCTGTCCGTCTGTTTGCTGACCTGGCACTGGCAACCTCATTTCTTGGTGTCTCTTTAGGTCTATTTGATTACATGGCAGATCTGTTCAAACGCCGTAACAATGCGACAGGCCGCCTGCAAACAGGGGTGATTACTTTTATTCCGCCATTGCTTTGCGCGTTATACTATCCAAACTTTGTTATGGCTCTGACTTTCGCCGCAGTAGCACTGTCTATTCTTGCTCTGCTGCTGCCTTCGATGCTGGCATGGCGCAGCCGACAAATTGAACAAACAGCTTATCGGGTAATAGGCGGAAAACCCGCGTTGGTGATGGTATTTCTTTGTGGAATCGCAGTTATTGCTATCCAGATTGGTATTGTCAGCGGATTGCTGCCAGAAGTGGGTTAATCCTAGGTTGAAATTGTCCGCATCAGAAATGATGCGGACTGAGCCCATAAAAACCGTTTAGAAATTCAAACCGGCACCAACATAAAATCCATCAGCCAGTTTGTTATCCCTGTGCCCCTCTTTTCCTCTCATATTCATCACTCGATAACCCGCATCCACTGTCAGCGGTTTAAATACGGTAAAACGCAAGCCACCCGTCGCTTCAGTATAAGAATCAATGCCAGAAGTTAAACTGGATGGCGCACCGTAAACTTCACTGTACAGAGATAAAGATGGCATAACCGCCCAACTCAAACCCACACCGCCTGCCAATGCCTCACCCTTTTTCCCATCTTTAGGTGATAAATAGAGAACCTTACCGCCAATGCTGGCAGTCAATGGGCCGACGGGCAGACTAAAGGCCGTTCCCAAACTTCCCAGTTGCCCATTATGATCACTGCGTGCCCAGTTACCGTTAAAAGATAATCCAGCACCGTTATCACCAATTGCCGCTGAAGTGTTGGTGAAATGGCGACCAGCCTGAACATTCACCGAAATCGCATTTGCTGTCCCGGCAATGAACAATAAACTGGTTGCTGCTGCGGCAAGATAAGCCTTCATATATTTCCTCTTTATTTACTTAATGTTAAGCATCTTACTTAAATAGAACTAAACCTGTAGACAACAAAAGGAAATGAATCATCTATACTTACTAAATATGTGTGAATTTTTCATTTCATTTACTTAATAATTAACTATGCAAATAATTTTATATTAAACAGTAAAGAAAAAAACAATAAATAACTTATAGAAAAAACACAACATTTGAATTTTAACATTTGACCAGAACTGTTTTTTTTAATCAGCGATTACGCTGTTTTTTTTCATGTAAAACAGGAGAAGTGTGATGAAAAAGAGAGGACTGACAACGAATGCCGGAGCCCCTGTCGTTGACAATAATAATGTCATAACCGCAGGCCAACGTGGTCCTATGTTGTTACAAGATGTTTGGTTCTTAGAAAAACTTGCCCATTTTGACCGTGAAGTTATTCCAGAGCGTCGTATGCACGCCAAAGGCTCTGGAGCTTATGGGACCTTTGTCGTTACTCACGATATCACTAAGTACACCAGCGCTAAGATTTTCTCTGAAATAGGCAAAAAAACAGAAATGTTTGCCCGTTTCTCAACCGTCGCCGGTGAGCGCGGAGCAGCAGATGCGGAACGTGATATTCGTGGTTTTGCGCTTAAGTTCTATACCGAAGAAGGTAACTGGGATTTAGTCGGTAACAATACCCCGGTATTCTATCTTCGTGACCCCCTGAAATTCCCAGATCTTAACCATGTTGTTAAACGTGATCCGCATACCAATTTGCGTAATCCCGCCTATAAATGGGATTTCTTCTCTCATCAACCTGAATCACTGCATCAATTAACCATTGATTTCAGTGACCGTGGTATACCCAGATCTTTCCGCCATATGCACGGTTTTGGTAGCCATGCATTCAGCTTTATCAACTCAGATAATGAACGTTTCTGGGTGAAATTCCATTTCCGTTGTCAGCAGGGCATTAGAAATCTGTTGGATGACGAAGTGGAAGCGCTGGTCGGTAAAGATCGCGAAAGTTCTCAGCGTGACTTGTTTACCGCAATTAAGCAAGGAGATTATCCACGCTGGAAATTAAAAGTTCAGATTATGCCAGAGAACGAAGCTTCTCAGACGCCGTACAATCCGTTTGATTTGACAAAAGTATGGCCTCATGGCGATTACCCAATGATTGATGTCGGTTATTTCGAGCTGACCCGTAACCCTGAGAACTACTTCTCAGAAGTTGAACAGGCCGCTTTCAACCCTGCTAATGTTGTGCCAGGTATCAGTTTCTCCCCTGATAAGATGTTACAGGGCCGCCTGTTCTCCTATGGTGATGCTCAACGTTATCGTCTTGGTGTTAACCACCATCAAATTCCGGTTAATACACCTCGTTGTCCGTTCCATAATTACCACCGTGATGGTGCAATGCGCGTGGATGGTAACAGCGGAAACACGGTGACTTATGAACCAAACAGTGCAGGATTGTTCCAGGAACAACCTGAATTCAAACAACCATCATTGTCTTTAGAAGGAGATGCCGATAACTGGAACCATCGTCAAGATGAAGATTATTTCAGTCAGCCCTGCGCACTGTATAACTTAATCAGTAGTAAAGAGCATCAGCGTATGTTTGACCGTATCGCCAGTGAACTGTCACAAGCACATGGAGAGACTCAACGCCGTCAGGTTGAGCTATTTAGAAAAGTTCACCCAGAATATGGTGCTGGTGTCGAAAAAGCACTGCAAAAATTAAAGACTGATTGCTAACAACACCGTATCATTAATTATCTCTGCCCATGACTCCATTAGCGATAATGGGCAGTACGAAATTCAACATATTGATAGCAAATCAAAATAGCTCAAGAGCAACCGGGTAAATCCAATACCCAGTTTTTGATCTGCTGACGGGATATTTTAATACCATCATTTTTAAACTGCTGAGGTAAGAGATAGTAAGCTGCCGGACGCTGAAAAGCCGCCAGTTTATCAACCAACCATTCAGGTAATAAGTCAATAATTTCAGGTGAGTCACTATCAATGACAACAACAGGCCGATAACCAAATTCAGGATCGGGCACCGGAACAGCAAAACTCTGTTCTACCTGCGGATAGGTGTTAATCATTCGTTCAATCTCTTCCGGTTGAATGCCTTCTCCACCGCTGAAAAACTGATTATCCATCCGGCCAAGTATGCGTAATTCACTCTGTTGTATTACTCCCCGATCACGGGTATGAAACCAGCCATCACGATCAACCAATGGTTGTAATTTTCCATCCAGCCAATATCCACAGGCTAGGCTGTCAGAACGAATTTGAATCTCCTCCTTGATTAAACGAACTTCCTTGCCCGGTAATGGATTTCCCACGCCAGGAAACTCATCTGCCCGTTTAACGCATACCGTTGAAGCCAGTTCGGTTAAACCATAACTACACCAACAACGAATACCTTGCTGCTCTGCCCTTTGCGTCAATTCAACGGGGATCATTGCCCCACCCAACAGCACCTCTTTCAAATTCGGCGGCTGATTTTGTGACTGCTCCAGTAACCGCCAGAGCTGAGTCGGAACCAATGAAGCGTGAGTACAATCGGCTAAAGCATGCTCCAGTGGATTGATATTTCTCAATACCAAAGAAGCCCCTCTCATTAACCAACGCCAGATAATCCCCTGACCAGATACATGAAACAACGGCAATGAAAGCAACCAGCTATCTTGCTGCTGAAAATTCATCACAGAAAGGACATCCCGCGCACTGGAAAGATGTGCATGAATTGAGTGAACGGCAGCTTTCGGTAACCCGGAAGAGCCGGAAGTCAAAATCATACTGGCGGGACGCATTGCATCCCATGCTACTGAATTATCATCAGAATTCAGTGGCTCACTTTGCCAATCAAGGGATCTGGCCTCTATAGCGGGCAAGTCGCCACTATAGAAATCAGCAACAAAATCAATATTCAAATGTGGCAGTAATTCAGATAGAAGCACTTCAGGCAATTGAGGATTCAGCGGCAACACCCGCGCACCACACTGTAATGCAGCGAGATAACTCAGTAACATCTGTTCGCTATTTTTCCCCCGCAGCATGACGCCACTGCCCTCAACTACCCCTTGTTGGCGGAAATTTGCCGCTATCGCATCCAAAGTAGCAACCAACTGATGCCAGTTTAAAACGCGATCACACAACCTAATGGCAATATTTTCGGGGCTAAAAGATGCCCAGTAGCGCCACGGCCACTGGGTAAATGGATTTAACTGCACCATGCGATTTCCAATTCATCCAATCCTGTCACTGGCATCGTGCTATCCGGCCAGCAGCGCACTAACTGAGACTGAACAAGTTCCAGCGTATCCAACCCTGGAATGGAAGCAGGCGTCAGCCAATGAGCAATGCGGGCAAGTTGAGTCAGACCAAAACTGGTTTCAATACTGGAACTGATCACCGCTTCCAACCCAGCATTGCGCGCTGTTGAAATCAACTGACAACAACGGGCAAGACTTCCTGTCAAAGTAGGTTTGATTACAATAGCCGCAACACCTTCCTGAGCCTCCACATTAAAACCTTCATCACGGAGACTTTCATCCCAGGCAATGGCGATCCCAGTATCACGGGCAAAAGCGAGAGAGTCTGCCGGGGTTTGGCAAGGCTCTTCCAAAAAGGCAATCCGGTGGCGGTAATCAGGATCGATATATTTAGCGAAACCATTCGCTTTAGCACGACTCCAACTACGGTTAGCATCCAGTCGCAAAGATAAATCGGGTACAGCTTCCAGCAGAACATTAACCACCATACCGTCACGCACCGCTTCGTACAGCCCGACTTTCACTTTGGCAACTTTTTGCCCACTCATTTCACCAAGACGAACAATCAGCTCATCAGGATCACCGTTACACAGTGGCGCTTTCCGGTAATCAGCTGCTTCCGGCAATTCACCCTGTAATTCAGCTAAAGCGCAGCTAATCCCAAATGCCACAGAAGGCAATTCACTTTCGCCCGGTTCAGCACCAAGGCACCACTGTTTAAGCCATTCCACCGTTGCTTCCCGCGCCAGCTCAACAGTTTCTTTGCTAAATTCCGGCAGGGGTGAAATCTCACCCCATCCCTGGTGATCATTTTTCTGCAAGTGCACCAGAAAGCCATCGCGGGTTTTAAGCCGCTGATATCGCAGTATAACGCCGGCCTCCATCGGCAGTCTGAACCGGTATAAAGTCGCAATACGCATTATGGGTTACGTTTAAACTTGCTGAAATCAGGTTGGCGTTTCTCATTAAAGGCGTTACGCCCTTCCTGACCTTCTTCTGTCATGTAGAAAAGCATTGTGGCGTTACCGGCCAGCTCCTGCAATCCAGCCTGGCCGTCACAGTCAGCATTCAACGCCGCTTTCAGGCAACGCAGGGCTATTGGGCTATTTTCCAGTATTTCACGGCACCAGCGGACCGTCTCTTTTTCCAGATCTGCATAAGGTACAACCGTGTTAACCAACCCCATATCCAGTGCTTGTTTTGCATCATATTGACGGCACAGAAACCAGATTTCGCGGGCTTTTTTCTGACCGACAACCCGTGCCATATAAGATGCTCCCCAACCGCCGTCAAAAGAACCGACTTTAGGCCCAGTCTGACCAAAAATAGCGTTATCAGCAGCAATAGTCAGATCACACACCAAGTGCAATACATGACCGCCCCCAATCGCATATCCGGACACCATAGCAACGACGGGTTTTGGACAGGTGCGGATCTGGCGCTGGAAATCCAACACATTCAGGTGATGGGTGCCTCTGGCATCTTGATAACCGCCGTAGTCACCCCGGACTTTTTGATCGCCACCGGCGCAAAAGGCCTTTTCACCCATACCGGACAGGATAATCACACCGATAGTGTCATCATAACGAGCATCATCCAGCGCTTGCATCATCTCTTGAACAGTCAATGGGCGGAACGCATTACGTACTTGCGGGCGATTGATGGTGATTTTAGCCATGCCATCGGTGGATTTGTGATAAAGAATATCTTCAAATTTTTCAGAGCAGTCCAGCCACTCAATCGGGGCATATAGCTCTTCTTCGCTCGGGTAAATCATATTCGTATTCCTTCAACCAAAGAGTGATAAAAAATGGTTTACTGCCGCAGCAAACGCCGCCGCGTTCGATCGGTGAGCATTATGCCCAACATGCGCAATGGTTTGCAGTGGTAAAGCGCAGTACTTTGCTACTTGCTGAAATTTTTCGTCTTTTTCGCCACACAGATAAGCAAAAGGCAACGCCAGTTGTTGCAGTTCAGGCACCAACCAAGGCTGATAACCAAGCGAGGTATTTTCCAGCATATCAGCCACACCACCGCCATGATTATGGCGGCGCATCTTAATCAGTTGTCGGCGCTGCTCAGGTAATAGATCAGAAAAAACCGCCTGCTGATACCAATCGGACAAAACCTGTTCAATCGGCTGAAAACGAAAACGTCTGGCCCAGCGTCTATCATGCTCAAGACGGGCATTTCTTTCCTGTTGGGAGAACAAACCAGGATTTCCTCCTTCAACCAACAACCCACATAATCCCCGATGATGACCATAGCAAGCATAATTCATGGCGATACGGCCCCCTAAGGAGTAGCCAATTAGCCAATATTTATCAATTTGCTGCTCAGTTAACGTTTCAGACAGAAGACGGCTCATTTCCGTGAAATTTTTTACCTGAATATCCCTGGAATCACCGTGACCGGGTAGATCGATGACTAATGAGGGATATTGAGCACACAAATTCACTAATGGCAACCATTCATCGCCACTGCCCAAGAATCCATGCAACCAAACCAGCCAAGGACGGTCATTGTGACCGTTGAACTTGCGACAAGCCAAACTCACAACATAGCCACCTGTTTTAAAAGCTGTTGCAAACACTCAGCCCCTTCTCTATCCGGTACTTTCAGCTCAATCAGCAAAGTTTCATTTTGTTGCCATGCTTGCTCAGTACATTGCCGCAATTCAGCCAAATTTTGTGGACTGGCATATTTCAGGCCGAACATCGCCGCAACATGGTCAAAATTAACGTACTGAGGCATACAGTAAAAACGTTGCCTTTTTTCTTCCGATGTGGGAAGTAAAGAGAAAATTTGTCCGCCGTTATTATTCACCACGATTAATACAGTTGGCGCAGAAGGATGACGTAACAGTGCCAAGCTATTCAAATCATAAAGTGCAGATAAATCACCGATAATCGCCAGAGTTGGCTTGGCCGTTGCCCGTTGCACGCCTGCCGCAGTGGAAATCAATCCATCAATACCGCTTGCACCCCGGTTACTGTAAACCGGATACCCTGCCGGTAATTGCCCCAGTGCATCTATCAAACGAACAATCAAGCTGTTACCCACAAATAACTGCCCACCCTCAGGCAGTAATTCATGTAATCGATAAGCTACGACAGCTTCACTGAATTTACCTGCTAATTCTGATCTGACGCAGTTAACCGCTTTCTCTGACCAGATCATAAGCGCTTCTGCCCACGATGTACGCGATTGTGCCGGATGAACCAGTAACCAGTCAGCAATATTGCAGGTTAATTTTCTGCCACGATGATTAGCGGGATCAAGCCGGCCTGGGATTGGATCAATAATCCAAAACTCCTCCGGCTGGCATTTAGCCTGCCACTGTAACAGGCGTTTTCCTATCAGACTGGAACCAAACTGAACCACCAGTTGCGCTTGCGCTAAAATTGCCTGTGCGTGAGGATTATCCAACCATAAATCGGCACAAGGCAATGGTTGCCCGGTCTGTGAAAGCGCATTGCCAATCAGCGGCCAGCCCAATGTTTTCGCCCATTCAGCAACATAAATTCCCTCTTCAGCACTCATTCGTCCAGCCAATACAACCCCTTGTTGCTGTTGCCAATAGCTCCAATCCGGCACTTCTGCCACAGCACAGGTCGCCGGTTGACTCAACCAAGGCCGGTTGTTTTTCCACCAGCTGCCCAACTGTTGCTGCCACTCATAATAAGCAGGCTCTTCATTACCATATAAAGGTTCAGCGAATGGACAATTAATATGCAAAGCACCATGTTGCAAGTTCGCCATACCATTATCTATGACAGAAACCAGCCAGCTTGCAGCGATATCGTCTGTTGGTCTTGGCAAAGAAATTGTCTGGGATGGATGAGAAGCAAAAATACCCTGCTGATGAATAGCTTGATTCGCCCCACAATCCATTAACTCCGGTGGCCGATCGGCAGTCAGGAAAACCACGCGTTCACCCGTTAAGCCGGCTTCGATTAATGAAGGATAAAGGTTCGCCACCGCCGTCCCGGAAGTGACGATAACGGCGACAGGCTCTTTACTTGCTTTGGATAATCCCAACGCCAGATAGCCCAATCCGCGTTCATCAAAATGGGTATGACAAATCAGTTTGTTATTCTCCGCTGCGGCCATTGTTAAAGGTGTGGAACGTGAACCTGGCGCAATGCAAACATGATGTAATCCGTGGCGGGTAAGTGCTTCCAATAAAAGTTCCGCCCAGCGGCGGTTAAATGCGCTGTTTGACATATTTTACTCAACAAAACATTGTAAAAGCCCGCTGTCAGCCTAACGACACAGACAATTTTTTCTTTATCCTAGTTCAATGAATTGCCATTTAATCGAAGACTTATCCCATCAAATCACATTCTCGATCATATGCAGGCGCATACTTTTCCTGTATCAGCGACCACCTTGGCAGTTTGATTTACAACCTTGTCCCAAAAGACATGATAAAAAGTAAGATTATACGGAGCATTAATAATAATTAAAGCCCTGATTATTTGTATCGTTATGCTTATTTAATTCCATTAGCAGCGAAGGCTCTCTCTCCAACGTTGAAACCGGATAAATCAGAAGTTTTTCCCTTCCGACAACGAATATTAAGTTCATTAATATGATCAATTTGCACTATGTAATTGGCAAAAGGCGAACTCTTTCAGTTACTGCTAAAAACTTACTAAATAAAGACCGTTATTATAAGCCAGGAAATAAAACAAACCTTTATTTCCCGAATAAAATCCTTTCTCTAAAGAACATATCTTATTTGTACAATAGTAAAATAGAATTATAAAAACACCCCCCTTACTTGTTAATTCCGGCCATTATATGAACAATTAAGACTTTAGTTAAAATATGGATCTGAATCTTTATTCCATGACACAAGATAAATAGGCTGCAATCTTATCCACTTTTTAAACACGCCATAAACGGTAAATCAAAAACATCCAGCTTATCCTTTATAAAAAGACCATATTACCTGCCTCTTAAATCAAAAAGGGAGAGATTATATAATCATCACACAGCAATATAAATGTAATTATTTGTTTTAAAATACATTTTCACATAAATAGCATTTAAATATTTTATATTTTTCATTCTAACATCAAGAAATAACATAAAAACCCATAACAAATAAATAAGAAAACCAAAGTATTATTTTAAAAATAAACAACTAAATAAAAAATAAATTTACAACATTTAAATCCTAAAATTTTATATTTATCAATTTAAAATATCAATATCCAATGCAGATCAAAATACAGACAAATCTTTAATTAAAATTATGTATTAAACTGTTTTTTCAACAAACAATCACGCTAATCAATGTATTTTTAATTAAGATTATTCAATAAAAAATACAACGTAGATTCAACGGCATGGGTATTATGACATCCGGTTGTGCCTTGATGTATTTAATAATTCTTTCAATGAAGCAATAACCACTAATGGAGAAATATATGTTATTAGCTCAACTTCCAGCGGAAAAAACACTAAATGAAACAGATATTCCCTCGGCTACCTTGCAATTACTGACAGGTAAACAAGCAGGGGTTGCCCGCCCCGGTGGAATATTTACCAAAGAAGACCTTATTAATATCAAACTATATGTTAAGAAGGGTCTTTCACTACCTTTTAATCTGGAAGAAGTAAAAAACTATCTAGGTTACCAAAAGGTCAATATTCCTGGACTGGAACCAGAAGATATTCATATTTTGTTTGAAGAAATCCGCACTCACTCACTTAGCTGGAGCGGAGTAGAAAACGATATTATGCAACAGAGTATGGATCTGGAGATTGTCGGTCAACAAATTACCGAAACCGGCGGGAATATCATCAGCATCATTAATGAGATGCCAATTATTGAGCGCATAAAGAAAAAATTGGGAGAGTTATCGGATAGACAATTAGCCAGTATCACCTACACCAATGAAGATAAAGAGGTGTCACATGCGCTGGAAGAAATCCTGGATAACATGAAGAGCGATATTCAAAAACAGCAGCAGAAAACCGAAAAGGTCAAAACCGAAGTATCTGATTTCAAGTTAAGACTGATCGGCGGCAGACTCTCCAATGGCAGCATTGCATTTGGTTTACAGCCACAGGTAGAAAATAAGAAAAAGCTGATGAAAGACAATAAGATGTCAGTCAGCATCAAAGATCTGGATGACAAAATCACCGAGAAAAAAGCAGAAATCACTCAACTTAAAAAAGACTACGACAAATTCGTGGGTTTGGCTTTCTCCGGCATCGCAGGGGGACTTATCGGCCTTGCGATTACAGGGGGCATCTTTGGTGCTAAGGCAGAGGAAGCACGCAAACGGAAAAACGCACTGATCGAAGAAGTACGCGGCCTGGAAGAAAGCATCAAAGGTAAACGCGCGCTGCAAGAATCCATGACCAACTTATCTATTGATTTTAGCGACATTGATACCCGTTTACTGGACGCAGAAGTCGCACTGAACCACCTGGATTACATGTGGCAATCCATGCTAACTCAGATCAATGCCTCCAGAGATAAATTCGCCGAAATTAATGATGCACTGAAACTGACCTCTTTTATCACTAAATTCCAGCAAGTGATAAGCCCTTGGAAAGAAGTAGAAGGTTCCGCTAAACAATTGGTCAAAGTTTTCGATGAAGCGTTGAAAGAGTACAAACAGCGCTATAACTAATCACATTCCCCCTGTATTACATAGGAAATAGAAAAAAGGAGCATATTAAAATGACTGAAATCATCACCTTTCCACAACACTCTGCTACTTATCCAGAAATCAACATAAAAGTCTTGAACCAAGCGGTGAAAAACATCTGGCGTCTGGTGCAACAACAAACTTCAGGCATTGAAATAATCCAGGAAAAAACGCTACGGGTCGGCGTATACAGCCGTGATCTTGACGAAACGGTACGTATCTCTGTGCCTCACCTGCAAACTGCCCTGCGGCAGCTCCCTCCTCAAGAATACTTCCAGACCATCCTCGAAATTGATGCAGCTCTGGAAAATTCTGAGTTGGACGATGAAACCCGGGAGGCGCTGTTAGAAGCACGTTTAGAGCAGGTCCGCAACCTGAATAAAGATGTCAAAAACGTTATTCTCAGCCTACATAATGAAGCTAACCAACTGGCCGGCAAAATTGCTGATGTACGTAACGTTGTGATTTCAGAACGCCTGGGAGGCATCCTGGAAGAAGAGCAAGCACGAAAAGTAGAACTGCAAGCCAATATTGCCCAGAAAGAGCAGAAAAAAACCAAACTAACCGAAGACCGCGACAAGATCATCGAAAGCCAAGATGTCATTCGCCAATACAATCTGGCCGACATGTTCAAGGACTACATTCCCAATGCCAGCGAAGTGGACAAACTGGATATCAGCAACCCTAAAAAAGAGGCTATCAAACAGGCACTTAAGCAGGGAATTGAAATCGCCAAAAAGATCCTCGACAATATTTCTAAGGGACTGAAATATATAGAATTAGCCGATGCCAGATCCAAACTGGATGAGCAAATCACTCAGTTGAATAAGGAGTCCGATAACCTGAAAACTCAGCTGAAAGAGACAGAAAAACGGATTACCGGTATAGGCGCTGCACAGCAAATCGAGACAGAGCGCACCACACTACTGAGCCAGGCAACAACACTGGAACAAGTATGGAGTCTATTTGCCAATCAATTACAGGAGACAATAGACAGTAAAACCAACCAGCAAGATCTGACCAAATTCATACATAATCAGCTGGCCTTCCTTAATAATCTAGAGTCGCAATACAGCGCGCTTCTGTTGAGCTAAACACAACTGCCCCCGGGCTTTCACCAGGCAATACAAAGCATAAGCATAATAAGTCAATGAAACTTGTGTGAAGTGCAGCTCAGGGGAAGAAAGCGTTATCCACAACTCATAATAACCCGGTAAGGGCAACCTTACCGGGTCAGGTTATTGACCAACCCATTTAAAAACATCCCCAAAGACATAAGTAGGGCCACACGTCTGCTAGATTAGGGACGTAATACCATTACGCGGAAACTGAAAGATTTTCACAAATCTACCCTTCTAATAAGTATCAGTCCAGCATTATCGATTGTGTTGCATGATCATGATCGAGTGATGTTTTAATGCTCGTCACCATATTTTCGATATAAATTAGGAGAATGTAAATGAACAAGCTAATTCTGCCCACTGATATGTTGTTGAAAGAGGAACAAACTGTTTCGTTGACCCAAGTAGACCTAACCAAAGAAGACTCATCTCTGCTGGAGTTGCTACAACAGCAAATTGAAGCCGAGGACAGTCTCACGCAACAGACCGGACCACGTTGGTATCGCTCTGGTTTAGGCCCTAAACCCACTCAAGGCGGAACGTATATTTCTGGTACAACCTTAGCTCCCTCGAACGGACCGACACCTTCAGGAATTGTGAACACCATTCTGTGTACCTATGACCGAATCAATTGGGCTGGCTGGCAAAATCAAATCACGCTGCGTCTTTTCATCACCACCCCGGATAATTCTGCTGCATGGGAAGCATTTCTGGATGTAGCCAGCGACTCGGCCACGATCAATGCCGCAGGAGCGAATGTTCCAGCAGACTGTAGGATTACCCTGCAAATGAAAGTCGGAAATATCACAGGTGGGTTGTATCAGCCGCCGTACATTTCATCCTATGACTGCTGGGTAAACTACAACTAACACGAACTGTTGAAGACGCGTCTTTGGTTATGTGCCAAAGGCGCGTTTGTGACTGCTCCCCGCCGTAAAGAGGGTGTCGCAAAAGGTCAGCATTGAAAATAACCCCACAGAAATTTATTGCCTGTTATTGGGACTGGCAACCCATGACAGGCTAAAAATAGCCCATAATATCAGGGCAACTGCCCTTGATAAGTTATACGCTATGGCATGCAAGGTAAATTCCACTCTGACTGCCGATAAACCTCTACGCCGAAAGCGTTCCAGTCCCTGGATCCCACGTAAAGCGGAAAATACCGGTTCTACCATGATTTTTCTCTGACTCAATATCCGTTTTGACTCCAGTTTGGTCATACGTGAACGCAGTTTATCCCGCGCTTTATCTTCCGGGTAACGTTTAATTTTTCTGCCCTTTTTCGCCTGCGTACATTTTTCTTTTTTCGGGCAATCGGCACAGTTTGCTCCCGTATAAACTCGATGCCCACGGCTCTTTTCGGAAGGTTTTACTGTACTGACAGGAAGCAACCTGTCATTGGCCGGGCAGATATAAAGGTCTTTCTCCGCATGATAAATAAACCGCGATTTTGGGTAGATTTTTCTTAGGCTCTGATGCTCATTGCCTTCCGGGCAGAACAACAGAATGTGATGTTTTTGCGTCTCAGCAATCACCTCGTCATGGAAATAACCGGCATCCAATAACAGCTTGTCCGGGTGACGCCCCGATAGATTGAAATTCTGTGCCAATAACGCGGCTATCACTTGGGTTTCACTGGAGGGGTCTACCGTTTGAGCGACAATAATACGTCTGCTGTTGACCAAAACAGACGGTTTATAAGAAGTTGAAAATCCTCTTCCCCGCTTGAGTTTCTGGACGACGGCATCGGGTTCGGTTGGATTGATACGCAGTTGGCTGGCCTCCTTCCCCTTTTTTTCCCGATTTTCTTGTCGGTGCCGTAAGACGTCGGCTCCCTGTTCCAATTGTTTCCTGCGTTTCTCTATCTGCACTGTGGCAGACATTGCCGTGAGGGCAGTTTTTTCGCGTGAAATCGCTTCCTGAGTTAAAAGGTGGTAATGAGAACAGGCCGCCTCTATCACTGTCCCGTCACCGGCCAGACACGAAACCCCCGAATGGCTACGGTGCAAAATGGAGAAGGTCAGTGCTTCAAAAAACGGCCCGGTCAGGACAGATTGGTGCTGATAAATGAAACGCCCCAGACTGGCGTGATCGGGCGTAATTCCCTGACTGACAAAAATACAGCCTAAATCGAAACGCGCAAGTCGTTCAAGTTCTCTGAGCGAGCAGTGACCTTTCATGATCCCATAAAGTAGGATCCCCATCATGGAACGGGGAGAATAAGGGGCTCTGCCTGTCGAAGCATAATGGCGTTCAAAGGGAGCCCAATCTTGCTCATCAAGAATGTCAGCCACAATAAATGCGCTACGCTCCCCCATTTGCCTGAGATAATCAGAAAGGGAAAGAGAACCCGCTAAGACAGGTAAGTGCTGAGCGGTGACAAACTGACGTCCAGTATGAATAGAAGGTTCCCGTTTTCGAATGAATAAGGTCATAAAAGATCTGCGCTTAAAAGAAGTACGCAGATCTTAACAGATAACACGCGCCTTTTGCGACACCCTCGCACTGGGCAAGGGTTTACGGCGGGTCTTGCTAAAATATATCTATTACCCCCTTTGGTTTTAAGCCTAAAAATCAAATACAAGAAAAAAGAAAAAAGAAAAAAGAAAAAAGAAAAAAGAAAAAAGAAAAAATCAGAATATCGATTTAATGAAAATGGGTAAATTTAAATTACAGGCTCAAAATAGCTCAATAAAAACCATTCATAAAATGAATTTTTAATTAAAAAATAAGAAAACTCTCGGAATGAGAATCGCTTTACTCGACATCACCTTTTTAACCATATTCATTTTATCTTTTTACCTGCATTTCCCTTAAAAGACGGATTTAACTATAAGTGAAGATTTTTAAAAAGATGTTAATAAAATTTAATCGAATCCTATTAACCATTAACAGAAAATTGAAAATAAATCAGCGAAAAAAGAATATTATCCGAAAAAACATAAAGGGGCATCTTTATACCATCAAGCTATTTACTGGTTGATTTATAAAGATAAAAGATAAGAAGGTAACTTATGAAAACTGTTCAAAATTGCCATTAAAACAGCATCAACAAAGATAAAAATCAAGTATGATTAACGTTGAATGAACAACCCCGCCGCAAGCAGCGGGGTATCAAACCAATGGCCAACTACAGAGTAGTTCGCCCCAAGGGGCGGGGAATTAGACCCTAAGAGATTAAACGTAAAACACAATATACCATGATGATTAAACCTAATAGAAATCAGGTATTAAGAGTAATAAAAACAATGATTAAAACCAGAGGTCAAAAAAATGGCTTTTAATAACCGATTAAAACCCGATCACCATAAAACCATCAGTGAAAAATGAGAAAAAGAATTGGCTTTATTAATGATTATACACCCTGTAAAAAAGGAAAATAAGAATATAAAATAGATTAAAAAGACAATATATTAAAAAAAACAAACCGATTTTAATAATGTTTTCAACTGGGGATTAAACTTTTTATCAGCCAGTTAAATAATCGTTTATAAATAATCCCAATGACAAAATTCGCAAATAAATGATTTAATCAAATCGAGCTGGATTACTTTTATCGTTATTATGTTGCATTTATTATGCAACACCGCGACACGTTAAATATGCCCTTTTAAACTTATTTTACACTAGCCAATAACATTGCTTTTCTACGGTTTCATTTAAATCATACCTATTTTCACACCTTTAATGTAATTTAACGCTAAAATAAATTTATGTCGTTATTTTCCAAAGCTATTTTCGCACTCTGTTAACGTTTAAACATCCATTTAATTATTATAAATTTTCTGGTTGATTAAATCCCCTGTAATAAAATATTATTAAATGAATTTACTAATTTATTTAAACATCATTTAAATAGACATGGTTTTAAGAGAAAACTTAAAATCATATGACGAGACTATTTTAATAAATAAAAGATTTTATTTTTATAACCCAAGTCTTTTCAAAACTGACCCGGTAAGGACAACCTTACCGGGTTTTGATTATTCAAAATAGTTCATCACAACCGACTGACTATTTAGAGTATGATTTTCGCTTGTTGTACCACATCAATCAGTGGCTGAGGCCAGATACCCAGCGCCAGTACCAATAATGCAGAAATCAGCACAACCATCCCGCCGGCAGTTAAGGCCCAATTCCTCGGTGTATCACGGTTAAGGGTTTTTGGCGCATGCAAGTACAGACTCACCATCACTCTGAGATAGTAATAAAGGCCGATAGCACTGCCAAGAACCACCGCCGCAGTCAGCCACCACCGTTCAGCCTGTACACCCACGACAATCACATAGAACTTACCAATAAAGCCCAATGTCATTGGGATACCCGCCAGTGACAACATCATCACTGTCATTACCGCAGACAAAATCGGCTTATGCCAAAACAGGCCACGGTATGAGTAGAGGGAATCCGCATCCGGTCCTTTATATGGGCTGGACATCAGGCTAACGACACCAAACGCACCGATGCTGCTAAACAGATAACCCGCCAGATAGATACCCACGGTTTCTTCTGCAAGCTGGTTGTTTTGTACCGCTACCAGCGCCACTAACAGATAACCTAAGTGGGCAATAGAAGAGTAACCAAGCAGGCGTTTGATATTCGTCTGAGTCAGCGCCATCAAGTTACCGAACAACATAGAGGCAATCGCAATGACGGTTAATACCGTGCGCAACGCTTCACTGTCCGCCATCGGTGCTTCAACGAACAGGCGCATCACTACTGCGAAAATCGCTATCTTACTGGCTGTTGCCAGAAAGGTAGAAACAGGAGCAGGCGCCCCCTGATAAACATCCGGTGTCCAGAGATGGAAAGGGACCAGCGACAATTTGAAGCCAAGACCCACAACCATCATACCCAGACCTGCCAAGATTAAAGGTTGATAGATATAGCTGTCAGACAAACGATGCCCCAGTGCCGCAAAAGAGAGATCGCCGGATTCCGCATAGAGCAACGCGATACCAAACAGCATGAAAGACGATGCCGCCGCAGACAGTAGCATGTACTTAATCGCCGCTTCCAGAGAGCGTTTCTGACGATAGGCATAACCAATCAAACCAAATAGCGGCAAAGTAAGCAGTTCAATACCGATAAACAATGATGCCAGATGGTTTGCACAAGCCAGGAGAATACCGCCCACGGTCGCAATCAGCACCAGCAGGTAGAACTCTTCTTTGTTATCCGGATAGTTTTCCAGCCAGGAATAGGCAAAAGTAGACGTTGCCAGGCTCGCAACCAGTACCAGACCGATATAGAGCATAGCGTAGCCGTCCACATGAACCAGTGGGGTGACATCCATCGCTTCCTGCTGCCCAACAAAGTAGAGGGACAGCAGAGCCAGATTCAAACCTACTACGGTCAGCGTGGTATTGATAAAGTGATCGCGTCGCCACGCAATGGACAGCATCACAACCACTACCGTCAATCCGACGATCAACAGCGGTAACAGCGCGATCAGTTGTTGAGGAGTTATTGTCATGGCGAATTACGGCCTTGTAGTTGAAATTGAAGCTGAATACCAGGTCTGGATGTTATCCATCGCTGCCGCTGAAGTATCAAGGATAGGTTGTGGGTAGAAGCCCATCACCACCAGTAATATCAACAGCAACATGACAATAGATATTTCCCGCATATCCATCCGTCTTAGTGGCTCATCTGATTTTGGCGCGCCGTAATAAGCCCGCTGCATCATATACAGGGCATATACAGAAGCGAAAACCAGTCCGAACACAGAGATCGTTATAATTAACGTGTATTCACTAAAACTGCCAAACAGAATCATAAACTCACCGACAAAGTTACCGGTTCCCGGCATCCCCAGGGTCGCAACAGCAAAGCACAGCGACAACGCAGGCAAAAACTGCACACGTCGCCACAACCCCCCCATTAGATTCATATCACGGGTATGCAAGCGCTCATAAAGCTGACCACAAAGAATAAACAGGCCCGCGGCTGATAAACCATGAGCAATCATCTGAATAATCGCCCCCTGGTAAGCAAGCTGGCTGCCAGAGTAAATCGCTATCAACACAAATCCCATATGCGAGATACTGGTATAAGCAATCAGGCGTTTGATATCTGTCTGGCTGAATGCCATCCATGCGCCATAGAAGATCCCAAGCACACCCAACCACATGGCGATTGGGGTGAACTCGTGAGAAGCTTCCGGGAACAGTGGCAAGCCAAAACGCAACAGACCATAACCCGCCGTTTTCAGCAAGATCCCCGCCAAGTCAACAGAACCCGCAGTTGGTGCCTGACTGTGAGCATCCGGTAACCACCCATGCAAAGGCACAACCGGCATTTTTACCGCAAAGGCGATAAAGAAACCCAACATCAGCAGGTATTGAACGGTATGTGACATTGGCGTATTCAGTAATTTCTCATAACTGAATGTCCATTCGCCCGTCGCGTTATAGTGCACCAATACCAGCGCCATAATCGCAATCAGCATCACCAGACCGCTCGCCTGGGTATAAATGAAGAATTTGGTCGCCGCGGTGATACGGGTCTTACCGCCTGATCCTCTGTGTCCCCACAATGCAATCAGGAAGTACATCGGTACCAACATCATTTCCCAGAAGAAGAAGAACAGGAACATGTCGATAGCGAGGAACACCCCCATCACACCACCCAGGATCCACAGCAGGTTCAAGTGGAAGAAGCCCTGATATGGTTGATTTTCCGTCCATGAACAGAGAATAGCCATCAGCCCCAGCAGCGCAGTCAACACGACCATCAGCAGGGATAAGCCATCCAGTGCAAGGTGAATGCTGATACCAAAACGTGGGATCCACGGCATAAAAAATTCTGATTGCCATTGAGGGATCCCCTGCGGATTAGCCAGGGTATAGCCCCCCTGCAACCACAATTGCAGTGAGAGCACCAGAGTCAACCCCATCGAAATTAACGCGATCCAACGTGGTACACGAGTACCAAAGCGTTCAGTCTGCCAGCTCAGCAAACCTCCGATGAAGGGCAAAAGAATTAGCCAAGGTAATAGCATGGCGCAATGTGTCCCTTAAATTAAACCAGTAGCAGCAGAGCTAAAACCAGCACTGCACCCAACCCCATAGAGGCAACGTACCAACGGACTTGCCCATTTTCACTCAGGCTAAGACCTTTGTTACTCCAGCGTGATAACACCGCCGGAATATTCATCAGTGAATTTAGCGGATCGTTCCGTAATAAATGGGTAATGCTCTTGAATGGCTTAACAAATACCCAGTCATACAGAACATCAAAGCCCCAGGCATTAAACCACCATACGGAAAAGAAGCGTCCCGGAGCACTTTGCGCCACGCTATTCACCAACTGACGTTTACCTAAATACAGTGCCATCGCCAGCAAAATACCCGCAACCGCCACCACACCAGAAACCACTTCCAGCATCATTTTACCTGTATCGCCCGTTGCATGGTCTTGCGGCAACACACCCGCCAGTGGTGGCGCAATCAATGCGCCCACAAAGGTGGAAAGCACCAGCAATACCAGTAATGGCAGGTGATGGGTAATCCCTTTAACCGGGTGCGCTTTGGTTTTTGCCTCACCGTGAAACACGATAAAAATCATACGGAAGGTATACAAAGACGTCATAAACGCACCGGCCAGACCCGCTAACATGAGGTTGATATGACCATGTGACATTGCCCCCCACAGAATTTCATCTTTACTGTAGAAACCGGCAGTGACGATTGGCAACGCCGATAGCGCCGCGCCACCGACCAGGAAGCAGATATAAACCAACGGAATGGATTTACGCAATCCACCCATTTTGAAAATATTCTGCTCGTGATGACAAGCCAGGATGACGGAACCCGAGGCCAGGAACAACAGCGCCTTAAAGAATGCGTGCGTCATCAGGTGGAAGATTGCCGCATCCCACGCCTGAACCCCCAACGCCAGGAACATGTAGCCAATCTGACTCATCGTTGAGTAAGCCAGTACACGTTTAATATCGGTTTGCACCAACGCAGCAAAACCTGCCAACACCAGAGTAACAGCGCCAATAGTCCCAACCAATTGCAGGATTTCCGGGGCCATCAAGAACAGACCGTGACTACGGGCAACCAGATAAACCCCGGCGGTCACCATCGTTGCGGCGTGAATAAGCGCAGAAACCGGCGTCGGGCCGGCCATCGCATCAGCCAACCAGGTTTGTAACGGCAATTGAGCTGATTTACCGACTGCTCCCCCTAATATCATCAGAGTCGCCCAGGTAATCACCGAAGAACCGGCTTCCAGATGTTGCGGTGCCAAAACCGCCAATTCGCGGAAGTTCAGGGTTCCCAAATTGTCATACAGAATAAACATGCCGATAGCCAGGAAGACGTCACCCACACGGGTAACGACAAAGGCTTTCATTGCCGCGGCACCATTTGCCGGGTTGGTATAGTAGAAGCCAATCAGCAAATAACTGCACAGCCCCACCCCTTCCCAGCCGAGATACATCAGCATCATGTTATCTGCCAGAACCAGTATCACCATGCTGGCGATAAACAGGTTGGTATAAGCGAAGAAACGGGAATAACCCTCTTCACCACGCATATACCATGAGGCATACATATGGATCAGGAAACCAACACCGGTGACCACACTCAGCATGGTCAGAGACAAACCATCAAGAACCAGCGTGAAAGGAATACTGAAATCCCCAACCTCCATCCAGTTCCACAGGTTTTGGCTGTAAACCAGATCACCCGCCACATTCTGGCTGTTGAAATCAATAGCAACCCACAAAGTCACCAGCACAGCCAGACCAACAGAACCAATCCCGATGGTGGCTGATGTGTTTTCAGACCAGCGGCCACGGGAAAATGCCAACAGCAAAAATCCCAGCAGTGGCAGCAGAATTGTTAAATAGAGTAAGTTCATCCGCGCATCTCACTGACTGTATCAATATTCAGACTCTGGCGACGACGATAAAGCTGCAATAACAACGCCAGGCCAATACTCGCCTCTGCCGCAGCCAAACTAATCGCCAGAATGAACATCACCTGACCATCCGGCTGCCCCCAATAGCTGCCTACCACCACAAAAGCCAGGGCCGCAGCATTAATCATCACTTCAAGGCCAATTAACATAAACAACAGATTACGACGGATGATGAGCCCGGTCAGGCCCAGAACAAATAGGATTGCCGCCAAAATCAGTCCATGTTGAAGAGGTATCATGGTTGTTCCTCCGCATTTCGGTTACTGAGCACTTCACCCTGTTTGTGTTCACGGCCTATGTGATAAGCCACCACCATACCGGCCAGTAACAACAGAGAGGCCAGTTCAACAGCCAGCACATAGGGGCCAAACAGGCTGATACCCACTGCTTTGGCGCTGACAACTTCACCCGAGATATTGTCGGCAATATCACCATGAGAAACGTTGACAATGGTATACACCAGCACGATAAGCAACACGGCTGACAGCAGACCCGGACCAACCCAGGTTCGCGGTTTCAGCCAAATACGCTCCTGTTCAACAACAGATCTGCCAAGGTTAAGCATCATCACCACGAAAACGAACAGCACCATAATGGCCCCGGCGTAAACGATGATCTCCAGCGCTGCGGCAAAATAAGCACCCAGCGAAAAAAACACCGCTGAAAGCGCCAGCAGAGAAACAATCAAATACAAAAGCGCGTGTATTGGATTGGTGTGTGTAATCACCCTGATGGTTGCCAATATCGCAACCAGCCCGGCGGTATAAAACGTAAATTCCATGAATATCGCTCCTTACGGCAACAGGCTTTTAACGTCGATAGGTTTTGCTTCGTCGTCGGCTTCACCTTTTGATTTGCCGTCAATCGCCATACCTGTCTTACGGTAAAAGTTATAATCAGGATATTTACCTGGCCCTGAAATCGTCAGGTCATCTTTTTCATACACCAGATCCTGGCGCTTAAACTCCCCCATTTCGAAATCCGGTGTTAACTGGATTGCGGTAGTCGGGCAAGCCTCTTCACACAGACCACAGAAAATACAACGTGAGAAGTTAATGCGGAAAAACTCCGGATACCAGCGACCATCTTTATGCTCGGCCTTTTGCAATGAAATACAGCCAACCGGGCAAACTGCCGCACACAGGTTACAGGCAACACAACGCTCTTCGCCATCCGGATCACGTGTCAACACAATACGGCCACGGTAACGGGGTGGCAGATAAACCGGTTCTTCAGGATACATTTGGGTTTCGCGCTTATGAAAAGCATGCAGGCCAATCATCCAAATACTGCGTACCTGGGTGGCGAAACCAACCGCTAACTCTTTTAATGTCATGGTTCATTCCCCCCTTATTGAGCGTTGTACAAAATCACTGCCGCAGTCGCCAGCAGGTTTAGTAAGGTCAGCGGCAAACAAATTTTCCAGCCAAATGCCATTACCTGGTCATAACGCGGACGCGGTAAAGAGGCACGTATCAGGATAAACATCACCATGAAGAATGCAGTTTTCAGCGCAAACCAGACAAACGGCGGCAGGAATGGACCGTGCCAACCACCAAAGAACATTGTCACAATCAAGGCAGAAACCGTGACAATACCGATATATTCACCCACGAAGAACAGACCAAATTTCATACCGGAGTATTCAATGTGGTAGCCATCAGCCAGTTCCTGTTCTGCTTCCGGCTGGTCAAATGGGTGACGGTGACACACGGCCACACCCGCGATAGCAAAAGTCAGGAAGCCAAAGAATTGAGGAATGATATTCCACATGTGTTCCTGTGCGTTGACGATATCCACCATATTGAAGGAATCAGCCTGTGCAACAACGCCCATAAAAGAGAGGCCGAGAAACACCTCATAACTCAGTGTCTGTGCAGAAGCACGCATCGCCCCCAACAGGGAGTATTTGTTGTTACTTGCCCATCCGGCAAACAAAACCGCGTAGACAGCCAGACCCGCCATCATCATGAAGAATAAAATGCCGATGTTGAGGTCCGCGGCCATCCAGTTCGGGGTGATCGGCACAATGGCAAAGGCAAGCAACAGAGAGCAGAAACCAATAACAGGCGCTAAGGTAAAGATCAACCGGTCAGCAAAACGAGGTACCCAGTCCTCTTTGAAGAACATTTTGATCATGTCGGCCACGATCTGTAATGATCCGCCCCAACCGACACGGTTTGGCCCATAACGGTTCTGAAACAACGCCAGCAAACGTCGTTCACCAAAGCTCATTAATGCCCCACAGGCAACCACCACCACCAAGATCACCACCGATTTCAGAATAGCGATCAGTACATCAATAACGTCGGGGGTTAACCAACTCATTGTGCCGCCTCCCGCAGATTATTCACTGAAACACCCGCCAGTACCGGAGGAATACCCGGCATTCCCATTGGCAAGCCAATCTGACCTTGAGCGAGCTTTTCACTCAAACGAACTGCCAAACGCAGTTGCTGACCAAAACAATCAAACTCCAGAATAGAACCTGTTTTCACTCCCAGTTGATCCGCATCTTTGTTATTGAGCATCACATAAGGCTCCGGCATACGTTCCTGAATCACATCGGAACGTTGGGTTAATTCTTCACTGCCAAACAGGTGGTGGTAAGGCGCGACGACCCATTGGTTATCCCGTACAGAAAATTCAGCCGGAATCTGATCAAAGTAGTTCAGACCACCGTCAGTCGTTTCAATCAGACGTACACCCGGATCACCAAAGCGCAGATGACCACCGACTTCCGCCTGGAATTTATTCCACGCCTGCGGTGAGTTCCAGCCCGGCGCCCAGGCAAACGGAACCTGCTGACGATTTGCATCAGGGCTATTGTTGCCTTCCATTGAGAAAGCAAACGCTGAATCAATATCCTGTGGCTGACGCTGCTCATGGACACTGAGATTCGCCAGCATCGCAGTACGGCCACTGTAACGGTGCGGTGAACGCGCCAGTTTCTGACCACGGATGCGGAATGTGGAATCAGGCGCAGCATCAACAATGCCCTTAAGCTGTGGCATCACGCCAACACAAGCATCAATAACATGGTCAAGCTGAGTCCAATCCAAATGACATTCGGTATAAGTCGCGTGCAGAGAGTGCAGCCAACGCCAGCTCTCCAGCATCACCACGGATTTGTCATAGAAAGAAGGCTGGAAAACCTGGAAGTAACGCTGTGCCCGGCCTTCCTGATTCACTAGCGTGCCGTCGCTTTCTGCAAAGCTGGCAGCCGGAAGGATCAGATGGGCTTTATCCATGATAGCCGTGCGCTGATGGTCAACCACAATCAGGTTTTTCAGCGTGTTCAGTGCGTCATCGACTTTATCGGCTGCCGCATGTCGATAGAGATCATTTTCCATCACGATAGCCGTATCAGATTGACCACTGCTAATACGTTGCAAAGCAACATCCAGTGGCTGGGCCTCCATCATTCCCAATCCAATGCTGTTCGCATAGATCGCGACAAACGACAGGCCGACATCAGAGCCTTTATCTTTCAGCGCCCAGGCAACATTGGCCGCCGCCTGAATGATCGCATCACTACCCACGTTACTGCCGCTGATAATCAGTGGTTTCTTCGCGCCAATCAGTGCCTGCGCAACCATTTCCACTTTCGCTTTCAGTTCGTCAGGTAAATTTTCGACCACCGGCGCAGTGCTATCCAATGCATGAGCGACGGCAAAACCAAAACGAGCCTGATCATCAACTGGCGCACGGTAATTCCACGCCGCGATATCATCCAGATGGGTATCATCCACGTTAGTCACAAACAGGGGATATTTAGCACGCTGACCGATATTCATCACCGCGGCAATCTGCCAGTCAGCGACTTTCTGAGCTGCTGCCATTTCGCGGGCTTTGCCTTTCACCGCCTGACGAACGGACAGTGCCATACGGGCACCGGTCTGAGTCAGGTCTTCACCTAAAATCAGCACCGCATCGTAGCTTTCAATTTCACGCAGCGACGGCGTATAAACGCCACCCTGCTGGAGAATTTCCAACATCATATCCAGGCGTTGCTGTTCAGCAGCAGCAATCCCGCTATAGAAGTTTTCCGCGCCCACCAGTTCACGCAGGGCAAAATTGCTTTCCAGGCTGGCCCGTGGTGAACCGATACCAATGGCATTTTTGGCCTGACGTAAAATATCCGCCCCACCCTGCATAGCTTGTTCAGCGTTAAGCGAGATCCAATGATCACCACGCAATTGTTGTGGCTGACGAGGCCGGTCTTTACGGTTGACATAACCGTAGCCAAAGCGACCGCGGTCACACATAAAGTAGTGGTTTACCGTACCGTTATAACGGTTCTCAATACGGCGTAATTCACCATAACGTTCCCCAGGACTGGTGTTACAGCCAATACTGCACTGCTGGCAGATGCTTGGCGCAAACTGCATATCCCATTTACGGTTATAACGTTCGGAATGGGTTTTGTCAGTGAATACCCCAGTCGGGCAGATTTCTACCAGATTACCGGAGAATTCACTTTCCAGCGTGCCGCTTTCAGGGCGACCGAAATAGATGTTATCGTTAGCGCCATAGACACCAAAATCAGAGCCGTCAGCGTAATCTTTGTAGTAGCGCACACAGCGATAACAGGCAATACAGCGGTTCATTTCATGAGAAATAAACGGCCCCAATTCCTGGTTAATATGTGTACGCTTAGTGAAACGGTATTTACGGAATGTATGGCCGGTCATCACGGTCATATCCTGCAAGTGGCAGTTGCCCCCTTCTTCACACACGGGACAATCATGCGGGTGGTTGGCCATCAGCCACTCAACCACACTCGCACGAAATTGTTTGGCCTCTTCATCATCAATAGCGATGAAAGTGCCATCCGTTGCCGGAGTCATACAGGACATAATCAGACGACCGCGCGTATCATCCGCGTTTTGGTATTGCTTTACCGCACATTGGCGGCAAGCGCCAACGCTTCCCAGCGCTGGATGCCAGCAAAAATAAGGAATATCTAGCCCTAAAGAGAGGCAAGCTTGTAACAGGTTATCAGCCCCGTCTACATCATATTTTTTGCCGTCTACATGTATCGTAGCCATAGTCAGCATGCTTCCAAGTGACCTGCTTTTCAGCAAGTGTTAATCAAAAATTCTGCTAATTTCGTGAAGAACCCATTACCAACGCTGCTTTAGCAGGTTTGGTTGGATACCCGCAATCAGGTGAGTGTTCCCATAGTCTTGGGTCACAATTCCAGCTTCGAATTCATCACGGAAATATTTGATGGCACTCTGTAAGGGTTCCACAGCCCCGGGTGCATGAGCACAAAATGTATTACCCGGCCCAAGGAAGCGACAGAGCTGTTCCAGCGTTTCGATATCCCCTGGCTGCCCTTCTCCACGTTCTATTGCACGCAGAATTTTCACGCTCCACGGCAGTCCGTCACGACATGGGGTACACCAGCCGCAGGATTCACGGGAAAAGAATTCTTCAAGATTACGGGTCAGAGAAACCATGTTAATTTCGTGGTCAACAGCCATTGCCAACGCAGTACCCAAACGGCTGCCCGCTTTAGCGATATTTTCAAAATCCATTGGCAGATCCAGATGTTCAGCGGTCAGGAAGTCTGTTCCTGCGCCACCCGGTTGCCACGCTTTGAATTTCAGGCCGTCACGCATGCCACCAGCATAATCTTCAAGAATTTCACGGGCAGTCACCCCGAATGGCAATTCCCACAACCCCGGATTTTTCACCCGACCGGAGAATCCCATCAATTTAGTACCGGCATCTTTACTCTTGCCCGCACTCAGGCCGATATACCACTCTTTACCGAATTCAAGAATTGAGGGAACGTTGCATAAGGTTTCAACGTTATTGACACAAGTCGGCTTGCCCCATGCGCCGGAAGTGGCTGGAAATGGCGGTTTTGAGCGAGGGTTAGCCCGGCGGCCTTCCAGGGAATTAATCAGCGCGGTCTCTTCACCACAGATATAACGCCCTGCGCCAGTATGAACAAACAGCTCAAAATCAAAGCCGCTGCCCATAATATTTTTACCCAACAAACCTGCCACCTTAGCTTCTTCAATGGCTTTACGCAGATGCACCGCCGCTTCCACATATTCACCACGCAAGAAGATATAGCCACGATAAGCTTTCAGGGCAAACGCGCTGATCAGCATCCCTTCCACCAGCAGGTGGGGAAGTTGCTCCATTAACAGGCGATCTTTGTAAGTACCCGGCTCCATTTCATCTGCGTTACACAGCAGATAACGGATATTCATGCTTTCATCTTTTGGCATCAGACTCCATTTCAGACCGGTGGAGAAACCGGCACCTCCACGACCTTTCAGCCCGGCGTCTTTTACCAAAGAAACCACTTCTGCCGGAGCCATGCCTTTCAGTGCTTTTTCAGCACCGCGATAACCACTTTTGCTGCGGTACTCATCCAGCCATACCGGCTGTTTGTCATCACGCAAGCGCCAGGTAAGAGGATGGGTTTCCTCAGTACGGATAATTTCTTTTATTCCTGAATGTGCTGTCATGGATACTGCTCCAGTAACTTCTCAATCTCTTCAGGTTTGACAGAACTGTGAGTATCGTCATCGATCATCATGGTCGGGCCTTTATCACAGTTACCCAAGCAACAGGTTGGCAGTAGCGTAAAACGCCCGTCTTGCGTCGTCTGGCCCGGACAGATCTTCAAATGCCTTTCAATAGCGGCCTGGACATCCTGATAACCGGTAATGTGGCAAACCACGCTGTCACAGTAACGGATAATATGGCGGCCCACTGGCTGGCGGTAGATCTGGCTGTAGAATGTTGCCACACCTTCCACATCACTGGCGGGAATACCAAGCACATCAGCAATCGCGTAAATGGCACCATCCGGCACCCAACCACGATGCTTCTGCACAATTTTCAATGCTTCGATAGAAGCGGCGCGCGGATCTTCGTAGTGGTGTTTTTCATGCTCAATCGCATCGTGCTCTTCGGTACTCAGTACAAAACCTGCTTTTGCCTGAGACTCTGTCACGTTAACCACATCAAGGCGCGCCTGTTGAGCATTCGCGTTAATTTCACTTTGCATAGTTAGCGATCCACATCAGACATAACAAAATCAATACTGCCCAGATACACGATCAGGTCAGAAACCAAGCTACCGCGGATCACCGAAGGAATTTGCTGCAAATGAGGAAAACTCGGTGTACGAACACGGGTGCGATAACTCATGGTACTGCCGTCACTGGTCAGATAGTAACTGTTGATACCCTTGGTTGCTTCAATCATCTGGAAAGACTCATTTGCTGGCATTACCGGCCCCCATGACACTTGCAGGAAGTGGTTAATCATGGTTTCAATATGCTGCAAAGTGCGTTCTTTCGGTGGTGGCGTCGTCAGTGGGTGATCGGCCTTGAATGGGCCTTCCGGCATATTTTTCAGACACTGTTTCAGGATCCGCATACTTTGGCGGACTTCTTCAACTTTCAGCATCACACGGTCATAACAGTCGCCGTTATTACCAATCGGCACGTCGAATTCAAAATTTTCATAACCAGAGTATGGGCGCCATTTACGTACATCAAATGCAACACCCGTTGCCCGCAAACCGGCCCCGGTCGTGCCCCAGTCAAGAGCTTGTTTGGAATTATAGGCAGCAACGCCAATAGAACGGCCTTTCAAGATGCTGTTTTTCAGCGCCGCTTTCACATAGGAATCAAGGCGTTTCGGCATCCAGTTCAGGAAATCATTCAGCAATTTATCCCAACCACGCGGCAGATCATGCGCCACACCGCCAATACGGAACCATGCCGGGTGCATACGGAAACCGGTAATCGCTTCCACCAGATCATAAATTTTCTGGCGGTCGGTAAAGGCGAAGAACACCGGTGTCATCCCACCGACGTCCTGAATAAAGGTCGAGATATACAACAGGTGGCTATTAATCCGGAACAATTCCGACAACATGACACGAATGGTTTTCACCCGATCAGGCACCTCAATACCCGCCAGCTTTTCCACCGCCAGCACATAAGGCATTTCGTTGACGCAACCACCGAGGTACTCAATACGGTCTGTATAGGGAATATAGCTGTGCCAGGACTGGCGCTCACCCATTTTTTCCGCACCGCGATGGTGATAGCCAACATCCGGTACACAATCGACAATCTCTTCGCCATCCAGTTGAAGAATGATACGGAATGCACCATGAGAAGAAGGATGGTTAGGACCAAGGTTAAGGAACATGAAGTCCTCGTTATCGGTACCCCGTTTCATTCCCCACTCTTCCGGCTTGAAAGTCAACGCTTCCATTTCCAGATCTTCTTTCTGCCGGGTTAGCTCGAAAGGATCGAATTCTGTCGCACGGGCCGGATAGTCCTTACGCAGCGGATGCCCTTCCCAAGTCGGCGGCAACATAATGCGGCGCAGGTTCGGATGGCCGTTAAAGACAATCCCGAACATCTCCCATGTTTCGCGCTCATACCAGTTGGCATTTGGGAACAGAGGAGTTGCCGTCGGGAGATGCAAATCTTTCTCACTAAGCGCAACCTTCAACATAATGTCGCGGTTACGCTCAATAGAAAGCAAATGATAAAACACAGAAAAATCCGCGTCAGGCAGCCCCTGGCGGTGAGTACGCTGGCGTTCATCCATGCCATGCAAATCAAATAGCATGACATAAGGCTTAGGCAGTTTTTTCAGAAAAGTGATTACTTCCAGTAATTGTTCACGCTTCACCCAGACTACTGGTATACCGGTGCGGGTTGGCTGAACAGTAAAGGCATCCGGGCCAAAATGGTTACGCAGCTCACTCACAACCGGATCATCAAGATGGTCATGAGTTTGCCACGCAGGCCGGGCGCTTTCTTGCGCTATCTGATCTATCATCATTCTTCACCACAACGCTTTGATCAGTGTTTGTTTTGATCAGGTATTGTTATCGCAACACATTGCTCTGGTTACGCTGTACGGCTAAAAGCCCTAAACTTCGTCTGGTGTACGCAGATTTTTCACTGCGATACGTTCCCCGTGCTTACGTTCTCTTTCTGACTGCATATTGGCACGGTAAACCCCTTGATCGCCCACGACCCAAGACAACGGACGACGCTCTTTGCCGATCGACTCCTGCAACAACATCAGAGCCTGCATATAGGCTTCAGGGCGGGGAGGACAACCAGGGATATAAATATCAACGGGGATAAACTTATCAACCCCCTGAACCACAGAGTAGATATCGTACATACCACCAGAGTTGGCGCAGGCTCCCATTGAGATAACCCATTTCGGCTCAAGCATCTGGTCATAAAGGCGCTGAATAACCGGAGCCATTTTGGTAAAACAGGTTCCAGCGACCACCATAAAATCCGCCTGACGGGGTGACGCACGCAAAACTTCAGCACCAAAACGGGCGACGTCATGAACGGCAGTAAATGATGTCGCCATTTCCACATAACAGCAGGAAAGACCGAAGTTATAAGGCCACAGGGAGTTTTTACGTCCCCAGTTCACCAAATCATGCAGAGCGTGTTCCAGTTTGCCCATATAAACACTACGGTGGACGTGTTGCTCCAGTGGGTCAACGACAATTTCCTGTTTTTGCAGGGGATAACGGTCATTCTCACCGTTCGGATCTATGCGGGTGAGCGTATAATCCATCTTTATGCCTCGCTATTACTGCGGATGACTATTGTTAATGTTAATCACAACGCTTGGTTTACTCACCTGGCGACTTGATCGGGATGGCGTCCAATTCAGCGCACCAATACGCACCAGGTAAAACAAGCCTGCCAATAACACCAAAATGAAAATACTTGCTTCGATAAAGCCTAACCAGCCACTCTCTTTGATAGAAACTGACCATGCATATAGAAACAGGGCTTCGACATCGAAGATGACAAAGAACATGGCAACCAGATAGAACTTGGCCGACATACGGAGACGAGCACTGCCGACAGAATCAATACCTGATTCATAAGGGATATGTTTTGCCCGGGCTTTAGCTCTCCCGCCCAGAAAAAACGCCCCTAACAGCATCAAAGCACACAGACCGAAAGCACCTAAAAGAAATACCGCGAATGCCCAGTGATGGGCAAAGAGTTCAGTGGATGTTGACATACTCATTGCTTACTCATCAAAAGTGGTGTCAAAAATGTCTGCTCTTTTGTCTGGCAGTGTTGCACCACATCGATTCAAGGGAAGGGGTAACAACCAAATCTGAAACACTGCTAATCAATGATTGATGGAGTGAATCTTCTTGGTTTTTACTCCTCTCAACAATATTTTGTCTGTTATGACAAAATTAATCTAACATTTATTTACAAACAACAAACTTAATCTTAACAGATCGTGCTACCGCACGGCTAAAACGTGTCAGTCACTTGACAGGCAAACAGCGTCGGAATCTAGTTTAACCGATAACTCGCTTTTACTACATCATTATCTCAGGAAAAACCGGCCTTTCCACTGTTTCATAGGGGGTATTTCTTTGATCAAGTACACAGTTTGGCAGAAAAAAATGTTAACGCTGATGATAATTCATTCAAATCTGAGGAAATTATATTTTTCATCCGTGAGATAAGAAAAAAACCACGGTTAACTACAGAAACGCTTATTTTATCAATTCTGCAAATTATTACTTTGTTAACAATATAACAATTTGTTAACCAAATCAGGAAGGGGTTAGGAAAAAAGCCACCGTATATTCAATGATCATGATAACGGCAAAATAAGGTGAGTTTAGTTGATGATTACTTATAAATATATCTGGAAAGCTAATACCTCCTTTCATCCATAATGGAGGTATTAGCAAAAGATTAAGTGCTTTAGATATTACTCTTTAATAATGTCGCCATCATCAGAAAGCGGTTCTTCAGAAACACCCGATATAGTGTATAGGGTTTTCTTATTCTCTATCGCACTAAAAACAGTCAGAACAGATTCATTCTGTTCATTACTATGTCTATATAGAGAAAACTGAGTTTCAGGCAAACGAGGAAGCCCTTCACTCTCGCCTAAAATACGCAGATCAGCATTTTGCATTTCCAAAGGACGGGCAGTAATACCGACTTCGGCATTCACTGCCGTGCGAACAGCCGACAGAGAAGCAGCCTCATAAGCAATACGCCACGATATCCCGACCTCATCCAGCGTATCCAGCGCCAATTGGCGGAATGGATTCGTTTCATCCATCACAACCAGCGGCACAGGCTCGTTCGTCTGTAGCTGAAAATCAGGGGCGCAATGCCATAATACCGGTGTCGAACGCAGAACAGTCCTTGGATGATGACTGATCTTTGCCGTTGTTAGCGCTAAATCGATCTCATGGCTATCCAGCATACTTTCAATAAATTGGGTTCGCTTTATACGAACATCTATTGCCATCCGCGGATAAACCGAAGCGATGCGATTTAACAAAAAAGGGAGCAGTGTATCCACAGTATCATCGGATGCACCGATTCTTAACTCACCTTCTGCATCGCTATAGGTTAATGATGCACTGGCATCATCATTAGCGCGCAGGATCTGTCTTGCATAGCCAAGAAGTTGAAGACCATGCTCTGTAAGAAGCTTATTACGGCCGTGGCGGGCAAACAACTCTCTACCCACCAACTGCTCCAAACGTTGCATTTGCTGACTTACAGCCGATTGCGTTCTGCAGACTGCTGCTGCTGCTGCCGCGAACGTATTTAAATCAGCAACAGCAACAAAAGTTCTTAGCAGATCGAGATCGAGATTCATTATCGGACGATTTGCATTTATCATTGTTTATTCATCACTTTTTTTTGATTTTAATTACTACTAGCCTGGTGTTTTTACGTAAGCACTATCAAATTAAATAACATCGGTTAGACAGTACTCTACTCTATTAAATAGGGCAAAGATTTACTGCTGTTTTTTTACCTATTGAACCCATAGTGGGTTTTATTTTCTCCTCTCTGTCTTAGCAAAAGTTACTCGGATTCCTAAATAAACTAAGGACAATCCCTATTTACAACACCCTATATGTGATTTCCAGTTTGGTTATTTTGTTTTCTGACTCACGTCAAAGAATAACATAAGTTATATCAGAAAAACTAAATATAAAGTAAAAATCTACAATATTACTAATGTTTGATAATTCTATTCAGATAAATTTACAACTAGTTTCCAGAAATGATCAAAATATTGTTCGATCTTTCTAAAATATATAGTTCTAAATTGCCAATTCAAGACAAATCTTATACATAAGAATAAATTATACAAACACAATCATTTTTATTGGCAAATTGAGCCGTGCTCATTTCCCCCCCATAACCACGTAACCACGCCGCTGTGACGTTAAAAATGCTTCATATCCACACTAAAAAACAAGAACAATTCAGATTATAAATTCAACATTACAATAAATTTAAGAATTTAACACTGACATAATTTGCATAAAAAGATACTAAAATAACAACACCCCTACTAAAACAACCATTTTAACCAAATATATCAATGCATCTTCAAAACACCTGGAGGGAAGAGTACATTAAATGTCAGACGCTATATGCCAGGTACCCCTTTTTACCAAGATTAAGGTAAGACTCTATGCTAGCAGTTAAAAAATCCAGCAAATTGGATAATGTTTGTTACGACATCCGCGGACCCGTACTCAAGGAAGCTAAACGCCTTGAAGAAGAAGGTAACAAAGTCCTCAAATTAAATATCGGTAATCCAGCCCCTTTTGGTTTTGAAGCACCCGATGAAATCCTGGTTGATGTTATCCGCAACTTACCAACAGCACAGGGTTATTCCGATTCAAAAGGTCTATATTCTGCACGTAAAGCGATCATGCAACATTATCAAGCCCGGAATATGCTGGATGTGAGTGTTGAAGATATTTATATCGGCAATGGTGTTTCTGAATTAATCGTTCAGGCAATGCAGGCATTACTGAATACCGGTGATGAAATGCTGGTTCCCGCCCCTGATTATCCTCTCTGGACAGCAGCGGTTTCACTCTCCAGCGGAAAAGCCGTACATTATATGTGTGACGAAGGGGCAGATTGGTTTCCTGACTTAGATGATATCCGTAACAAAATTACCCCTCGCACGCGCGGGATTGTGATTATTAACCCCAATAATCCAACGGGTGCTGTATATAGTAAGGCGCTGTTACTGGAAATTGTTGAAATAGCCCGTCAGCATAATTTGATTATTTTTGCTGATGAGATTTACGACAAAATCTTATATGACGATGCCGAGCATCATTCAATTGCCGCACTTGCCCCTGACTTGTTAACGGTAACATTTAACGGATTATCTAAAACATATCGGGTAGCTGGTTTTCGTCAGGGCTGGATGGTATTAAACGGTCCGAAAAAGCACGCCAAGAGCTATATTGAAGGTTTAGAGATGCTGGCATCAATGCGTTTATGTGCAAATGTGCCAATGCAACACGCTATTCAAACCGCATTAGGCGGTTACCAGAGTATCAGTGAATTCATTTTACCGGGTGGTCGTTTGTATGAACAACGCAACCAAGCATGGGAATTAATTAATCAAATCCCTGGCGTTTCCTGTGTGAAACCTAAGGGAGCTTTATATATGTTCCCGAAAATTGATGCGAAGCGTTTTAACGTTCATGATGACCAGAAGATGGTACTTGACCTCTTATTACAAGAGAAGGTCCTGCTCGTGCAGGGAACGGCATTTAACTGGCCGCAACCCGATCATTTCCGCATCGTAACACTGCCAAGGATTGATGAACTGGAGATGGCCATTCAGAAATTCGCCCGATTTATTGGCAAATATCATCAGTAAAAATAAGAACCATTCGATAAGCGGATATTACTGATAACAGACATTATTCATACCATGAGTTCTCTCGGTGTAGAAGAAAACCGACTTTCTTCTGCACCGATTACACCGATAAATTAACCTGACCGATTTGTCTTCACTGGTGAACACGTCACCTGTCAGCCAGAAATCTCTGGTAACCATTTCTATTACTTTCTTTATTGATATCAAATGACGACATTTTACAAAATTAAGGTCAGTCAATTTTCATTTTTTACCGGTAACACAGACTCGTTTTTTTTATTTTCACTGGGAATTTTATGGCGATTATATAAGGCATTGACAGGATATAAAAGAATTAAACATCGCATTTATTAAACTTGATAAAGGAGATCGCTTGAAGGAATAATGAACTATTGTAAATTATATGAAATTTTTGTATACGTTTTGTATATAAAATGGAGTGGAAAAATAAATTTCTTTAAAAAAAAGAAACCCATTATGATTATAACACTGCCAGTTAATAGTAAATGTAAATTAAGAGAATGAATATGAGCCACTTTTTTGCCCACCTTTCCCGTCTGAAACTGATTAATCGTTGGCCTCTTATGCGCAATGTACGCACAGAAAATGTTTCTGAACACAGCCTGCAAGTGGCCTTTGTCGCACACGCTTTAGCGATTATTAAAAACCGCAAATTCAGTGGCAATGTGAATGCTGAACACATTGCGCTGCTGGCGATGTATCACGATGCCAGCGAAGTTATCACCGGGGATTTGCCCACCCCTATCAAATATCACAACCCGCATATTGCACGGGAATATAAAAAGATAGAAAAAATCGCGCAGAAAAAATTACTGGAAATGCTGCCGGCAGAGTTGCAAGAAGATTTCCGTCCGATATTGGATGACAGCCAGCATACAGAAGAAGAAATTTCTATTGTTAAACAGGCTGATGCCCTGTGCGCTTATCTCAAATGTCTGGAAGAGCTATCAGCAGGTAACAGTGAATTCAATCTGGCGAAAGCCCGGCTTGAAAAAACCCTGGCTGCCCGCCACAGCCAAGAGATGGATTACTTTATGACAGTTTTTGTGCCGGGGTTCAGCCTGTCACTGGACGAGATTAGCCTCGACATCCCAGATTAGAATGGAAACAACCAAGGGATAATCAGCACACTAATCACCATCACTAAAATGGTAAACGGCACGCCCAAACGGACAAAATCAGAGAACTTATAACCACCTGGACCAAGAACCAGCGTATTCACCGGTGATGAAACCGGGGTCATAAATGCGGCAGAAGCGGCCACACCAATAATCATGGCGAATGGCATAGGCGATACTGCCATTTCACGCGCCGCAGCAATGGCTATCGGCGCCATTAATACCGCCGTTGCCGTGTTGGAAATAAACAAACCGATCATGGCACACAGTACGAACAGACATAACAGCATTACCCTCGGCCCCATATCACCCGCAATATCCATCAGGCCGCGGACAATCAAATCAATCCCGCCGGTTTTCTGTAATGCCAGTGCAAACGGCATCATCCCGACAATCAGGATAATACTGGGCCAATGAATAGAACGGTAAGCGCTTTCCATATCAATACAGCGGAATTTCCCCATCAACAGACAAGCTATCAACGCAGCAATCACATTGGGGACTTCATCGGTAAGCATCATGGCAACCATCAGCGCCAGACTAAAAAGTGCATGTGGAGCCTGAGATGTTGCCGGCGCGACTTCCTCAATCTCAACGGGCAAATTGAGAACAATAAAATCGCGCATTTTAGTTTGCAGAACACGGATCAGTTTCCAGTCACCAATAACCAGTAAAATATCCCCAAGTTGCAGTGGTTCATCTACCAATTTACCCAACAACGGTTCACCATCACGCCGAATGCCGACAACATTTAAACCGTAGCAGGTACGAAAACCTATTTCCCGCAGGGATTTACCCAATAAATCTGACTCTGGGATCAAAGAGACTTCGGCCATACCCACATTACGGGATTGTTCGGAGAAATATTCCCCGCGCAACACCATCGGCTCCAACAATTGTTCGCTGCAAAATTCACGCAGATCCACCTCACTGCCTGACATATCAATCAGCAAGACATCCCGCTCTCTCAATTCCGTATTGCCGACCGCGCTGACCATAACACGCCGGAAACGCCGCCAGCGCTCAATACCAACGACATTAGCCCCATAGCGGGCACGCAAATTCGATTCATCAAGAGAGAGGCCAATCAGTGGGGAACCTGACCGGATTGCCAGGCGACGGGCACGACCTGATAATTTATAGTCGCGGATAAGGTCACGGAAAGTGCGGCGGTTCCATTTATCATCACCACTATCAGACTGGTTTCTTGCCAGCCAGTGACGCGCGACCAGCATATAGCCAATGCCAGCAAACAGAATCAAAACACCAATAGGGGTAATGGAGAAGAATTTGAAACCGGGCAGCCCTTCCCTTATCAACTCACTATTAACGACCATATTAGGCGGTGTCGCGACCAACGTCATCATTCCACTAATAAGCCCGGCAAAACTCAGAGGCATCATCAACCGCCCCGGTGAAATTTTCATTCTGGCCGCAACACTCAGCACCACCGGAATGAAAATCGCCACCACCCCCGTGGAGCTCATAAAAGCACCAAGACCGGCAACTGTCATCATCAGTAACGCCAACATCTTGGTTTCACTGTTTCCGGCAACCCTTACCAGCCAGTCCCCCATTTGATAAGCGACACCGGTTCTCACCAGCCCTTCACCGATAACAAACAGAGCGGCTATCAACAAAACATTAGGATCACTGAAACCACTGGTTGCTTCACCCAGCGTCAAAGTTCCACTCATGACAAATGCGATAATCACCAATAACGCGACAATATCCATACGAAGTTTATTGGTAGTGAAAAGAACGATAGCTATCAATAACAGGGTCAGCACCCACAAGAGTTCGCTATTCAAAATGGCCTCTATCAACAAATAAAGAAGATATGGTGTCGAAAACGTGATTAGTAGACTATTTTATTGAGGGAAAATCTCCAGTTGCGATCAACAATGCGTTTGTTTTTTCAATTTTTTCCGGTTAAATATCATCAAGAAACGACCGATCGAGTTGCTTAAACGCCAGTTTCAGCAGTTCTGCGAGAGATTGATAAGTCGGCGTTTGTCGCACCGGCACCATTGCGATACCGGCTTCGGCAAATTTATCACGGATCTCATGAAACCATTTCAGCAACGTCGCGGGCAAAGGTGTTGATGCCCGTTTCCCCAACCACCATAATCCTTGCATCGGTAAACTACACGCAAACAGCGCAGTCGCAACAGCCGGGCCCAGTTGACCACCCAGTGCGATTTGCCACGTCAGCGTAAAAATAGCCAACGGTGGCATCAACCGGATACCAAAACGAGTTGCTTTAATAATCCGGTTTTCAGGAAACATTGGCGCAAGTTGTTTCTCAATCGGCCAAGTCTTCATATATTGCTGTCCCAATCGCATCTTTCTTATCCATCCGCTACTGGCAGGAGGCATTGTGCTCATCATGACCTCGATCAATTAAAAACATAATTTTTAAAAAAAGAATGTAAAAGATAAAATATTTTTTGTAGGATTAAGTATATTTTGTCTTTACTGCTGGCTATCGGTATCCTACACCCACGTTTATACTGTCCATAGCAGTAAAGCAGCATATTTTACCTTTTTTACTGCATTTAGGCTCATTTTGTTAACAAATCACCCTATGATTTAACACCAGGCGGGTAAAAAAGGTTCTTAAAAAAATGTAAACCTTATCATCATGCTCTTTACACCTGGCATGATGTTAATCATTTAACGTCATCACTGCTATGCGCTATGCTGATGAGTAATTGACGTTTTATTAATCACATGTCTTATCTGTAAGACACAATGACAAACAAGATATAGGTATTTCCATGTCAAGTAAGCTGGTACTGGTTCTCAATTGCGGTAGCTCTTCTCTGAAATTTGCTATCATCGATCCTACTAACGGTGAAGAATATCTTTCTGGTCTAGCTGAGTGTTTTAACCTGCCTGAAGCCCGTATTAAGTGGAAAATGGATGGCGCAAAACATGAAGCCGCTTTAGGTGCTGGTGCAGCCCACAGTGAAGCATTGAACTTTATTGTTAATACTATTCTGGCGGAAAAACCAGAACTTTCTGCTCAAATCGCCGCCATCGGTCACCGTATTGTTCACGGCGGTGAAAAATTCACCGCTTCTGTCACCATCAATGATGACGTTATTCAGGGCATTAAAGATGCAGTTCCATTCGCACCACTGCACAACCCTGCTCACCTGATTGGTATTGAAGAAGCGAAAAAAGGCTTCCCACATCTGGCGGACAAAAACGTTGCTGTTTTCGACACCGCTTTCCATCAAACCATGCCGGAAGAAGCTTACCTGTATGCCCTGCCATACAATCTGTATAAAGAGCATGGTATCCGTCGCTATGGCGCACACGGAACCAGCCACTTCTTCGTTTCCCGTGAAACGGCAAAAACGCTCAACAAACCGGTTGAAGAGCTGAATGTTATCGTCTGCCATCTGGGTAATGGCGGTTCTATCTCCGCTATCGTTAATGGTCAATGTGTTGACACGTCTATGGGATTAACACCATTGGAAGGTCTGGTCATGGGTACCCGCAGCGGTGATATCGATCCTGCTATCATTTTCCACCTGCATGACGCTTTGGGCATGAGCGTTGAACAAATCAACAAACTGCTGACCAAAGAATCTGGCCTGCTGGGTCTGACAGAAGTCACCAGCGATTGCCGTTATATCGAAGATAACTACGAAACCAAAGCCGATGCTAAACGTGCTATGGATGTCTACTGCCACCGTCTGGCTAAATACATTGGCTCGTACACTGCACTGATGGAAGGCCGTCTGGATGCCATTATCTTTACCGGTGGTATCGGTGAAAACTCCTCACTGGTGCGTAAACTGGTGCTGAAAAAACTGGCTCTGTTAGGTTTTGAATATGATCACGAACGCAACCTGGCTGCCCGTTTCGGTAAATCCGGTACTATCACGACTGACAACAGCCGTCCTGCTCTGGTGATCCCGACGAATGAAGAATTAGTCATCGCTCAAGACGCTGCACGCCTGACCGCGTAATACTTTGCACACCGCTAGCCACTGCTGGCGGTACTATTTTGACCAACGAGCAACCGTAAAGAGGTTTCCGTGTCCCGCACAATTATGTTGATCCCTACCAGCACCAGCGTCGGCCTGACCAGTGTGAGTTTGGGTGTTATCCGCTCAATGGAGCAGAAAGGCGTCAGCCTGAGTGTTTTCAAACCCATCGCCCAATCCCGTTGCTGTGGCGCACAAGATCAAACCACGGCAATCATCCGTTCTCATTCCAGCATTAAAACCGCTGAACCACTGGATATGGCCTATGTGGAATCTTTACTGACCACGAATCAGAAAGATGTCCTGATGGAAAAGATCGTGGCCCTTTACCACGAAAACACCAAAGACGCAGAAGTTATCCTGATTGAAGGTCTGGTTCCAACCCGTAAACATCCGTTCTCCCAATCGCTGAACTATGACATCGCCAAGACACTGAACGCTGAAATTGTGTTCGTACTGGCGCTGGGTAACGATTCCCAGGAGCAATTGAAAGAACGCGTTGAACTGGCTCGTGCTGAATTTGGCGGCAGCAAAAACCAGAATATTACCGGTGTTATTATTAACAAACTGAATGCGCCGGTTGATGATCAAGGCCGTACCCGTCCTGATCTGTCAGAGATCTTTGACGAATCCTCAAAAGCCATCGTCGCTAACATCGATCCAAACAAGCTGGCTAAAAATAGCCCATTGCCAATCCTTGGCTGCATTCCGTGGAATTTTGATCTGATTGCGACGCGTGCAATCGATATGGCAAAACACTTGAATGCCCGCATTATCAACGAGGGCGCAATTAAAACCCGCCGGGTGAAATCCGTGACCTTCTGTGCACGCAGCATTCCACATATGCTGGAGCACTTCCGTCCGGGATCCCTGCTGGTGACTTCTGCTGATCGTCCAGATGTTCTGGTTTCAGCTTGTCTGGCGGCTATGAATGGCGTTGAAATCGGTGCAATTCTGCTAACCGGCGGCTATGCCATTGATGAACCTATTAAGCAACTGTGTGAACGTGCTTTCGGCACTGGCCTGCCTGTCTTTATGGTTGATACCAACACCTGGCAGACTTCCCTGAGCCTGCAAAGTTTCAGCCTGGAAGTCCCGGCAGATGACCATGAACGTATCGAAAAACTGCAAAACTACGTCGCACAACACATCAACAAAGAGTGGATCGACTCGCTGACAGCGAACTCTGAACGCCCACACCGCCTGTCGCCACCGGCATTCCGTTATCAACTCACTGAGCTGGCACGCAAAGCAGGTAAGCGGATTGTTCTGCCTGAAGGTGATGAACCTCGTACCGTGAAAGCGGCGTCTATCTGTGCTGACCGGGGTATTGCGCGCTGTGTGCTGCTGGGCAATCCAGAAGAGATCCGCCGTGTTGCGGCTACTCAGGGAATAGAACTGGGTACCGGTATTGAAATTGTTGATCCGGTTGCTGTACGTGAGCGCTATGTCCCACGTCTGGTTGAACTGCGTAAAAACAAAGGCATGACCGAAGTCGTCGCACGCGAACAACTGGAAGACAACGTTGTTCTGGGTACATTGATGCTGGAACAGGGCGAAGTTGACGGCTTGGTTTCCGGCGCGGTACACACCACAGCCAACACGATCCGTCCACCATTGCAGTTAATCAAAACTGCACCGGGTAGCTCACTGGTATCATCCGTATTCTTTATGCTGCTGCCAGAACAAGTTCTGGTTTACGGTGACTGTGCAATCAACCCGGATCCGACAGCTGAACAACTGTCTGAAATCGCCATTCAATCGGCGGATTCGGCTAAAGCATTTGGTATCGAGCCTCGTGTTGCTATGATCTCCTACTCTACCGGTAACTCCGGTGCGGGCAGTGATGTTGAAAAAGTACGTGAAGCAACCCGTCTGGCACAAGCAAAACGTCCAGACCTGATCATTGATGGTCCATTGCAATATGACGCCGCTATCATGGCAGATGTGGCGAAATCCAAAGCACCAAACTCACCGGTTGCCGGTCAAGCTACCGTGTTCATCTTCCCTGATCTGAACACCGGTAACACCACTTATAAAGCGGTACAACGTTCCGCGGATCTGGTTTCTATCGGGCCAATGCTGCAAGGTATGCGTAAACCGGTTAACGACCTATCCCGTGGCGCTTTGGTAGACGATATTGTTTACACTGTTGCACTGACGGCGATTCAATCAGCACAGGGAGAAGCGTAACCGTTTCTTATCCATAGCAGATTAATGGCTGATAAAGGCTGAATCCTGTGTTTCACTGGGTTCAGCCTTTTTATTTTCCTTTTTATCCCCGGAAAGAGATAAGATTGAAAGATTGCGCCAAATTATGAAAGATGCGGATCTTCAATGAAGTAAACCAGAAACACTCAAATCAGGAGAAAAAATATGTTATATCCCGCTTTTATTGAAGTTGATACAGATGGCAGTACAAGCGGCTGGTTTCCTGATGTATCCGGCTGTTATTTTGCTGGCGATACACTTGAAGAAACCTGGCAAGATGCAAAAAGTGCTATTGAGGCACATTTTGAATTATTAGCGCAAAATGAATCAGAACTCCCCAAGGCCAGAACAATGCAAGAACAATGCAAGAACATCTCGCTGAAAATATTTGTGAATATGTTGGTGGTCGATGGTTCTTAATTGATGTCAATATGGATAAATTCGATGGCAGAGCCGAACGGATCAACATTACCTTGCCACATCGTTTATTACATCGTATTGATACCATTGTACATGACCATCCTGAATATAGCAGCAGAAGTGGTTTTCTGACTCAGGCAGCGTGTAATGAACTGCAAAAAACAATTTAATTGTGCCGCATATCTGCGGCACTTCACATTTATATTTATCTGAACAAATTTAAAATTAATAATAACATGAGTTGCAGAACAAATATTACAGCTATTTTTACGGATCTTTGGGTAATAATACATAAGAAATTTGAGCTTGTATTTCTCCGTTAGACAACCATTCATTAAATACCTTCCCTAGGCCACCCTCCTCTTTATCACCCTTATATTTATATTTGCACTTTGTTCCTGTTATGCCAAGCCCATACGATAACGTTCCATCTTCAATTTTACATTCACAGCCAGCTGAATTAAAATCACTATATAACCAACCGTTTTCTTTTGTACTAAACTCAATAACAACGCCCGGTGTTTTATTTTTCAGGTACTTTTGAGAATAGGTGTATTTTGGAGCAATTCCACAAAAATTTTTTTCTTTAGAACAAGGGACACTGATATATTTATTATCATTGAATGTTTTATATTCTGGTATGAACATCCCCCTATACCAGTATTTCGCAGTTTTTATTTCCCCATCAGTCTTAGCAGCTTCTTTATTTTCCAACCTAATTTTATTCTCTTTACCTACACTAATAACTGTGAGTGTGCAATCTCTATACATGGACATTACTTGAGTATCTGCCAACCCATTATTAGCTATTACTTTTTCTATTTCCGGATCTGTCTTACATGCCATGCTAAAGCTACTAACAGCCAATAAAAATGGGGAAATAATAATAGAAATTTTATTTAATCTCATATCCATATCCTTAATTTATTGATAATTTTTCAAATTAATATAATAAAAATAAAGTTCATTTTTTTAATTAACAAGTACATATAATCGTTAAAAAATACAGTGTTCTCACATAATGCTACTATAAATAAAAAATCAATAACAAAATAATCTTGCAATATAAATCATAATATTTAATTAGTTATCCTAAACAAAGATAGATTATTAAATAAAAAAAGACAAGTTTCAGAACAACCAAATCAAAAGATATTTTTCAATAAAAAAATAAAAAAACAATTTCAATAATATGTTTGACATATAACTCCATAGTAATTTAAATATTAAGTAGATAATAAAAAACATCTAACCATTAATTCCATAAAAATCTAAACAACATCACCAAACTATAATTAGTTCTAAAAATAAAACTCATAAAAAACCAAACAACCATTCATACCTATCGGAAAAGATTTCCAAATGAAAGTTTTATCTTACCATCTGATAATATCATTTTTGCAGATAATATTTATTTTTTATATTCTAAAAAAAACTGTAAATCCTATCATTTTATTTTACATGAAGACTAACAAGTTAACTTAAATTCACAACCAATAAAAAACACCGAAGTTATAAACATTCGGTGCTATATTTTTCAACAAAAATCATTTAAAAACAATAAACACATAATTACAGAACAAACATTAAGGTCTATTTTGCCAATAACACATAAGAAATTATAACATCTATTTTTGCTGGTTTTCCCAACCACTTATTAAATACATTCCCTATTCCAAGTTTCTTGTATTGGTCATCACAACTCGCTGATGTTCCTGTCACACCAAGCCCGTATGTGCCTCCTCCCTCAGCTTTAACTTGACACTTATGTTTAGTTGTAAATTCATTATATAACCATTTCGGTTCTATTGTACTAAACTCAATAACAACTCCAGGTTTTTTATTTGTCAGATAACCTTGCGAATAGGTATATTGGGGAGCAATTCCACAAAAACTTTCTCCTTTAACACAAGGAAGGCTTTTATACTTATTCTGGTGAAATGCTTTATATTCTTTTATTTCCATTCCTCTATACCAGTACATCGCATTTTTTGCTTCATCATCACGTTTTGCCGCTTTCTTATTGACTAATGTCACTTTATTGGGTGTATTTGCCAAGACTGAAAGTGTGCAATTTTTATACATAGACATCACTTTGGTATTTTCCAGTCCATTTTTAGTGATTATTTTCTCTATCTGCGGATCTGTTTTACATGCCGCCATACTAAAACTACTTATAGCAAGTAAAAAAGGGGAAATCAGGAAAACTTTTTTATTCAAAATCATACTTATCTCCTTGCGTTATTTAATTAAGAAGTTTAACGTTCAATGGAATAAAAATAAATTTCATTGTTGTTAATATACTTATTTTAAAACATATCATTACAGATGACATATAATAAATTAACCAATTACATCATTCTCTCTTGCTATGACCTGACTTAAATAAAGATATGTTATTAAATCATAAAAAACAAAAACAAATTCCAATATGATTAAAATAAAAAATATTTCATTTATATATCAAGACAACATAAAAATAATATATTAACAACATAAATTCAAAATAATTTCACAAATAGACAGAATGGAATAATTATCTAATTTTTTATTCTGCAATGGTCTAAAAACATATTGCAATGATAATAAAATCGAATAATCATTTAGATAAACTCTGAAAATCCCAAATATAATTAAAGAAAATACAGACATATCCCGATAACATTAAAAATATATTTTGGAACAATCTCTACATTTACTTTAAATTAAACCCGGCTTCACATAATAAGTACAACATAATGACTCTACGAGTAAACAGGTTCGTATTTATTCACATAAAATATGTAAAATACCTCTTTGCCCAATAGGGCAAAGAGGTAAAAGATATCACGGACGATAACCGATAAAGGCCACGCGCGACATCCTTCGTTCGATTGAGATTAACCGCGTGGTAGACAAGAAGTTTTGCATACGCTCGAACGCTTCTTCACCCTCCATTGCGGTGAATTGCTCCCTGCGCTTCTCGCGCCCGGCACGCCAACGCTCACTAAGCTCAACAACGCTTTGAGTGAGATCCACCTGCCTTTCGAGGCAAAGCCCCGCCTCGCTGATTAAACTCTCGTTCAATCCAATCGGGGTGTAAAGGAAATAACCCGGCATACCACGTAACACTATTTCGTCTTTACTGAGCATCCCTGTTACCAGAGTAGGATCGGTATACAAGAACCGCCCGCCCGGTTTCAGTAGCCGGCACCATTCGCGCAACAGGGCCAATCGATCCGGAATATGAATGACAGAATCGATGCACCATAACGCGTCAAAAGTGCCGTCAGGAAATGGCAGAGGCTGACGCACATCACTGTCAACGAAGTTGCTTTGGTCTTTCAGCCCGAAATCCGCCGCAAGTTGCCTGGCAGTAAGAAGGCCGTCAGGATGAATATCAACACCCGTCACCCTACAACCGTTGTTCCTCGCCAGGAACAGGGCCGGCCCCCCAGATCCACTGCATACATCCAGCACATGCGAGCGGTCGGATAATTGAAGCCATTGCGAGAACTGTCTAAACTCGTCAACAGGGGACCAGTTGTTCTGTCCCAAGTCTTCGCCATAGGTCTCTTTGCGTACCTCGGATACCGCTTCGGCAGAGAAACTACCGAAAGCCCGTTCGTAAAAGCCACTGCCAGTACTTGAAAGGGAAGTTTGCATAGTCATAGGTAGTACTCCTAACGAATAGAATTGAGTCGGAAGACAAGATGTTCGATTGCAGTATCCAGCACCGCATTGTCGAGATCCGGATCAAAACAGAACCGAACCGACGCATTGGCCTGAGCTAAGCTCAAGCCAATGCCTGTGAGCACGTGCGAAGGCTGTAGTTCCGCGGAGTTACAGGCTGAACCTGACGATATAGCCACCTGATGCAACCCAGAGATTAGCGCCTCCGAAGCGATACCTTCGAACTGAACATTCACGATGTATGGGGAACTGCAAGAGATATCGGTATTCAATACTGCATCCGGCACTCTTTGATGAAGACGAGTAATGAAATAGTCTCTCAATGCATTGACTTTTGCTTGACGTTGCATGAGGGTTGACTGAACCCTCTGGCACGCAAGGCCAAACCCTACAATTAACGGCGTTGGCAAGGTGCCGCTGCGCAAATGATTCTGACCACCACCATAGATGAAGGGCCGCAAATGCGCCGCGATACTTCTATCAACGAAAAGTGCCCCAATTCCTTTCGGCCCCCGTAGTTTGTGAGCGGAAAATGAAAGCATATCAATGCCAGTTTCCTTGACGTTCACGGGAATTTTGCCGACAGACTGGACGGCATCCACATGTAGCCAAGCGCCTGACCGACGCGTGGTCGCGGCGATCTCATCCACCAGCTGAACGGTACCTAGCTCAGAATTCACATGAGCAATGCTGACAATACGGGTGTCGGCAGTCAGTTTGGTCATGACATCTTCCGCTTGTACCCGACCATTAGCGGCAACCGGCAGGTACTCAACGGCAAGCCCCCGACGAGCCAACTCTTTACCCACAAGTAACACAGATTTATGGTCGATGGGACAAAGTAGCGCCCCCGCAGGAGCGCATTCGTTGTGAGCAAAACTCGAGAAAAAAGCCATGTTATTGGCTTCTGTAGCGCCTGATGTAAAAACAATCTCCTCTGGACGGGCACCGATGAGAGACGCAACTTGTTGGGCTGCGTTCTCAATCGCATGCCGGGCACGACGCCCCATCACATGAGCAGAAGAAGAATTACCAAATTCATGCTCCATGTAGAACCGCATGATGTCGGCAACCTCAGGAAAACATGGTGTCGTGGCACAATGATCCAGATAGATGATGCCATTCGGGTTTTCATTAACATTCATAATAACTCCCCATCAGGAAGTGAAGACGGCAACGTTAACAAGCTTCGAATAGATCTCCTGTGTCTGCATTTCTCCGCTTCCACCGGGATCCGCAACGATCACCTTCATACCCGAAAGCCCATACAGGGAGAGCGCAGTGCTTACCCCTGTTTTGACAGGTTGAAAGCATTCGCCGGGAGCAAAGATCACCAGAAGACGATGTTGCGCCTTGTAGACCTCAGAGATCATCTCAGTGATCTCTCCCGCACATCCGGTAACACCGCAAGTAATAAGAGGCTTATAGTTACCATTTTCGTCCACAAGGGAAATTTCGGTTCCGGCATCAGGGCCATTATCGAGAACGCGACGATTTAACAGCCCCGCTTTTACTAACTTATCGGCGCTTTTCTGGAACCGGTATTTCAGCCAGGTTTCCGGATAGACAAGAGGATGCTTTCGGCTGGCGAGCATGTTTTGCTCAGAGAATTGCCCGCTACGTTTCAAAACGGAGCTATACGAATCCGGCAGCGCGGAGAATTTCTCATAATAAACACTTCTTAGTTCGGATGCAGGTCCACTGGAGAGTGAAACATATTGCCAATCGTTAATGAGCAGCAGAAATTTAATCGCTTTGAATTGGTTATTAAGCTGCTCTGCGATTCGAACACCAAGTTCCCAGGTGTATCCAGGAAAGATTCCTACGCGCCGTTCAATTTTTTCTCGCATGGGCGAAGTATTTTCTTCAATGACCCCCGGTACGAGGCATCCTTGGGCTTCATCAAGGAAGAGCATGAAATGCCCTGCCATAATGACGAGATCCGAATGCGGCGTGTTAGTCACTTCGGTGAGAATAAGATCGAATAACTCTGCCTCGGATTGAACCAGACGGTGGCTGTGTGAGATGCTGATTTGTTGCATATGCTCTCGCTATTGTTGTTATTGTTAATCGAAAGTCCGTGCCATAGCGTTGAAAACAGTATGACCCCTCGAACGTCCCCGGTGGATCTCTGAATTTCACTCACTATGAGCACCTCCCTCAGAATAGTTATTCTGTGGGTAATTAATTATATATTTCAATATATTTAGTTAGCAATTAATTAATAATTTAATAAAATATTAATAATGCATATATATATTTATATATTGAATATATAGATTAAACAAAATGTTATTTATAATTAACTTGTAATTCACCATCGTAAATCATCAGTTATCGACCAGAAATAAATTATAGAGTTAACATTAACAAAATAGAACAATCACAATAATTAATTAAAATTTACTGACACATATAGGAACTTATTCATGAAATGGAATAAAGAGAGCATCCAGTACGATAAAAACTGAATATCTCTGCATTAGCGAAAGATTGAGCTGTCAATGGCGACCAAGAATTCTGTGTAACTGTACATCACCTGCTGCACAGGCATAGCACCGAAGTTATCAACATTCGGTGCTATATATTTAGAGAATATCGTTTAAAACCTATTTTGCTAATACCACATAAAAAATTATAACGTCTATTTTTGTTGGTTTTTCCAACCACTTATTAAATACATTTCCTATTCCAAGTTTCTTATATTCCACATCACAACTTGCCGATGTTCCTGTTTTACCAAGCCCGTATGTTCCTCCACCTTCAGCTTTAATTTGACACTTATTTTTAACTGTAAAATCATTATATAACCACCCCGGTTCTATCGTACTGAACTCAATAACAACTCCTGGGTTTTTATTTGTCAGATAACTTTTCGCATAGGTATATTCGGGGGCTATTCCACAGAAACTTTCTTCTGTGACGCAAGGAACTTTTGTATATTTATTATGATCAAATACTTTATATTCATTTATACCCATCCCTCTATACCAATACATTGCTTTTTCTGAATTACTATCAAGATTTAAAGCTTTTTTATTTATTAGCGTAATTTTATTCGGCGTGTTTACATCGACTGTAAGCGTGCAACTTTTATACATAGACATAACTTTGGTATCTTGCAGATTATTTTTGATTATGACTTTTTCTACTTCCGGATCTGTTTTACATGCCATACTAAAACTACTCATAATGAGTAAAAAAGGGGAAATAAGAAAAACTTTTTTATTAAAACTCATATTGTTATCCTTGTGTTATTAATAGTTTTTACACCCAATAAAAGATAAACTTCATTGTCATCATTAATAAATTAATGTTAGAATATACTATGGCGCTAAATAGCACATAATAATTTAAAACACTATTCCACTATAAAACTTATTATGCCATTAATATAAGATTATTTCGTTAGCCTCTCTCATTATCACCCACCTTTAAATAAAGATAGATGACACAATCAGAAAAAACAAATTCAAGAATGACCAAGTTAAAAAAAACTTATTGAAATATTAAAAAACAAGATAACAATAAGATAAAAAAAGAATAATTTCAATAATATGCAAAACCAACCATCGCAAATTATCATAATATTATACACACAATAGAATAATCATTATTTTTTTATTCCATAATAATCTAAATACTCGATCTACAGTTATTTTTATAAAAAAACCATTTTGATAATAAAGTCCAATAACTATTTATATCTTTTGTAAAATAGCTTTCAATAGAAAATGCAATCTTACTTTAAAATAACTGGTGACTCCTCGAACATTGTTCTTCCTGCGCCTCATTTTTCTTCTTCATGCGCCACAAAATACTTAACGCAATAAACCATAAAGGGGTGCCACAGAGCGCAACCAATGTATCCGGATCAAAAACCATAACGACGACAGTCAGAGCGAAAAAAACCAGCGTTATCCAGGTCATTGGCACCCCCAGAGGCATCTTAAATATTGAACACTTATGCAAATCAGGATGATGTTTACGATAAGCTAAATAAGCAATCAATATCATACACCAGCTATAAATAACCATAATAGAGGCAACGGTTGATACAATAATAAATAATCTCATGACATCCGGCATGATAAATAAAAGTGATGTGCCAATGATCATGCAGAAGCAGGAAAATATCAGGCTATGTACAGGAATCGCTGTATTACGGGAAAGAATTTTAAATTTCCGGTGCGCATTTCTTTCCGTTGATAAGCCATAAAGCATGCGCGTACAGGCGTATAACCCACTGTTAGCAGAGGACATTGCCGACGTTAATGCAACAAAGTTAACAATAGCGGCGGCGGCAGGCAAACCAGCCAGAGCAAATAAGGTCACAAAAGGACTGGTTTCAGATGAAATCCTTCCCCAGGAAGTCACCGCAATGATGCTTAGCATGGAGAAAATATAGAAAATAATGATTCTTATCGGAATATTCTTGATCGCTTTCGGCAATATCTTTTCCGGATCTTTTGTTTCCGCTGTCATGGTCCCCACCAGTTCAACACCCGTGAAAGAAAAAATCGCTATCTGGAAACCGGCAAAAAAACCAAAAATACCATTCGGCAGAAATACTGATGGATCAGTCAAATTATTAATAGATGCGGTCATACCATCCGGTGATTGCCAACCTATCATCACCATACCGATACCAACAATAATCAACGCTAAAATAGCAATCACCTTAATAATGGCGAACCAAAATTCAGCTTCGCCAAATAATCGCACAGAAAGAAGATTGCAAGTACAAAGTAAACCCAGCGTCAAAAACGCAGGTACCCAAAGAGAGACGCCAGGGAACCAATATTGAATATATCCGCCACAAACCACAACATCAGCAATACAGGATACAATCCAACTCATCCAGTAAGTCCAGCCGAGAAAAAAACTCGCTTTCGTCCCTAAATAATCAGATACGAAATCAGCAAAAGAGCGATAATTCAGTTTAGTGAGAAGTAATTCCCCCATCGCCCGCATCACCATATAGACAAAAAAACCCACAATGGCATAGGTAATAATGATCGATGTACCGGATATGGCAATGGTCTTTCCTGACCCCATAAATAAGCCTGTACCAATAGCACCGCCAATGGAAATTAACTGAATATGGCGTGCACTCAATCCCCGATGAAGCTCTTGCGAACCAGAGCATTTTTCTGCCGAAATGTTTTGTTGATTTTTATTATTTTGTATCATGATAATACCCGTCCGTCATTAAAGCGAAGAAACAGACCGCTGAATCTTTCTGAAGAAGAAGTTGTCACTGCTTCAGGAAGAAAATGGAGTTTATTTTATTTAATTATTTTTTTCATTTAAGGCAAGTAACAATCCCGCTCGTAATCCATTAGCAACCTCAGCATTAGGAAATAAAATAAATTTTGCCGGGAATTTAATTTTCCAATGGTGATCATGCTGGCTGGCGATTTCAAATCCCTCCGGCAATTCAGTGAAGTTCATGGTATCTGCGGGAATATGAAGCTGGAAACTTTCATCGCTCTTAATAATGGCATCCATTACCTGGTAATGTTTCAGCTCAGGTTTAACTCGTGCGGCTATTTGTGATAAAGAGATTAAACCATAAAGAGAATCCGTAATTTTTTGGAACCTTGTTAAATCATTTCTACCAAAAGGCATCGCCTTACCCATTTCCATCGTACAGCTATCCGCCCCAAACTTTTCATGCAGAAAATGGCTGAAAGTCCCTGCTTTTGAACGATGATAAACAAGCGCATCAATATCGCTGTCATTCAACCATTGCATAAATTCAGCAGAAAATGGACGGCTTTGAGCAGGTAACAATGCAAATTGTTCATGATGAGAAGCACGTATAGCGGTATGCAGATCAATATGCCAGCGCATATTTGCAGAGGACACTGAAGGTTCAGCAAAAAAGCAACTGACAATATTTTCAAGTTCAGCCGCGCGTGATCGCTCATTTCCCAGAGGAAAATCCAGATAACGGCCACCAAACATGCGATTCAAATCGTTATGCAGATAACGTCGATTCTCCCGCATAGCCGGCAAGTTACCAAAGATAATCAACAGGTTATTTTTTAACGGTAACGTGCCATCTGCCAACTGTGCCAGTAACTGAATCAGTATTTCAATGGGCGCGGTTTCATTACCGTGAATACCGGCAGAAATCACCAGTGACCGGTTTTTTCCTTCATGGGGAACATGGGGAATAAGTTGCAATACTCCTTCTGCCAGCCAACTCGCATTAATTGTTTCTGGAAACGTCAGGTGGCTGGCAAGTTTCTTTTCAAGCAATAAAGTTAACAGATCCATATCTGCTCCAATTTAGCGTTGAAATTCATAGATCGACCCTAAATTCAGGATCTGCGTAAGCTCATCCAGAGCGGTATAAACTTCACGAAGTAATTGGGGATCAACCAGTTCGCCAGCACATAACTCATCACGATAGTGCTGTTCTATCCATTGAGTCAGGCGATCATAAAGCCGGGTATTCATTATTGTCGCAGGATTAACCGCGCTAAATTCAGCGTCATTCAGCACAACCCTCAGACGTAAACACGCCGGGCCGCCGCCATTACGCATACTTTCCCGCAGATCAAAAACGCATACTTCATTAATGGGTGATGACGTTTGCGCAGTCAGTGACTGTAAATAGGCCCAGACAATCGCACTCTGGCGGCACTCTTCCGGCACAACAATCACCATTTTTCCATCAGCTTTACTCAGTAATTGACTATTAAAGAGATAAGAAGCGACCGCATCTTTGATACTGACCTGCTCGGAAGAGACTTCAATTGAGATAAAATCATGTCCCAACACCGCCATTTTCTGCTTAATTTCAGTCAAAGCCTGATCCTGATCCAGATAAGCATGCTGATGATGAAAAAGAACATTTCGGTTGCTCACCGCAATCACATCATTATGGAAAACACCGCTGTCAATGGCGACCGGGTTTTGCTGCACAAAAACGGTTTGTGCCGGATTAAGCTGATGCAACCGTGCAATGGCTTCACTTGCTTCCAGTGTTTGTCGTGCGGGATAGCGCTGGGGCACCGGGCTGCCACGAAACGCGCTACGGCCATAGACAAACACCTGTACGCCGGGCCTATCATATTCACCACCGAGGCGATTATGGTTTGCCGCTCCTTCATCACCGAAATTTTCATGCTGCACAAGCGCCTGATGATGGACAAAATGGTTTTGATTAGCAAAAGTGGCTTTTAACGCGGCTGCCGTCGTTTCGACTTCCAGCAAACGGTGCAGTTTGTTATTTAAATTTGCTACGGTGAAGTGTACCCGTTGGTCAGCACTATCCGCCGAAGGTGACACTGTTGCCGCGTTTGCTGTCCACATTGATGAAGCAGAACTCAGTTTTGATAATAACACTGGAGAATATTTAGCTGCTTTATCAAGTATTTGCTCATCACTGCCCGTAAAACCTAAATTACGTAAGGCTGGAATATTGGGACGTTGTTGTGGTGGCAGTACCCCCTGAACAAACCCCGCATCAGCCAGCGCTTTCATTTTCATCAGCCCTTGCAGCGCAGCTTTACGTGGGTTAGACACTCGGTCCCGGTTATGTATAGACGCTTTATTGCCGACTGAAAGCCCTGCGTAATGATGAGTCAGGCCAACCAAACCATCAAAATTTGCTTCAAAACCGGACATAAATACCTCTGGAAAGATTGTATAAGTTAATCAGGAAAATGGATCCCCGGCGCGAGCGTTTCAGGTAAAGCGAGTTTGTCAGTCACCAAAGATGCCATAGGCCAGGCGCAGTAATCAGCAGCATAATAAGCGCTGGGGCGGAAGTTTCCCGAAGCGCCAATGCCACCAAAAGGCGCTTTACTGGAAGCCCCTGTCAATGGCTTATTCCAGTTCACAATTCCGGCTCTCGCATCTTCCGACAAGCGTTGGAACAACGAAGCATCCGGCGAAATCAAACCCGTAGCCAATCCGAACCGGGTGTTATTCGCTACTGCCAGCGCTTCATCAAACGTGTCATAACGCATAAGCGTGAGTAGCGGGCCAAAATACTCTTCATCAGGCACATCAGCCACCTGGCTAACATCAATAATCCCGGGTGTCAGCAACGTTGATTGAGGATCGCGTTGTTCCAACAAAACCAGCGAAATCCCACCGAGTTTTTGCAACCGATCTTGCGCTTCCAACAGATTCTGAACCGCCTGTAGAGAAATGACGCCCCCCATAAAAGGTTGGGGTTGTGCATCCCAATGCGCTGGAACAATCTGTTCAGTCACCTCCACCAGACGCTTAATCACCGCATCCCCGTGCGCGCCATTTTTTACCAGTAATCTGCGGGCACAAGTGCAACGCTGACCGGCTGAGATAAATGCTGACTGCACAATAGTGTAAACGGCTGCATCAATATCATCGCAAGTATCTACGATCAGTGCGTTGTTCCCTCCCATTTCAAGGGCGAGCATTTTCTCTGGCTGACCGCCAAACAGGCGGTGAAAGTGAAAGCCAGTATTGGCGCTCCCGGTAAACAGCACACCATCAATCTGCTTGTCCTCTAGCAGCGCCGTGCCGGTATTGCGCGCCCCTTGAACCAGATTAAGCACACCGGCGGGCAAACCGGCTTTTTCCCATAGTCTTATGGTTTCTTCTGCGGTCATCGGTGTCAGTTCACTCGGTTTAAACACCAGCGTATTACCGGCAATAAGCGCAGGGATAATATGACCATTCGGTAAGTGACCAGGAAAATTATACGGACCAAAAACCGCCATCACACCATGAGGACGGTGGCGCAGTAAGGCCCGGCCGTCCGGCATAATGATTTCCGACTCTCCGGTGCGCTGTTCCCATGCTTCGATAGAAATCGCCGCCTTACCTATCATGGATTGTATTTCAGTACGAGCTTCCCATAATGGCTTGCTGGTTTCCTGACTGATAACATGCGCCAAAGGCTCTTTCTCGTCATTTAGCAAAGCGGCAAACTTCTGGACAATCTTAATTCGCTCGCTAACCGGCAGATGTGACCACGAATAAAACGCCTCACGGGCAAACTGACAAGCTTCTTTCACTTGAGAAGAATCAGCACTGTTAGCTTGCCACAGCATTTTCTGATCTATTGGGGCAAATTTAGTCATCAACTCACCCTGCCCCTCAACCCACTTGCCCCCAATGTAATGTACTTTATGATTCATATCTTAGTGTTCCCTTGGAAAAAGAGTGACGAGTCGTACCTGATTTCCGTCATTGATTTGGAGTGCGTCCATTTCCGCTGATGTTAAAAGAATCTCATCACTGCCATACGCAACATTCAGTAACAGCGCACGAAAGTCACTAAAGCGCTGATTAGCAATGATGCAGGGTACCCCATCGTTTCTGGCAACTGACTTAACCCGGCTGACAGGAACAAGCCGGCTCTCTTTTACTGCGCGTATCTGGTCGATCTCGGCCTGTAGTAAAGCGCCTGCATCAAAAATATCGATATGGCCTTCATAGGCCAGACCTTCTTTTTCGAGGATTGCGCGGGCCGGGACCGTTTTCTCATGAACCTGCCCTATCACCCTCTGTGCCTCCGAGGGTAATAAGGAGATATAAACAGGGTGAAGGGGCATCAATTCGGCAATAAAGGTTTTCGATCCAATACCGGTTAAGTAGTCTGCCTGGGAGAAAGGAATACCAAAAAAGTGCTGTCCCAGTGCATTCCAAAAAGGTGAATTGCCTTTCTCATCTGCCACACCGCGCATTTCAGCGAATAATATTTTCGAAAAAAGATCCCTGAATGCGGCAATAAAAAGAAAACGGGCTTTAGAAAGAAACGTGCCGTTTTTCCCTTTCTGATATTCCGGATCCAGGAACAAGGTACATAACTCGGTGTTACCGGTCTGATCTTGCTCCAGAGATAAGGCTTCAATAACCTTATAAATTCCCAACTCACGTGACGAACGAATGGTTCTTTGTACACGAAAATTATAAAACGGCTCCTCCAGTCCTACTGCCGCTTCTATGGCGCTGACTCCCACGACACGATTCTCGCTGGTATCTTCCAGCACAAAAAGGAATCCCTGCTGGGCCCTGGTCAGTTTTCCATCGAAAGTATCCACGCTACGTGAAATACGTGCACGTAATTGCTCCAGGTTATTTGGTAAAGATGTCAGACCTATACCAGCGCGTTCAGATAAGGACTGAATACCATTTAAGTCACTATGCCGGACAGTTCGGAAAAGCATCATAACGTCACCTTCAACCTACTATTAACCTATGAACCGCATGATGGCGCTTTCAAGACGAACCAAACCTTCATCAATATCAGCAAATTCGATGTTTAATGCCGGCGCAAAGCGCAATACATCCGGGCCGGCAATCAAGGCAATTAATCCTTCCTCTGCGGCTATATTGGTTAACTGCTTCGCCTTACCCTGCCAGGCTTGATTCAATTCAGCGCCCAAAAGTAGCCCTTTGCCCCGCAAACAGCTAAATAATTGATAACGCTGATTCAGTTCCGATAACTTATCCATAAAATATTCATGGCGCTGCTGAACTCCGGTGAGAAGCTCTGTCTGATTAACAATTGAAAGCACCTTATTGGCAACGGCTGCTGCCAACGGATTACCACCAAACGTCGTGCCGTGTGTTCCCGGTTGAAAAACCTCTGCAATAGGTTGTTTTGTCAACATGGCACCGATAGGGAAGCCCCCTCCGAGACCTTTAGCACTGGTAAGAATATCAGGCTCGACACCATATTCCTGATAAGCATAAAGATATCCGGTACGGCCCACTCCCGTCTGAATTTCATCAAAAATGAGCAGCGCTTGAAAACGATCACATAACGTACGCAATCCCTTCAAAAATGCAGGATCAGCAGGAATAACGCCACCTTCACCGATAATCGGCTCAACAATAACCGCACAGGTATGCTCAGAAATGTGTTCTCTGATCGCAGACAAATCGTTATAAGGAAGATGAGTAATTTCTTGAGGCAGAGGAGCGTAATCTTGTGAATATTTTGGTTGCCCTCCTACCGTAACAGTAAATAATGTCCTGCCATGAAAAGAATCGTTAAATGAGATAATCTCGTTTTTATTTTTTCCATATTTATCAGCAGCATATTTTCTGGCTAATTTTAATGCCGCCTCGTTAGCTTCTGCCCCTGAATTACAGAAAAACACTTTATCAGCAAAAGTATTTTCCACGAGTTTCTTTGCTAATTTCAGCACGGGCTCATTGGTGTAACCATTTCCTATATGCCATATTTTCTCAATCTGAGAAATTAACTCATCTTTTAATTCCGGATGGGCGTGCCCTAATGAATTCACCGCAATTCCACCAGCAAGATCAATATATTCCTTGCCATCCTGATCCCATACTCTCGAACCTTTAGCCCGAACAGGTATGAACTTAGCCGGAGAAAAACAAGGTACCATATAGTGATCAAACCAACTTCTCTGAATATTTTCTAACATAGATCATTTCCCCTTAAAATAGAGAGTATTCGGACGAGATAAAACAATATGCTCCGCATCATTTTTCATCTCATACTTACACAAATTATTAATGAATGCTGAGGTAATAAGGTTGACTAAGTTGAAACCTAAAAAGCCTTAAAAATAATAAAATTACAGGATTTCGTTAATATTATGCTTATTAATCCTCATCACTATTTTCGAAAAATAGTTGCTCAGCCATTGGACAGATACTGTTGCTCATGCTTAACAAAGTCAACACAAGTCATAAACAAAAAAAATACTTTTTGATCTCGTTCAAAATTCCAAGAAGTATTTTTATGCACGATTTATGCACTTATTGTGAATAAACAAGGAATAAATGATGAATAAATTAAACCTGATACCTATAGATGAGAAAAATAAATAAATAATTATTCATTAATAACACCAGAAACTTATCTATTTAAATGTCAAATAAAATTTGACGGAATTTAATTTTGCAAAAACCGGGGTAAATCTATCGTCAAAATAACAAAATAAGTGAACAATCTGACTATAACTTAATACAAAATTAACTATCTTGCCAAAAAGATTAGCGATGTCTGAACTTTGTTAGATTTCAAGCAATAACAACATCACTACCTGATCAGATTATTTGTAAAAAATTGATCACGTCCAACCTTATCCTAATGATTTACTTGGGTAGAGAAACAAATAAGAGGCTATCCGAAGGCAATTATTTATGGGAATAATTCCTTTCCCCATTCTGTTTAACAGAGAAACAATCCGGTATAAACAATGTATACCGGATTATCACACCAATGTTAAATTATTCAATATTCCTTAATATATTAGTATTATAGCACCTCCCCATCACCACTGATTGCCAGCGCCATATTCAAAGCCTGAGCTAAAGCGGCTTTATTTTCATTATCTTCCAATAAACTAAAATGGTTACCCGGAATAGCAATCAACTTAAGTGAAGTATCGGGCATGATCCGCTCCCAACCTAACGACGGCTCTATATTTACCGACTCAGGCTTCTCATCCGTCACAAAAGAAATAGCGGGAGAAGGTTCTACCGCATAGAACTGATGCAGCGTTATTGCTAATGCTGACGGCTTATAATCCGCAACGATTTGTCCATAACCCGCGATCTGTTCCCAACGTTTTGCGATCACATCAGCACGCAGACTTGCCGGATATAACGCCAATGCTTGTGCCGCTTCAATAACCTGCACCAAATTCAATTCATCAATTTGCCGGTACAACGCCGCAATCTCTTCTTTGCATTCCTCCCCTGCCTGCCGGGCCAGTTCAGTAAAGAAATGATGTTTGGACTGCATGGCCTCTTTGCCAAAATAATGAGGCGCAGGTGTATCAATCAACCCCAAGAAACTGACTCGCTCGCCAGCACCCAAAAGCCGCTGGACAATGGCATAAGCCAATATCCCACCGGAAGAGTAGCCACTTATCCGATACGGACCTACGGGTTGTACCGCTTTCATCAAGGTGATCATTCTGGCAGCCTGCTCTTCCATCGTTGACATCGGTTCTTCATGAATAGACGACCAAGGCAACGCATAAATCGGGTAGCCCGACGGGATATGTTGAGCCAGTCCGAAGACATAGGAATAGTCACCCATGCCACTGGGAACAAAGAACAATGGCAGCCCTATTCCGTCAGGTCGCACCGATATAGCCTCGCTTTGCGGCTGAGACAATAAATCCGAGGTGATTTTCGATGCCAATTCGGATAACACCGGGAATTGGAACAGAGCATTCAATGTAAAAATCAAACCCCGACCGGCGGCAAGATTCATCATTCGCATGGCAAGCAGTGAGTGGCCGCCCAACGCGAAGAAATTGTCATACCGGCTAACCTGCTCAATCCCCAGCAATTCACACCAAATCGCTGCTAATACGGTTTCCGTTTCGCCTTGTGGCGCTTCATAAGCCTGATGAGCAAACGCTTCATTGTCCGGCTCCGGTAACGCACGACGATCCAACTTACCGTTTGGCGTCAATGGAAACGCGTCCAGACGCACAAAGGCTGACGGCACCATATAGTCCGGCAAAATGGCACTCAGGTGGGTACGCAGGCTATTCGCCAACCCTTCATCCGCTTGCGCCACCACATAAGCAACCAGTCGTTTGTCCTGCCCCTCACCCTGCGCCAGTACTACAGATTTACTGACCGCAGGATGCTCCACCAACCGGGCCTCAATTTCACCCGGTTCAATACGGAAACCACGAATTTTCACCTGCTGGTCGTTACGCCCCAAGAATTCCAGGTTGCCATCCGGCAAGTAGCGAGCCAAATCCCCGGTGCGGTACATCCGGGCCTCTGGGTTATCACTAAACGGATCAGCAAGGAAGTATTCCGTGGTCAGCTCAGGACGATTGAGATAGCCCCGTGCTACACCGGCCCCGCCAACATACAATTCCCCTACTGCTCCTAGCGGTATTGGCTGACCTTGGGCATCCAACAAGTAAACACGTGTATTCGGCAGCGGACGACCAATGATATTGGCCTGCCCTGCCATTTCGTTCAGGCAAGATATCGTCGTGGTAATCGTCGCTTCTGTAGGACCGTAGCAATTCACCAGAACAGGGTATTCACGGTGAGCCGATAACCAGCGTTGTAACTCATGATCAGATATCGCTTCCCCACCAATGCAAATCATCCTCAAGCCCTGATAGATATCGCCTTCATTAACATCTGATATTATCCGCCAGAATTGGGCCGGTATCGCAATGTAGGTAATTTTATAAGACTCACACAGACGCCAGAACTCCTGCGCACTCAGGATCCATTGATTTGTCCTTAAGACTAATTGTGCCCCCTGTGTTATTGCGCAAAATATTTCTGATGCACAAACGTCAAAAGAAGGGTTGCAAAATTGCAATAGACGGTCAGATGCGTTAAACGACCACTTCGTGTTCAGCGAAGTAATTTGACTGACCAGTTGCCTATGTTCAACCATCACACCCTTCGGTGTGCCGGTCGAGCCGGAGGTGTAAATCACATACGCCAGGTGCCGTGAGGTTAATTCAGGTCTCTGTGGATTGCTATCTGGCTGGTCAGGCAAGGTATTCGGATCAAACACGGTCAACCCAGTCAGCGCGTTCTCGCCCAACACGGCACGCCCAACGTCATCAGCCAGTAAAATAACCGGTGAAACATCAGCCAAAATATGTGTTAGACGCTCACCCGGATAATCCGGATCGAGTGGCACATAAGCCGCGCCCGCTTTCAGTACTGCCAATAATCCCACTACCATTGCCGGTGAACGTGCCACGCAAATCGCCACCCGCTGGTCCGGTTCTACACCTAGGGCAATTAGCTGATGGGCTAACCGATTAGCGCGGGCATTTAATTCGGCATAACTGAAAGTTTGTGTTTCATACACTAACGC
>NZ_JBHFKW010000012.1:0-119790 GCF_042879395.1 Photorhabdus sp. RM322S
GTTTCTTTACCCATAATATTTAAGTCGGTTTTAGCCTTGGTATTTCCTAATTCAATTTTGCCATTAACGTTTAACGTGATATCTCGCTGGTCGCTGGTTAACTCTTTCAGGTTAACGCCGACACCGTCCTCTGTCGCCACCAGCCGGATTTTATTGGCATACATGCCGCCTAATGCTTTGGTATCAATGGCTAATTGCGGTTTAGCGCCTTCTCCGGCGATAGGGTTAACCGTGCCGTCTTTTAAGCTGATGCGGTTGGCTCCCTGCGTCAGAGAGAGTGTGTTGGCCTGAATTTTCCCATTTAATTCCGTAGCCCGGCTGATGATATCGACATAATCTGTCGCCTTACCCTCCAGTCCTTTGCTACCAATGGTAATCAGACCTTGTTTCACTTCCAATGCTTCCAGTGCCCCTTGTTTGTCAAACTGGGGTTTACCGGTAGTCAGGGTTGCGCTGGAAGTATTAATAAAACCACAACCATCACAGGTGATGCCGTTGGGATTGGCAATCATCACATTGGCTTTATTGCCCACAATTTCCAACTGACCTTGCAGCTCGGAGCGCCCGTTGCCGGTGACTTCATTGATAATCAGTTCCGCTGCGTTGCCTGTCAGGTTAGGGTTGGCGTTCAGTTGCCCGGCCAGCTGTGATTGTGCCGCCTGCGTGGCGTTATTGAGCACGGCACCCTGAGTGGCAACGTTAAACTCTTGATAGGTGTTGTGGGATATTCCCGCGCTATTCGGTGTGGCGATATTCACCACCGGGACATCACCCTGATTTTGTACCTGTGTGCGGTGATTATCCGGCGTTATTCCGGCGGCGATAGCCGGATGTAGCGGCTGGATGGCGGTCAGGTAAATTAAAAGATAACTCGTGGCCCTGACCAACGGGTTGCTGCGCTTATCCATCGTACTCTCTCTTTTCTGAAGTTAATTGGGCTTTGGTGATAAAACGGTCATTTTTCCATAGAAAATATTGATAATTTTATAGTGACATAATAAAACTATTCTAATGTGTGATTAATTATCTGTCTGAATGGATAGTGCGAAATGTGATCAGCATCAGGTTATTTAATCCTGACAATGGGGAATGCGATATATTAAATGTTGGAAAGTGGTGGTAATGCTGGAGATATTATCTCCTTACGCCAACTCCAGCTCTTTCAGTTTCCGCGTGATGGTATTACGTCTTCAACCCAACTGCTGATAAATCACTATTTCGACGTCGATATAAAAAACTTCGCCCCGGAGATAAATCGTGGTTTGCCAGTGATTGTTAACATGCTCCTACTTCCTATTTGCGTGCGAAACCCTTCCGTTTGCAAGGGATAATGAGCGGAGAACATCATAGTGAAAGCATATCAGCAGACAGTATCGGAATGGTTGCGCCTTGTTGGTGAACGCCAAGGCGTGGCTTTGAGCCTCGGCAGCGATGGTCACTGTACAGCACCTTTCGGTCAAGGTGGAGAGTGCATCATTGAAGTGCCGGATAACGACGATGTTCAGGCATTTTATATCTATATTCCGTTGTTGCGATTGCCAGCAGATGAACCGAGCCAGTTGATGCTGACTCGGGCTGCCCTTGAGCTGAATATGTTCGGTCTCACCACGGGCGGTAGTCAGATCAGTTTGGACAGTCGCACCAATTATCTGGTGTTGAGTTTCTCTGCGTTGATCGAGATGTTCGACGAAACTGCATTTATGCAGACTCTGGGTGAGTTTCTCGATCTTGGGATCAGCTTGCAGGCCCAGTTTCAGGTGATCAACTCTCAGCAGAATGAAGCATCTGCACTGCATCCATTACCAGGTTCAGCCATCGTATGCTGAGTGGTTGTCATCTTAATAACAAAGGAGAATAAGATGTCTATTCAAGGTCTTGGGCACACTCCCAGCGCTACTGCATTGTCGTCCCTCTCGAACGGGGAAGTACAGACACCGTCCCGCAATAACAATGTTCATCATCATCTTGCCTCCCATTACACCAGTACCGCTCTTGGTACTCAGGTGTCACCGGGCAAGGTGCTGACCACCACACTGAAATATCTGACCCTGAGTGCCCCAGCTCGCAAGATTGGCACTGCTATACAGGGAGGACATGACTCCCATGCACAGAGCGCCAAAGGTAAGGCGCGTTACTGGACCGGGGCCATTGTCAAGGGTTTGGCTAATATCACTGGCGGTGCCAGTAGCGTAACGAGTGGTGCGATTACGGTCGGTGTTGCAGGCGTTAAAAACCTGGCGGAATCCACAGGGCGTTTGCTGGCATCCTCTACCTTGGGGCTGGCTGGCGCGGGCATGAAAGGAGTCTCACATCTACCGCTTGGTGCGTCCGATCGTTTGCAGGCTGGAACCCGTGCCGAGCAATTGCTGAATTCCGCCAAGGTGATCGCCAAACCAGCCTTTGTGGCTAAAGCGGAACAAGAGCCGTTGAATGCTGTCGGAGCCAAAGCAGTGATGGATGAGGCTCAATTGGCGAGAGTCAGTTGCTCCAGTAGTTATCGGGATATGCCGGCAGGTTACAGTCATGCCACTTTGGCCGATATCCCGTCCTCGATACTGGCTCGCCGGGAGGATGGTAGTGGCGGTACCGGCAGTGAGTTAACCCTGCATGTTCGCCCCGGCAAGGGGGAGAATGATCCTTTGATCCTTGAGGGGGATCGCTGGTCTGCGCTCAAGGTTGCTGTCTATAAGCGTGACGATACCATGGTGCTTTCCTTTGTGGGCACTCAACCAACCAAGCGTCCTGGTACTGTGAAGAGTGATGTTGGCGCTGCTTTAGGGATCAAGGACAGTGCGTTTCAGGATGCTGATCGCTTGGTCAAGGCCTTTACCAAACAATATGGCGGCAAAGTTGAGGTTCTGGGCCACTCTTTAGGCGGTGGGTTGGCGCAATATGCGGGCATCAAACATGGGATCAAGGTCACCGCATTTAATAGCATGGGATTGCATGTAGGATTGCGGGATCGGCTGGCCGACAAGTTGGATAGTGCCAACGTTACCCACATCAATACCAGTAGCGATCCGCTGAGTCAGAAGGCCGAACATGGTATTTTTGGCCTGGATGCCTCTTCTCAGGTAGGCAAGCGTTATGTGATTGAGCACTCAGGTGGTCACCGTATGGAGGCGGTGACCGCTGGTCTGGAAGCCTTACTTGCTTAATGACTCGATATGTTATGGACAACGCCTCCTGTGGGAGGCGTTGTCGCTGCTAACAGACATTGTATCTAACGTAATTGCACGTTATTTCAGCGCATTGAGGATTTGCCAGGCCGCTTTGATGCGCGCCTCGTTGGGGTAGTTTTTATTGGCTAGCAGCACAATACCCATTTGCTCTTGCGGCACAAACGCGACATACGCGCCGAAGCCATTGGTGGAGCCGGTTTTATTGATAAAAAGCGCCTCTGTTGGCGGCTCCGGCGGCGATAGTTCCGTGGTTTTGTTGGCTTGATAAGCGATCTGCGCCGAGTTGCCGCTCAGTACCTGCTCAAGGGTAACGGGCCAGTGATAAAGCTCCCAGCCCAGTCCTTGCGTCATTTCCCCCACCCGGTAATAGCCGGTATGGGTTGCCCGAATGGCCTGTGCCAGCTTGCTATCACCTATGCGGGAAGGATCGATATTCGCATCAACGAAGCTGATCATATCCTGCACACTGGCTTTCAGACCATAGGCTTCTTCATCCAGTACGCCGGGGGTTACGCGAATCGGTTTATTCTCTTTTGAATAACCCCAGGCATAATTCTTCATATCCTGTTCGGGCACGTTAAACCGGGCATGATGTAGACCAAGCGGTGAAAGAATTTGGTTTGTTACCAGCATTGAGTAAGGTTTTCCAAGGCGTTGGGCAGCGATATAGCCCGCCAGGCCAATGCTGGGATTGGAGTATTGGCGGTAAGTTCCGGGCGCATACTTCGGCTGCCAGTGCTGATACCAGTTCACCATTTTGCTATTGCTGTCGATCTCATCAGGGAACTGTAATGGCAGGCCGCCCGCGGTGTAGGTGGCAATATTCAGCAGGCTTATATTGTCAAAGGCGCTGCCTGCAAGTGGTTGAAAATGCTGGCTGGCCTTATCGGAGAGGGAAATGGCTCCCGTCACTTGCGCCCAAGAAATCAGGCTGGCGGTAAAGGTTTTGCTGACTGAGCCTAATTCAAAGATCGTCTCTTTGGTGACCGGCGTGTTGTTCTCTTTTGACGCGTCACCGTATTGATAGAAGAAATGCTGACCGCGGAAAGTTACCGCAATCGCCATTCCTGGAATGTCATATTCCTGCATCAGGGAATGTATGGTCTTATCAACAGTATTTGTTAGATGGGACTGATCGGGTGTATTCGAAGCTTGAGCGCCGAGAGAAGCGGCGAGCAGCAGCCCGCCAGTCAGCACCGAAAATCGTTTTGTCATGTGGTGTGTCCTTTTATTACCGTGAGAGCGTTCAGTTCTGGATTTTATCAGTCTTTTCACACCCAATCACAAAATTTGTGATCTCTATCACCTGACAAAATAAAACCTTGCGGTTGTTGATTGAAAACCAAGGGCTTTCGTTTCTTTAATATCAATTTCTACTAAAAAAGCGGATGAAAGCTTATTTTGGGGTAAGCATAAGTAACGATAGAACTTAATATTCTCTTTCGTTTTGTTTTCAATCGAAACCTTTTTAACCTAATTTTGTCTATATAATAGACTGCAACACTGATCACAATTTCATTTCATTGCTTTTGTTGTAATTTAACCGAAAGAGAGGGAAAGCAATTCATCACAGGTGACGTGAACTTGTTGCTGAAATCTGAGGAGCATAACGGAATGGCAATGGACACTGTGAAAAGACGTGAACAGATTATTGACCTGCTGTGCCATGAGGGCAGTGTGCGTGTTGAGCATTTGAGTTCCCGTTTTGGGGTTTCCAGCGTCACTATCCGTAATGACCTGCGTTATCTGGAGCAAAAAGGTTGTGCGCTGCGTTCTTATGGCGGTGCCATGTTGAATCAGCAATTCGCCTTTGATCGCCCCCTGCAAGATAAAGGCCGGATGAATCGCGATGTGAAATCACGTATTGCGGCCACGGCGGCACAGTTTGTTAAGGATGGTGATGCCTTGATCCTTGACTCCGGCTCCACGACTACCCAAATCGTGCCATATCTTAAGGAACGGCGTGATTTGGTGGTCATGACTAACGCGTTGAATATCGCCTATGAACTGGCGGGATTTGATCGGATGGAGGTGATGGTGCTTGGTGGGAGTGTGCGTCAGAACTCCTACTCGCTTTATGGTCCGGCGGCGGAACAGCAATTGCGTCAGTATCGCTTTAATACTCTGTTTCTTGGTGTCGATGGATTTGATCTGGAAGCAGGGATTACCACGCCCCACCCCGGCGAAGCTCACCTTAATCGCGTGATGTGTGAGGTGGCACATGAAATTATCGCTGTGGCGGATGCCAGTAAATTTGGGCGCAGAAGCTTTTGTATGATCCGTCAGGCTGGACAGATTCATCGGCTGATTACTGACAGCCGGATCCCCGATAACTACAGGCGGGCATTAACTGAATTCGGCGTAGATGTGGTTATTGCCGACGAATAACTCTTACAGAGATTAGAACTTGTCTAAGAGTTTATAACCGGGTTTTTGCCCGCATGGGAGACACCATGCAGTCACTATTACAACTTATTCGTCGCCATAAATTAGGTGAAGCGGTGGGGATCTATTCGGTCTGTTCCGCCCACCCTTGGGTATTGGAAAGTGCTTTGCGCGTCGCTAAAGAGCGTAAGACGCCGATACTGATTGAAGCAACGTCTAATCAGGTTAATCAGTTTGGGGGTTATACCGGTATGCAGCCCGCTCAGTTCCGTGATGCCGTTTGGCGACAAGCTGATCTTATCGGTTTACCGCGTGATCGTGTTTGGCTGGGCGGTGATCATCTTGGACCGAACGCTTGGCAGGACCGCACCGCAGCAGAAGCGATGAAACTGGCTGAAACGTTGATACACGATTATGTGGCCGCAGGATTTCGTAAGATCCACCTCGATTGCTCTATGTCTTGCGCCGATGATCCAATACCGCTTGGTGATCATGAGATTGCGGTACGCGCGGCTCGTTTGTGCCAGGTGGCAGAACGTTGCTGGCAGCAGGTGGGGGGAGAATCACCGGTTTATGTGATCGGCACCGAAGTGCCGGTACCGGGCGGCGCTAAAGAAGCGTTGGAAGGAATGCAGGTCACGACACCTCAGGCAGCGGCCACAACGTTGAATGTACATCAACAAGCCTGGCGATTGGCCGGGCTGGAGCAGGTCTGGCCGCGGGTGATTGCGCTGGTGGTGCAGCCGGGTGTGGAGTTCGATCACCATAATGTCGAACATTATCAATCGGGACGTGCAGCGGCACTGAGTCAATATATCGAATCTCAGCCTTACTTAGTCTATGAAGCGCATTCTACCGATTATCAAACTGCACAGTCTTACCGTGAATTGGTTCGTGATCATTTCGCTATTCTCAAAGTCGGTCCCGCTTTGACTTTTGCTCTGCGTGAGGCGCTTTTCGCGCTCGATAAAATTGATGGTGAATGGAATGGGGAACAGACAGCGGCGAATCTGTGCGCCATATTGGAACAGGTTATGCTTGAACAGCCGGAATACTGGAACCGATATTACCACGGTACACCGCATCAGCAGTTTATTGATCGTCAATACAGTTTGAGCGATCGCGTGCGTTACTACTGGCCGCACCCGCAGGTACAACAGGCCGTGAATACTTTGATAGATAATCTGCGCCGTCATCCGGTTTCCCTTTCACTGCTGAGTCAGTACCTGCCAGAACAAGCGCAGGCAGTTAACGCGGGAAGGTTGGAAAATGACCCGCATGCCTGGGTGTTGGACAAGATTCGTTCTGTGCTTTTGAGCTATGCCCAAGCTTGTGAGTCTGAGGCACAAGGAGCTCTCGTATGAATGAGCTGTTTTTCTATAGCGAAGCCTGGCTGCGTGAGCATCACGCGTTGCATACTGCCAGAGAGATTCACCAACAGCCTGCGCTTTGGCGTCAGTTATATCAAAACCTGCAACGTGAGGAAGCGTTGTGGCGACCTTTTTTGCTGCCTTTGTTGTCTGATCCGCAGTTACAGATAGTGCTGTGTGGCGCAGGGTCATCCGCGTTTGTCGGGCGCGCGCTGGCTCCTTGGTTGCGTGAGCAGTGCGGGCTGAATGTGGTTGCGTACAGCACCACGGACATTGTGCCTTCTCCTTTGCAATACCTCGATCCAACACGTTCAACGTTGCTGATTTCTTATGGGCGATCCGGCAATAGTCCGGAGAGCGTGGCAGCGGTAAAACTGGCCGATCAGATACTACCACGCTGTTATCACCTGATGTTGACCTGCAATCCCGATGGTGCACTGGCACGTTATGCCGAAGGACGCGCTCATGTCTGTTCATTGAATATGCCGCAGGGTTCTCATGACCAGAGTTTTGCCATGACGTCCAGTTTCAGTTGTATGACGCTGGCGACAGCGTTGCTGTTGGGGCCGTTAACGCTGGAACAGCGTGGTGCGTCACTGATGGCGATGGCTGCGTTGTGCGAGCGAGAGTGGAGACAGTGGCAGGTACAGACTAAGCGACTGGCACGTAGTGGTTTTAAGCGCATGATGTGTTTGGGTTCCAGCTGTTTTACCGGTATAGCCGAAGAAGGGGCGCTCAAGATGCTGGAGTTGACCGCCGGGTATATCGCCACCCGTTACGATTCGTCGATGGGGGTGCGTCATGGGCCGAAGTTTATGATCGAGCGCGATACGCTGGTGGTCATGATGCTTTCTGCTGATAAGTATCGTCGTCGTTATGATCTCGATTTGTGGCATGAACTGAATCATGACGGACTGGCGCGTCAGGTTGTTGCTCTGAGTGGCACGCCGGGGGAAGGATTAACGGCGATTAACAGTGAACAAGATGATATCTGGCTGCTTTTTCCCTATCTGATGTTTTTGCAGATGTTAGCGTTTGAAACCTCGCTGGCGTTGGGTATCACGCCGGACAATCCATGTCCAACAGGGGAGGTCAACCGTGTAGTGAAGGGGGTGGAAATTTATCCTTATCTCTCATCTTATTCACAAAGAACAGCATGTAAGCAGGAGTGATTATGTCGATACCGAATATTTTAATGACCCGAATTGATAACCGGTTGGTGCATGGTCAGGTAGGTGTGACCTGGACCAATTCACTGGGGGCCAATTTGGTATTGGTGGCTAACGATCAAGTTGCCGGTGATTTGATGCAGCAAAACCTGATGGATATGGTGGTTTCCGATGGGATTCAGACCCGCTATTTCACTCTGCAAAAAACCATTGATGTGATCCATAAAGCGGCTGAACGCCAGAAAATTTTTATCGTCTGTAAAACACCGCAAGATGTACTGACGCTGGTTAAGGGGGGAGTGCCGATCCGATTTGTTAACGTGGGCAATATGCATTTTGCTGAAGGGAAGCGCCAGATCCATAAGACTGTTTCGGTTGATGATAGTGACGTAGTGGTGTTTCGTGAACTAGAGCAATTGGGTGTTACCTGCGAGATACGGCGGGTACCGGATGAAGCGGGAGAGCTTATCGATAAACTGTTGTTCTAAAGAGGTGAGTTATGCTGATTGATGCGATATTGATTGGATTACTGGCCGGGTTGGCGGGAGTGGATCTGTTTGATGGATTGACCCATTTTCACCGCCCAGTGGTGATTGGCCCGCTGGTCGGGTTGATTTTAGGGGATGTACAGACGGGTTTGCTGGTAGGGGGGACGCTGGAGCTGGTCTGGATGGGAATGGTGCCACTGGCTGGTGCTCAACCGCCAAATGTGGTGATTGGTGGGGTAATTGGTACCGCATTTGCTATTTTGACTCAGGCCGATCCTAAAGTGGCGATTGGTATAGCGGTACCATTTTCCATTGCGGTACAAGGCTGTATTACGCTGTTGTTTACCCTGTTCTCACCCATGATGCATAAATGCGATCAGATGGTGAAAGCGTTGAATTGGCGCGGTGTGGAACGTGTGAACTATCTGGGTATCACCATTTTGTTTTGCTTCTACTTTATTGTGGCGTTTTTGCCAGTCTATTTTGGTGCCGACGCTGCCAGCGTCATGGTGCAGAAAGCGCCGCAGTGGTTGTTGGACGGGTTGGCCGTTGCTGGCGGAATGATGCCTGCCATCGGTTTTTCCATGCTGATGAAAATCATGATGAAAAAGACCTATATAGCTTATTTCATTCTGGGCTTTATTTCGGTCACGTTCCTTAATATGCCAATTATTGCCGTAGCACTCGGCGCATTGGCGATCGCCTTAATCGATTTCTTTAACCGTTCCCGTATAGAAGATGCAGCTGAATGCGGCGCACCTACCACCCAGTCTCAGGAGATGGAAGATGGCATTTAACGATACCGATGCTGCTATGGCGGCTAAAGCTGAGAAAAGGATGGCGCAGGCACTGGCAACCAGTCAGGTTGAGCAGGATGATTATCAGGACAGTACACCGGGTGAAGAGCTGACTAACCGCGATCTGAATCGTATGGCGTGGCGCTCCCTGTTGTTACAGGCATCATTTAACTATGAGCGTATGCAGGCGGGAGGCTGGTTGTACACCTTGATCCCTGGGCTGCGTAAGATCCATAAGGATCCGCAAGATCTGGCGAATTCTATGAAGATGCACATGGAATTTATCAATGTGCATCCGTTTGATGTCACCTTCCTGTCCGGGTTGGTGCTGGCGATGGAACGGAATAAAGAGAAAATTTCTACTATCCGTGCCGTGAAAGTCGCGCTAATGGGGCCGCTGGGCGGGATTGGTGATGCGTTGTTCTGGCTGACGCTGTTGCCCATCTGCGCTGGGATTGGGGCATCTCTGGCGCTACAGGGCAGTCTGTTTGGTCCCCTCGTATTTCTATTGCTGTTCAATATCGTACATTTTGGCTTGCGTTTTGGTCTGGCACATTATGGTTATCGTACCGGAACCAGCGCGCTGGTCTTGCTAAAAAAGCATACCAAAAAGATCTCCCATGCGGCATCAATCGTGGGAATGACGGTGATAGGGGCACTGGTGGCTTCCTATGTCCATCTCTCGACACCGGTAGTGGTCAATGCCGGTAAGGCCAGTGTGGCGTTGCAGAAAGATGTGTTGGATAAACTGATGCCTAATTTATTGCCGTTATGTTTCACCCTGCTGGTGTTTTGGCTGATGAAAAAAGGATTTTCGCCGGTCAAGTTGATTGGCTTGACGGTGGTGATCGGCATTGTGGGTAAATTTGTTGGTTTTCTTTAACAAGCGCACTGAGGAGATGGCATGTTAGGTATTGTAATCACCGGTCATGGGTATTTTGCCAGTGGTTTGTTGCAGGCGGTGGAGCAGGTCGTAGGGCAACAGCCCCAGTGTTGTGCTGTCGATTTTCCAGAAGGGATCAGCACTGAAAAATTATTGGTGTTGCTGGAGGCGGCTTGCTCCGCCTGTGATAGTGGCGATGGTGTGATTATCCTCAGTGATTTGCTGGGCGGATCACCGTTTCGTCAGGCGGCACAACTGGCGATAGTCAATCCACGTTATGAAGTTATCACCGGGACTAATATGCAGTTGGTGGTAGAAATGATGCTGGACCGTGAAGGTATGGCGCTGGAAACCTTTCGTGATATGGCGCTGGAATGTGGGCGGCGGGGATTGACCAGCCTGTGGCATGAACAACAGAAACGGCGATATGACAGCCTGAATCTGGATGGCATTTAAGGAGCTTGTATGTACCTGATTTCCAGTCGTCAAATGCTGAAAAAGGCTCTGCGTGAAGGTTATGCGGTTCCTGCTTTCAACGTCCATAATCTGGAAACTATCCAGGTGGTAGCGGAAACCGCTGCCCGCCTGGCATCACCGGTTATTCTGGCGGGTACGCCGGGCACTTTCAGTTATGCGGGGACTGACTACCTGGTGTCAATCTGTCAGGATGCCGCTCGCCGCCACAATTTGCCACTGGCATTGCATCTCGATCATCATGAGGAATTGGAGGATATCAGCCATAAAGTGACCGCAGGTGTACGTTCAGTAATGATTGATGGCTCGCATTTACCCTTTGAGGAGAATATTCGTAAGGTGGCTGAGGTGGTACGATTTTGCCATCGTTACGATGTTAGCGTTGAGGCGGAATTGGGGCGGCTAGGCGGGCAGGAAGATGATTTGCAGGTCTCCAATGCCGATAGTTTTTTTACCGATCCGCTGGCAGCAAAAGCCTTTGTTGCCCGTACCGGTATTGATTCTCTGGCGGTAGCGATTGGCTCTGCGCATGGTTTATATCATGGTGAACCGCATCTGGATTTTGATCGGTTAGCTGCAATCTGTGAACAGGTGAATATTCCGTTGGTGCTGCATGGCGCATCGGGTATTCCTGAAGTGATGATACAGCAGGCGATTGGTCTTGGCGTATGTAAAGTCAATGTGGCGACCGATCTGAAAATTGCTTTTGCTGATGCGGTAAAGCGCTATTTCATCCAGCATCCAGATGCGAATGATCCACGTAAATATATCGCGCCGGGAAAACAGGCTATGCAGGCAGTAGTAGAAGAAAAGATCCGGATTTGTGGCAGTACAGGCAAGCTGTATTCGTGAAGATTCTGTTTTTTCATTCTGACTATAAGGAAACTGCTGTGAAAATAAGAACGTTAAATAAAATTACGTTGAGTTTATTAGCCAGTTCCGTGTTTTATGGCGCTCCAGTCTGGGCAGATAGCTGGCGATTGGAGGGTGACAATTATCATGTAGCGGTTAGCGATGAACACGGTAAAGTGACGCAACTAAAATTTGAAAATCCGAAAAACCACGATCAAATCATTACTGACAGTCTGTTTGAAATCACGTTGAAATCAGGAGAGAAGCTCACGGCTAAAGATTTTCAGATTACTGATATCAGCAAAAAGCACAATCGTATTGTTGTTTCCTTGAAACATGGCGACATTCAGGTAAGTAATATAATTACTGTGGAAGGTAAAGATAAGTACGGCTCGTTTGAAATCACTATTACACCGCAGGAAAACGCGTTGGAACTCAGCTCCGTCTCGTTGATACCATTTCACACTAAAACCGCTTTTGTTCACGGCTCTATCGTCAGTTCACCGATTATCAGCGATAGATTCTTTATTGTTCCCGGTAATCCATTGATTAACACTGAGGCTTATAAAGGGGACACTTCGCAAAAAATTGCACTCTCTATCCCGTTAGAGCCGGGGAAAACGTTAAGTTATAAGACGTATATTGGTGTTTATCAAGAAGGGCAATTGCGGCGCAACGTCAATGAATTTTTAAACAACGCTCGTCCGCGTAAATACAGCCCTTACCTGCATTACAACTCTTGGTACGATATTGGTTTCTTCACTCCTTATACCGAACAAGAGGCGTTGACCCGTATCAATCAGTTTGGGCAGGAGTTGGTGACTAAGCGCGATGTGAAGTTGAGTGGTTATCTGTTTGATGATGGTTGGGATAACCTCAAAGGAGATTGGGGTTTTAGTGAGGCATTTCCCCATGAATTCAAAAATCTTAAACAGGCGGCAGATCAATATCGTGCTCGTTTAGGTATTTGGCTTTCTCCTTGGGGCGGTTATGGTAAACCCGGTGAGCAACGTGTTTCTCATGCGGAGGAGTTTGGTTATGAAGTGATAGATGGCCGATTTGCGCTTTCAGGCCCTAATTACTACGCCAATTTCCATAACCGGGTGCTCAACCTGATTCAACAACAAAATGTATCCATGTTTAAGCTAGATGGCACCGGCAATGCTGATCGTGTGATTAAAGGGAGTTCATTCACCAGTGATTTTGATGCCGCTATCCATCTTATTGAAGATATGCGCGGTACAGGAAATGATCTGTTTATCAACTTGACCACGGGCACCAAAGCCACGCCTTCCTGGCTATTTTTCGCCGATTCTATTTGGCGTGGTGGCTATGATGTGGAGTTTTACGGTAAAGGTTCCAAAGTGCAGCAGTGGCTTACCTACCGTGATGCGGAAACTTATCGTAATGTCGTAAGAAATGGGCCGCTGTTCCCACTGAATTCGTTGATGCTGCATGGTATTGTTTATGCTAAACAGGCTAAGCATCTGGATAAACAGTCACCTAAAGATTTTGCCGATCAGGTTTGGAGCTATTTTGGCAGTGGCACTCAGTTACAGGAGATGTATGTTACGCCTGAACTGTTGACCACAGAGGATTGGGATACGCTGGCAAATGCGGCGAAATGGTCAGAGGAAAATAAAGATGTGCTGTTTGATACCCATTGGATTGGTAAAGATCCCACCGATCTAGCGGTGTATGGTTGGGGAGCCTGGAGTCCGAAAAAGTCGATTATTACTTTGCGTAATCCTGCTGATGAAGTGAAACAATATTATCTGGATCTGCAAAGCGATCTTGAATTACCTGATAATCAGCCTTCGGTATATGACGTTAAGATAGACTATGGCGAGAACAACTCGGTGCCGAAGTTTATCAATAAAACAGCGTTGATTACCCTCCAGCCGTTGGAGACGTTGACCTTTTCTTTGACACCATCGAAATAATCACCGTGTTATTAAGTGGCCCTGGATAAACTATTTTATTCAGGGCCGTGATTATTTGTGGAAACTATTATGGCGGTGTTTTATTAGAATAAAGTCAGCATATTGTCAATAATTTGACACTTCAGATGTATTAGATTTTGGCTCTACCAATAACTTTTTCTGCTGCTATATGTGATAAAAAACCTGAACGACTCCCGTATTCTGGATGGCTTGCGACGAATTGATCGATACGGCGGATCAGCAATGATGGAAGAGTGACGTTGATTTTTTCTGACTTCCCCAATAATCGGGTAATATCTACATCAACTAATGCCCATATTGCCCCCATATATTCAGGGTTTGTCAGATAGTTTTCCACGCTGGTCGCTTCTGGTACTACTTCGTTATCATCAACCAGCAATTCGATATGCGCTTCAATTGCTTCACGGGCGCTTTCTATCGCGTCTGTAAAATTATCTCCGCCAGAAAAGCAACCTGGGATATCTGGGACACGGACGCCGAAGGATGAATTACCTTTGTCAATGGCAACTGGATATAACATTTACACCTCCAAGAAGTGGGCTAAAGCCCCGCCTGTTTTTGGATACTTTTTAATGTTGGTAAAGGTATGTCCTTTTGTGGGTGTTTTACCGTTACCAGTCCTTTCTTGGTCGGATGTTTGAACTGATGATGACTGCCTTTAACCCTCACCAGATACCATCCGTCAGCTTCTATCATTGCTATCGCGTTTCTGCTATCCATCCTCCAGTTCTCTTGTTTTGTCTTTGTAGGGTTATAATAACCCTGTAATGTTATGTGTCAAGATAATAGGGGTTATTGGCGTTATTATTAGCTGCTAGAACAGCTAAAAAGTCGGCCATCCCAGTTTCATGAGCTAATATTAATCATAAGAAAATCTTGTCAGAATTGTTTGTAACTTAGTGGTGGAAGCAAGTCACTGCAATTGTTTTTGTACAAATAAATTTAAAGGGCAAAACGAATGAAAGCGTTGATCGTAATTGACATGCTGAACGATTTTGTCACAGGATTACTCGCCAATGAGGCGGATGCGATGAAGATCGTACCGGTAATTAAACGGCTGATTGATCATGCCCGGCGTCAACCGGATTGGCTGGTGGTTTATGCTAATGATGCTCAATGAGGAGCATCATGACTTCACTGAGAGAAAGGGAAGCTTCGCGGCGACGTTTGAGCAAGCCATTTTCAATTAACTGTTGATGCCAGAGAGGAATAAATTGTTGGCAAAAGTCATCGACGCCGCAGTAAAGTTCTTCTAAATTAGATATGCCTGAGGATCTCCACGATTCTGTTTTATTTGACAAAAACTTTGATCGTGCCTCAGGCACTTAGTTCCCTTCTTAAGCAAACCTCAGGTTACTTGATTAAAATACCATGGACGATAGCCAGCAGGATCAGGATTAACAGAAAGACAAATTCTATGACGCTTATTAATAGGATCATATACAATAATAATATATTCATTGCTTAATGAATATAAGTCATAACCTTCCCCAAATCCTGATTTTTTTAGCATTACTTGTAATCAGCCCCTAGTTATTCGCGTTCTAAACCTGTGAGTGACAAAATAGTCGGCTACCCGAACAATATTTCTTATACCCATCATGGGTATTGGTGTTGATGGTGGGTATGAAAAGTGCTATCATTCTCTTGGTTTTGATTAAAGAGAGGGATAATGTCTAGCGATGAACTAATAAAGCAAATCAAAGCGGTTGGCTGGAATTTTGTGCGAGCCAATGGTTCGCATCATGTTTTCGAGAAATCAGGGGAACCCAGCCCGATAGTAATTCCGCATCCGCGCAAAGATTTGGCGGTCGGGACGCTCAATAAAATACTTAAACAAGCAGGACTGAAATAACTTAATTAAGCGGTTGAAAGGCCGCTCTTTAATCAAAGAGAAGGTGTAAGCATGAGATATCCTATTTATTTACATCAGGCTGACGACGGATCGTTTTCCGGTTTTGTGCCAGACGTGATCGGATGTTACTTTGCTGGCGATACCATTGACGACGCTATTAGCGATGCTCAAAACGCATTAGATACTTATTTTGAATACATGAGCGAAAAGGGTGAGGCTCCAGTACAAGCCAGAACTGTTGCTGACCATCTAAGCAATGAAGATTGCACCGGCGGCAGTTGGGCTTATGTTGACATGGATTTAACTAAATACGATGGAAAAGCCATCAAGCTAAACATTACTATGCCCCAACTTTTGTTGGGTAGAATTGATGAATACGTGAACTCACATCGTGAGTATCATAGCCGCAGCGGATTCTTGGCTGAATTGGCTCGGCGTGAGCTGTCGAAACACTCGTAAGATAATCCCTCTATCAAAACCATGAAAAGCCCGCTAACAGCGGGTTTTTTCTTTTAAGAATACCAAAGTGACATGACTAACCTCAGTTTCGTTTAAAAATAGCGATATCACAATCCCGTAAATTCAAGCTCGGTTTTTAACCCTTGTACCCGTGCTTTGACTGGATGACGATCATCTTTATTTCCTGAGGTCAACTTAACCGCCAAAAGTTCACCACAATCATTGATAATCAGATGAAGTTTAAAGCCATAAAACCGTCTGTACACGTTTTCCCTCGCTGTGCGACGCCCTCAAATACGCGATGACGGGGAATACGGAGGTTGTGACAAACGGCAATTTTGGTTGAATCAATAAAAGCGATCCCCTGGGTTTCAGCCTTGCGTGACGAAAGAAAAGCACAGAGGGGAATGAGCGCCTTTTGCTTCAAGGTTAACATCCGGGTATAGCTGACCAATTTGGGAAAATCGGCCTGAAGATAGTGTTTAACATGCTGAATATAAAACGTTTTAAAATCACGATAATGGCTCATGTGGAATAAAATGAGGAGCGTCATGACTTCACTGAGAGAAAGGGAAACTTCGCGGCGACGTTTGAGCAAGCCATTTTCAATTAACTGTTGATGCCAGAGAGGAATAAATTGTTGGCAAAAGTCATCGAGCAGTAAAGTTCTTCTAAATTAGATGTGCCTGAGGATCTCCACGATTTTGTTTTATCTAGCAAAAACTTTGATCGTGCCTCAGGCACTTAGTCCCCTTCTTAAGCAAACCTCAGGTTAAATAATAAGTTAGTGAAAGTTAAACAGCGGGTAAATTACGTCCATAGTAAATTTCTTGTATCTCTTTTTTTAAGAGATGGGTAATTTCCAGCTTTTCAGTTTCACTTAATTGCTCTGGTGTGGCATTAAATAAACAATCATTCAGGTCAAATTCTTTTAGCATCATTTTTGTATGAAATAAATTTTCCTGATAAATATTGACATCCATCATGTAATACTGTGATTGCACTTCTTCGGTCATATAATTCTGAATAGAACTGATTTCGTGATCGATATAGTGCTTCACGCCATTCACATCTCTGGTGAAACCACGGACGCGATAATCCATTGTGACAATATCCGATTCCAATTCGTGGATCAGATAGTTCAGCGCTTTGAGAGGTGAAATAACACCGCAGGTTGATACTTCAATATCAGCCCGGAAAGTGCATATGCCACCGCCCGGATGACTCTCTGGGTAAGTGTGGACACAGATATGGCTCTTATCCAAATGAGCAACGACAGAATCGGGTAATGGACCTGGATTTTCAGTATTGTCTACATCCTTTGGATCCATCGGCTCTTCGCTGACGAGTATAGTGACACTTGCCCCTTGTGGCTCATAGTCTTGGCGGGCAATATTCAGAATATTTGCACCAATGATCAAACAGGTTTCGCTGAGAATTTCCGTTAAACGATTAGCGTTATATTGTTCGTCAATGTAGGCGATATAACTATCCCGATCAGCTTGGCTTTTTGCATAGCAGATATCATAAATACAAAAACTCAGGCTTTTTGTCAGGTTATTAAAGCCGTGCAATTTCAGCTTGTGCAATTTATTTCACCTCTTGGCTTATGGGTGATTATGGGTTCTTGGATAGTGCATCCAGCAGATATTGCGGTAGAGCAAAGCTACCTACGTGAACGGCTGGGTTGTAGTAGCGGCAGGTAAAACCTGCGGCATTAAAGCGCTGTTGCAGTGTTGTCGGATCTACATGACGTAATGCCCGGTTCTGGCTTGCCCATGCAAAGGTCATTATTCCACCATAATAGGTTGGAATAGCAGCCTGATAGAAACTGCTGTCAGCGAAATAGTTGCTCAATTTTTTATGGCTGGTTACCGCTTCATCCTGTTGTAGAAGACAGACGCCATTCTGGGCAACAAAAATGCCACCTTCATTCAGACAGCGCTGGCAACCTTGATAGAATTCCGATGTGAATAATCCTTCACCAGGTCCGATCGGATCCGTGCAGTCAGAAATAATGACATCGAATTTCTGGTCGGTGGTGCTAACGAAATTAACACCATCGTCAATGACCAGGTTGAAGCGCGGATCATCATAAGCACCGGCATTATGGTTAGGCAGATACTGACGGCAGAATTCAACTACGCCGGCATCAATTTCAACCATAGTAACGCTTTCAAGGTATTGATGACGACAGACTTCGCGCAGCATACCGCCATCGCCACCGCCGATAATCAGCACGCGTTTGGCGTTTCCGTGGGCGAACAGAGGAACATGAGCCATCATTTCGTGGTAGATAAATTCATCACGTTCAGTCGTTTGTACTGTACCATCCAGCGCCATGATGCGGCCTAACTCCGCATTTTCAAAGATAATCAAATCCTGATGCTCAGTTTTATCGTGATAAAGCACTTTATCGACCGAAAAATACTGACCAAAATTGGCGTGCAGGGTTTCGTACCAAGTTTCTTTTTGTGACATGCCGCAGCTTTCCTCCACTGTGATGGCCGTGAAAATTGGGCTCACATAATAGCCAACAATCCTCACAGTTGCACGGTGAAATTTACCCCTTAAGGGGTATGAGGGGAGGAACTACTTCACGTAGGCAAATAGGCTCAACGAATCTCTGGCGAGGGCATGGCACTTTATCGCATTGGAGAGGTAAATACCTTTCAGATCCTGATAGCTTTCTTCATTGAGTCTATCCATCAATTGGCTGTTGTAATTGGTCAAATCCCACTTATTACGTTGAGCGAAATAGATAATGGCCCGCTTAATTTCCCGGTCAGGGATTTGGCTGTAACCACAGTCATATTTTAGATAGATAAACACCGCTGTCAGATCTGCCAGATCTTCAGCTTCATTTTCTGTCAGCGCTTTTGCGGGGTGGGAAAAACCGAAAAGAACTAATAGGTAAGTCAATAAGGCTAATTTTCGCATTTGTATTATTATAATGAATTCATGTCAGGTTACGTTAACATATTAATATCTTTGTCCGGAAAAATATATTTTTTTAAATTACTGTAAAGATCGATTTAAATCACATTCCCATCGCTTGACCTTCCCGTAAGGGTAACCTTTACGTTGCTGCTATGTGTTATTTTTTGCCAGTTTAATCAGGAGATTGATATGCAACGACGTGATTTTATTAAATTAAGTGCCGTTATCGGTGTCTCCGGTATGTTACCTGTCTGGAGCTGTTTCTCCTTTGCTGAACCCTATCCGGCGCTCCCCATTCCTCCACAGATAGAGCCAGATGCATCAGGTAAAATTGCTATTGAAATCAAAGCCGGGCAATCCTGTTTTAGAGCGGGATCGGTGACTAAAACTTGGGGTTACAATGGTGATTTACTTGGCCCGGCATTGAAATTGACTTCAGGTAAACCTGTCACTATCGATATTCGTAATCATCTGCCGGAAGAGACGACGGTTCACTGGCACGGTCTGGAAATTACCGGGGAGGCTGATGGTGGTCCACATGCGATGATTGCACCAGGTGGGAGTCGAACCGTGAGTTTTACCCTTGAACAACCGGAAGCAACTTGCTGGTTCCATCCGCATACACATGGTAATACGGGTTATCAGGTGGCAATGGGGCTTGGTGGATTAGTACTGATTGAAGATGAGAACAGCATTAAAACGGGTTTGCCAAACCAATGGGGGGTGGATGATGTTCCGGTGATTTTACAGGATAAACGCTTGAATAAAGAGGGTCAGATTGATTATCAACTGGATGTGATGAGTGCTGCTGTTGGTTGGTTTGGCGATATGATGTTGACCAACGGCGTTGTTTTACCTCAGCATATCGCGCCACGTGGTTGGTTACGCCTGCGTTTGCTGAATGGTTGTAATGCCCGCAGCCTGAATATTGCTGCTGGTGATGGCCGAGAATTGTATGTTGTTGCCAGTGATGGTGGCTTGTTAGCAGAACCCGTTGCGGTTAATAAGTTATCGATTCTGTCGGGAGAACGTTTTGAAGTCGTGGTGAATACGTCGGATGGAAAACCTTTCGATCTGGTGACGTTACCGGTGGTTCAGATGGGAATGACATTACCGCCGTTCGATCAGCCATTACCAGTTTTACGTATTCAACCTCAGCTTTTTTCCAGCCGCACAATATTGTCGGAGCAGCTTGTCGCTCTTCCTGCCTTGCCTTCCCTAAAGGGCTTGAATAGACGTAATTTGCATCTGGCGATGGATGGTCGTCTGGATATGCAGGGGATGATGCTGTTGTCTCAGCGCTACGGTGAGCAAGCTATGGCGGGTATGGGAATGCATCATGGGAATATGAACCACGGAGATATGCATCATGGCGGTGAATTCAATTTCCATCATGCGAATACCATCAATGGGCAGGCTTTCTCTATGACAGAACCTGCTTTTGATGTTAAACAGGGGCAATATGAGCACTGGGTGATTTCGGGGGTTGGCGATATGATGCTGCATCCGTTCCATATCCACGGTACCCGTTTCCGCATTTTGCGTGAAAATGGCCGCAAACCTGCTGCTCACCGCAGTGGCTGGAAAGATATTGTTCATGTGGAAGGTAAGGAGAGTGAAGTGCTGGTTCAGTTCAATCATACGGCGGGAGCTAAATATCCATTTATGGCGCATTGTCATCTGCTGGAGCATGAGGATACCGGTATGATGCTGGGTTTTACTGTTAGTAAATAATCTTGCTCACATTGCCTCTTATTTGGTTTTATCGTGTTTTTTAGGCCATGGTGGCGGTCAGTATCAATAGAACACCACAAAGCGTTGTACAGTGATTACTGTAGGCACTAAAATAGACGCAGATTTTTGAGTGTTATTTGTCCTGTTTAAATGAAGGTGTTGAGATGCTTAATGTAAGGTTTGACTCAGAAAAGGCTGTAGAGGCTATTCTGTATGTTGCCTCTGTAGCGCCAATCCCTGATATTTATCATGTGGGTAAAATTCTGTATTTTGCTGACAGGCTCCATTTAGAATATTATGGACGGCTTATTACTGGTGATAACTATCTTGCGATGAAAGATGGGCCTGTCGCAGAAAATGCTTATGATATTATAAAGATAGCCAGAGGTGACGGGCGCTTTATTCCAAATGGGTGTGACATTGATGTTATTCGATCATCTTTGTCAGTAGACGGCAGTAATGGAAATCATCAGGTGCGTGCGTTACGTAATTTCAATGAAGATGTATTCAGTGATTCAGATATTAATTGCATAAATGAAGCAATTGAGAAGTATGGGAATCTTTCTTTTAAAGAAATACGTGATATCAGTCACGATAGCGTTTGGATGGCCGCTGATCAGAATGGTGAAATTCCATTGGAAGTAATAGCGGCCAGTTGCAAAGATGGTGACAAATTAGTTGCTTATCTGACTTCTGCTGAGTAGCTGATGACTAATCTTGGTGACAAATTTCCTGCATCTTTTAGGGCAGATTTCTTAGCCCGGCAGAGTTTAGCTATGGGAGATGTTCTTTATCTTCACTGTCCTTTTACAACGCCTCCAAAGTTAAAATATCTGTTGGTTTGCTACTGTGAGCCGCTGCTTGTTCTGATAATTAATTCTAAAATCAGCGAATTTATCCAATTACGGCAGGAGCTTCTTCAATGTCAGGTTGATCTGCTTCAGAAAGATCATAAGTTTTTGCAATGGGATTCGTTTGTTAATTGTATAGATGCTCATGCGGCATTTGATATTAATGATATTAAGGGAAAAATCAGCACTGATTATCATAATATTGTTAAAGGTAAAGTCGCTGATTATTGTATGCGTGAAGTTTATAAGGCGGTTAAATGTTCCCCGACGATGAAACGTGGACAGAAACGCAAAATATTAGAGTCACTAGAACGATTTGTTGGTTAGCTGTATCTTATTCTGTTCAAAAGAACGGAGTATCAATCGGCATACTAATAATCATGATTTTCACTGTGCTTTATCATGATTATTATTTTTAAAAACAATTGGTTATATTTATAATGAAACACACTGTAGAAGTTATGATCTCCGAACAGGAGGTTAAGCAACGTATCGCTGAGTTGGGAAAACAGATCACTGAACACTATCGTGACAGTGGCAACGAGCTGGTTATGGTCGGGTTACTGAGAGGCTCATTTATTTTTATGGCTGATTTGTGCCGTGAAATTCAGGTTCCTCATGAAGTGGATTTTATGACGGCTTCCAGTTATGGCAGCGGTATGAATTCCACCCGCGATGTGAAAATTCTTAAAGATTTGGATGAAGATATTCGTGGCAAACATGTGCTGATTGTGGAAGACATTATTGATTCAGGTAATACTCTGAATAAAGTGCGTGAAATTCTGGCACTGCGTGAGCCAAAATCACTGGCAATCTGTACTTTGCTTGATAAACCTTCCCGCCGTGAAGTTGATGTTCCGGTTGAATGGATTGGTTACTCAATTGAAGATAAATTTGTTGTGGGTTACGGTATTGATTATGCGCAGCATTATCGCCATTTGCCTTATATCGGCCATGTGATTTTGTTGGAAGAGTAATTTTGACAGAATCTGGAAGCGGCAGCTTTCGGGTTGCCGTTTTTATTTTGTGATTCAGGAATGATGTATAGGGCTGCGTCCCTATCTACATTTCGGCACTGGTGCCTAATACGGCTTCCGGTCGTAGAACCATATCGGCAGATATCCCTGATTAACAGTAGAATTTATTCCAATATGTATGGCCTTTTGTCACCTTGCAGCTCTTGACCAGCGACTGGGTTTAAGCAAGCCTCAATAATATCCCTTCGTTGAAATATTGCCATTACACTTCATTCCCTACAGGCTTACTGGCATCCCATTCTTTTAAGATTTCAGGCATTGGTGCTTCTGAGTCACATAAAGCAAGTCGATCGGCTAATTTGTACTTGGGACGATGGTTTACCGCAGAGATCACGGTTTTCCTTTGTTCTTCGACAATTGATAATTGGTCACCCTCTTTCAGGTAGAGGGATTTCAATAGTTGAGCTGGAATAATAGTACCAACAGAGTTTGCAATTTTTCTGACATGAGTGAGCATAGAACTTTCCTCGCAAGTAACTGTTATCACATTGTTGACACTTTAGAGTGGTCTTACCGAAATATCAACATTGTTATTACAGGTAATGTGATTAGATCGCCCATAAAAATGTTCTTTTTCATGAACTATTTTGTTTTCTTTTTATTACCATATGCGTACATTCGTAAAATAAAGAAATCAAAATAGATACTTGATATTTAAATAGGCAGCGATTTAATAAAATGAAAATCTGTATTAATCTTCGTTTAATTACGCTGTAGAAGAGGTTAAATATAACCTTTTCTACAGCGTATTTTGTTATACCCGTTATCTTTCAAGTTGCCTCTTTGTTGGCTGCACTCGCTCACCCCGGTCACATAGTGAGCTATGCTCCTGGGGATTCGCTCCCTTGCCGTCGCGATGCATCTTGAAATCTATAGGGTATAGTTACCTGAAAACTTACTTTTTATTCGTCAGTTTGGATACGGTCTGACGATAGGCAAGTTCCAGCTTTTCACGACTGTCAGCCGTGACGTCCAGATCCTGCAACTGACCATTATGGATACCGTAAACCCAGCCGTGGATCATCACTTTCTGTCCCCGTTTCCATGCGGCTTGCATAATAGTTGAGTGACCAAGGTTATACACTTGTTCGACAACGTTGATTTCGCACAGACGGTTCAGGCGTTCATTAGGCGGTAATTCACCTAGCATAGAACTGTGTTTATACCAGAGATCGCGGATATGCAGCAGCCAGTTGTTAATCAATCCCAGTTCAGTGCCATCAATTGCGGCTTCGATACCACCACAGCCATAATGGCCGCAGATAATAATATGTTCAACTTCCAGTACGTCTATTGCGTATTGAATAACAGAAAGACAATTTAAGTCAGTATGGATAACCAGGTTTGCCACATTTCTGTGCACAAACAGGTCACCGGGAGCGGCATCAATCAGTTTTTCTGCGGGTACCCGACTGTCTGAGCAACCAATCCACAAGAAATGGGGTTTCTGAGACTTTGCTAATTCTTTGAAAAATTTTGGGTTTTCTTCGTTAACCGATTCTGACCACTGCTTGTTATTGGCAAGCAACTCTTCTATTTTTTTCATCATGGTGAATAGCCTGATAGCGTTTATTTAAGATAGAATCATATACAACATCAATTAAAATTTTAATATTTTGTTGCTGTTTGTTTTTCATCTTTCTACTGTTTTTGCAAAGAAAACCAGGCAGGAAAGGCGCATTATATTTTCATATTGCACGCAAAAGCGGCCAGATAATAAAGGTTTTTTTAATTTATGACTTATGCATTGGAGTTAACGCAGCTTACCAAGACCTACACTGGTGATGTTAAGGCGCTGCGTGGGATTGACCTGAATGTAGAAGCAGGAGATTTCTACGCGTTATTGGGTCCGAACGGTGCAGGGAAGTCCACCACAATCGGTATTATCAGTTCTCTGGTAAACAAAAGCAGCGGTAAGGTTAAGGTGTTTGGCTACGATATTGATACGGATATTGTGAATGCCAAGCGCCAGTTAGGTCTTGTTCCGCAGGAGTTTAACTTTAACCCGTTTGAAACGGTGTTGCAGATTGTTCTCAATCAGGCGGGTTATTACGGTGTGCCGCGAAAAGTGGCTCAAGCCAGAGCGAAAACTTATCTGTCAAAATTGGATCTGTGGGAAAAACGCGATCAACGGGCGATCCGCTTGTCTGGTGGTATGAAACGGCGTCTGATGATTGTACGTGCTTTGATGCATCAGCCTAAATTATTAATCCTTGATGAGCCGACAGCCGGTGTTGATATTGAACTGCGCCGCTCTATGTGGAATTTTTTGCAAGAGTTGAATGCACAGGGAACAACGATCATTCTGACCACGCACTATCTGGAAGAGGCAGAAATGCTATGCCGTAATATTGGTATTATTCAGCATGGTGAGCTGGTGGAAAACACCAGTATGAAAAATTTACTTAGTCAGGTGGAATCTGAAACGTTCTTCTTCGATCTGGCGACGAAAAGTCCAGCGCCTGAACTTGCCGGATATAATTACCGGGTGATAGACACATCGACCCTGGAAGTCGATGTTCAGCGTGAACAGGGGTTAAATGGTGTATTTACCCAATTAAATGCTCAGGGTATTCAGATCCCAAGTATGCGTAATAAAGCAAACCGTCTGGAAGAGTTGTTTGTCAGTTTGGTGAACAACAAGCAAGGAGACCGTAAATGATTCAGCTGTACTGGGTGGCGCTAAAAACGCTCTGGATTAAAGAAATTACCCGTTTTGGTCGTATCTGGGTACAGACTTTATTACCGCCGGTTATCACTATGTCACTCTATTTTGTTATTTTTGGTAGTTTGATCGGTTCGCGGATTGGACAAATGGGCGGTGTGGATTATATGCAGTTTATTGTCCCTGGCCTGATTATGATGGCAGTGATTACTAACTCTTATGCCAATGTTTCTTCTTCTTTCTTTGGGGCGAAATTTCAGCGCAGTATTGAGGAATTATTGGTAGCGCCGGTTCCAACACATATTGTTATTGCAGGTTTTGTGGGTGGTGGTGTTGCCCGCGGTGTTTGTGTTGGTATTCTGGTGACATTGGTTTCTCTGTTTTTTGTTCCGCTTCATATTCATGCGTGGTGGATGATTGTTGTCACTTTGCTGATGACATCAATTCTGTTCTCGCTGGGTGGTTTGCTGAATTCTATTTTTGCTAAGACATTTGATGATATCAGCATTATTCCGACCTTCGTATTAACGCCTCTGACTTATCTTGGCGGGGTGTTTTATTCGCTGACATTATTACCGCCATTTTGGCAAGCTGTTTCCAAACTGAATCCGATCGTTTATATGATTAGTGGTTTCCGTTACGGCTTTATGGGAATTACCGATGTTTCTTTAACAGTAACGTTGGGTGTTTTGACTGCGTTTATTGCGGTTTTTTATTTTGTCGCCTGGTATTTGATTGAAACAGGGCGGGGGTTGAGGACTTAAATAGCTTCATAAATGAAAAACCCCGAAACCATTGATTATGATTTCGGGGCTGATATTCCTTCGCTTTATGTTGGGGAACTGGCACCATGACTAAGATGGGAGAAGAACCGTCAACTAGCTACGTGAAAAACTGTACATCTTATTGATGATACTGTCAATTGATTCATAACCTTGTGATAATGATATAAATCAAGGTCAGGACAATTTATTATGCCTTATAACTATGATTACTCAGAGCCAGAACGGTTATTGAGCAAAGCTCGTTTAACAAGCTATAGAACATCGTTGATAACTACGAATAATTCCCAATTATTTGGTGCGTATTGTTGGAATCTTGCTGTAGTGAGTGCTTTTTATCCATTAGTTCAATTGATAGAAGTTGCTCTTCGTAATGCCATGAATAATGTTGCCCAGGCGAAATATTTTGGTGCCTCTGGTCAATATTGGTTCGATTTAATTCCCTTTAATCAGGATATAAATGATCAAGGGCAATCGATAAGTGCTGAACAAGTTAAAAATTTCAAAGCTAATATAAAATCAGCTAAAAAATCAGCAATGAGATCACTTGAAGAAAAAGGTATTGTTTCGTCTATACCAACATTGGATCAGGTGATTTCCCAAACTGATTTTTCCACTTGGGAATATTTGCTAGATAAACATTTCTATGATGGTTCTGATAATCATTTTCTCTGGCCTAACGGACTCAGCAAAGTATTTAAAAAGTTACCACGTGTCGGCGTTAGAAAAAATATTGCATTTCATCAAAGGGATATTATTCGCCGTCGTATCGAAGAGGTCCGTGTATTTCGTAATCGTATATCACACAATGAACCGGCATGGCGTGTGAACAATGTGACTGCAAAAGAGGATGTAATTAGTACTCTTACAGAACGATTAAACGGTATGATGGAGCTATTATTCTGGGTCTCCCCGAAATTTAGTCAGTACGTTAGAGATGTAGGAATTGAGGCTAGAATTAAACAAATGCTTCATATCGTTGAGATGAACAGATATATGCAATCTTTTGAAAGGCATGAAATTAACGATATTGATAATTTAATCGATTTGGCTAACAGAGTTAATAGTGAAAATCATCGATGCTATTTTAACGTTAGCGGTAAGTTGGGAATATTGGTGCCTTGTAATACATTTCTTTTGCAATGAATAACGATTTCATTAAAAGTTGCTATTTATAATAGCCCCCTAAATTTTGCTTGCCAATTTTAGGGGACTGTTTAACTCAAGCCACTTGAACCGGAACGGCTTTGGCAATACGGCTCATAATATTGTCACCGTCAAAGTAAGCCATATTAGGCTTATGATGACGGGCATCTTCGTCAGAAATTTGTATATATGAGCAGATAATTAACTTATGACCTACCTTAGCACGGTGAGCCGCTGCTCCGTTGACTGAAATGATTCTGGAACCACGTTCAGCGGCAATAGCATAAGTGGAAAAACGTTCGCCGTTATCCACGTTATAGATATCAATGGCTTCATATTCCAGAATACCGGCTGCATCCATAAAGTTCTGATCAATTGCACAGGAACCTTCATAATGCAGATCTGCCTGAGTGACTTTCACTCGGTGCAATTTCCCTTGTAGCATAGTGCGCAACATGGTTTTCTCCTGATTTGATGACAACTTAGAACCTGTTATTTTATTTTTCTGCGCCAATAACGTCTGACAGAACAGACTATTATTGAGTTAAATCGACCTGCTGATTATCGATTAATCGGGTTTGCCCTAACCAGGCGGCCATCAGAATAACCGCGTTTTTACTTTCGGTATTCAACGGTGTCAGAGTTTCGGCATCACGGATAAACAACTCATCAGGCATAAAACCAGCTTGGCGTAGCTGTTCGGAAGCTTGAGTGAGTAATTGTTCTGTGTGGCGTTCACCTTGCGCCATTTTTTCAGCGATAGATTTCATGATCTTGCTGAGTTCTGGCGCAATTCTATGTTCATCGGCGGTTAAATTGTTATTACGCGAACTCAGTGCCAGGCCATTTTTATCGCGTACCGTTGGTACTGAAACCAAAGTAATATCATAAGCCAGATCGGCAATCATCTTGCGGATAAGTTGTAATTGCTGAAAATCTTTCTCGCCAAAATAGGTTAAATCCGGTTGCACCAGATTGAACAGTTTGCTCACCACGGTTGAAACACCGCGGAAATGACCAGGACGGCTGGCACCTTCCAGTATGGTAGAAAGTTCAGGAACTTCAACATACGTCTGATGTTCCATACCATTGGGGTATATTTCCTTATCGGAGGGGGCAAAGACCAGATCAGCACCATGTTGGTGAAGTTTTTCGCAATCTTTTTGTAAGGTACGTGGATATCTTGCCAGATCATCCTGACGATTAAACTGCATCGGGTTAACGAAGATACTGACGATGACAATATCTGCCTGCCCTTTGGCTTCATCAACTAATGTCATATGGCCGTTGTGCAGGTTACCCATTGTTGGCACCAATGCAATGCGTTTCCCTTCCTGACGCCAGCGGCGGATTTCACGGCGTAGAATCGGTACTGTTTCGACAATCAGCATTGCTTAATACTCCTTAATGTGTTCAAAGTCTTCGGGCTAACAAGGATAATTTATTAATCAAATGAATGTTCTTTACCAGGATAGGATCCACTTTCTACCTGCTCTTTATACAGGCGGATGGCATCGCGCATATTTCCTGCCTCTTCAAGGAAGTTTTTCGCAAATTTAGGTGGTCTGGCGGTAATTCCCAGTGCGTCATGCATCACCAAAACTTGTCCGTCAGTCACATTACCGGCACCAATACCAATCACCGGGATTTGTAATTCATCGGTAATCCGTTTAGCTAATTCGGTAGGGACACACTCCAGCACCAGCAATTGTATGCCCGCTTGTTCCAGTGTAATCGCATCTTTTATCAACTGATTAGCCGATTTTTCATCACGTCCCTGGACTTTATAACCCCCAAGAACATGAACAGACTGAGGCGTTAGTCCCAAATGAGCGCAAACAGGTACGGAACGTTCGGTAAGCATCTTAGTGGTATCGCTTAACCAACTGCCGCCCTCAATTTTCACCATGTTAGCTCCGGCACGCATAAGTTTGGCGGCGTTTTCACAACTTTGTTCCGGTGTGGCATAACTCATGAAAGGCATATCGGCAATAAGGAAAGTATAGGGCGCACCAGCACGGACGCAACGAGTGTGGTAGACAATATCTTCGACAGTCACTGGAATGGTGGTATTAGCCCCTTGTAATGTCATACCCAGTGAATCACCAACCAGCATGACATCAATACCTTGCCCGGCAAATAGCTGGGCAAAGCTGGAGTCGTAAGCGGTAATAGTAGCGAATTTACGTTTTTCTTTTTTGAGCTGATTCAGATCAGCCATGGTGATGGGTTTCATTATCTATCTTCCTCCTGCAATTTTTCTTGTTATATACAGAAATCGGCCACGGACTGAACTGAGATCCTTATCTACAATGATTAGGATCAGAGGGCTGCGGTGGCTGCCAGAGTACCAGGCCGTTTTCCGGGATATGTTTCAGTCTTTCAGATAAAGCTTCCCCATCAGGAAATACCAGGTCAGGGGCGATTTCAGCCAACGGGTAGAGCATGAATTCGCGTTGTTTCAGTCCATAGTGGGGGATGGTTAAGCGTTCGGTATCAATCACCTGATCACCAAATAGCATGATATCCAGATCAAGTGTCCTTGGCCCCCAACGTTCATCTTTTCTGACTCGTCCCTGAGCCAGTTCAATCGCCTGAGTGTGATTGAGCAGCTCTTCCGGTGCCAGAGTGGTTTCCAGTGCTACCGCCATATTCAGAAAGTCAGGCTGATTTTGTGGCCCCATCGGTTTGGTTCGATACCATGAGGAGCTGGCAATAAACTCTGTTTCCGGTAAATCTTTTAATGCAGCAAGTGCATTTTTTACTTGCTGCACAGGTTCTGCCAGGTTGCTGCCAACCGCGATATAAACACAGGTCATGATGATCAGCTGTCCCTGCTCAGTCTTGGTTTATAGTGGCGGCGTGGTCGTGTGCGACGACGGACAATATCACTGCCCAGCTCAGAAATCATACTCCGTTGTTGTGATGCATTGGCTTGCTGGAATGCTTCCCACCAATGAGCAAGGTCTTTTAGCTCATTGCGGCTTTCGACATTGGCACGCAGTTCCAGCAGGTCATAGGCGGCACGGAATTTAGGGTGTTCCATCAGTTTGTTTGCCCGTCTACCATGGCGGCGTGGCAGACGTAACTGCAATTGCCAGATATCACGCATGATGGTTGTCAGGCGCTTAGGAATGGCAAGAGAGTGGCACTGTTCGTCCAGAATATCATTCATCGCCAGGGCGAAGGAGTCGTAGTAAGTCAGACCACTTTCCTGAGACAGCTTTTCTGCATGTTCAACCAATGGATACCAAAGCATTGAGGCGAACAGAAACGCGGGGTTAACCCGTTTATCATTTTGTAGCCGATAGTCGGTATTCTTCAAAACCTGATTGAGCATACGTTCCATAGGCGAATCGTTATTTTCGGTGAAATAGCGTTGGACCAATGGGAATAACGGTTGAAACAGGCGGTATTTGCGCAGAAGTTTATAAGTGCTGTAGCCTTGACCTGTTTGCAACAATTTTAACGATTCTTCAAACAGACGAGCTGGTGGAATATTACTCAGCAGAAAAGCCAGACGGGAAATAGGCTCGGCAGTATCTTCGCTGATTGTCATATCCAGTTTGCTGGCGAAGCGAACTGCACGCAGCATTCTGACCGGATCTTCCCGATAACGGGTTTCTGGATCGCCAATTAAACGGATAACACCGGTTTCCAGATCATTAAGGCCACCGGCATAATCACGCAGAGAGAAATCGTTGATGCCGTAATAAAGGCTGTTAATGGTGAAATCACGGCGCATAGCATCTTCTTCAATTGAACCAAAGATGTTATCCCGTAACAACATACCGCTCTGAGCCTGTTGTGACTGATTTTTATCGTCAGAATCAGTCTGCTCATGTGGTCCACGGAATGTTGCGACTTCAATCACTTCCGGGCCAAACATAATATGGGCTAAACGAAAGCGGCGTCCAACCAGACGGCAGTTGCGAAATAATTTACGGACTTGTTCTGGTGTTGCATTGGTTGCAATATCAAAATCTTTCGGTTGTGTGCCGAGTAGTAAGTCACGGACACCACCGCCGACCAGATAAGCTTCAAAGCCGGATTTATTTAAACGATAAAGTACTTTCAGGGCATTTTCACTGATATCTTTGCGGGAAATATTGTGCTGCTCCCGTGGAATTACCGTTATTGGTAAATCCAAATGAAGACTCTCCTGCTCAACCTTCCTTTGTGTTTTCACGTTGGATGAGGACTGATGGGTTTTTTTGCGATTAGAGTGAAGAGTTACGTACTCTTCCTGAGTAGAATGGTCAGATACGGTGACTGGCCTTTCACTGGCTGCCTGTAGCTCGCGGTTAATTTTCCCCTCGCGGATCAATAAATTACGGCAGAAATTTGCTACTCGGTTAAAAATGGTACACCTCGATAAGTAACTAATCATATAAAACGAATAAAAAACAGCAGCTAATCATAGCCTACTGTGTATTTTTTGAGAATGGTTGTTATGACTAACCTTAACTTTATTCACGTTACCTGTATATTTTACCTTGCCGTGGAATTCGATCCAAATCCCAACGTGCTGTTGCTTTTTTCAACAATTGATCGCGGGAAAGATCTTGCCAGTTTTTTATGACAGGCTGATTAAGAAAAGATAATGCTTCAATTAATAACGGCCGGGGATCATCTAATGGGATTGGCTGGGCGTGATTTTGTTTGGAAAGTTTGTTGCCGTCCTTATTCAGAACCAGTGGCAGGTGAATGTAATCAGGTAGCTTGAGATTTAATTGCTGATAAAGTGCAATCTGGCGGACAGTTGGCTCAATTAAATCAGCGCCTCTGACGACTTCAGTCACGCCTTGGTAATCATCATCGATAACAACTACTAAATTATAGGCAAATAGACCATCACGACGATGAATAATAAAATCTTCTTCAGCCATGACAGGATCGGCGTTTAGGTATCCCTGCAACTTATCTTTAAAACCATAAACAGGGTTGTTTTGTTTTAGCCGGATTGCGGCGTGATTAACAGGCAAATTTAATTCACGGCAGTTTCTGTCATAAAAACCATTAGCTTGCTGAATACGTTGACGGGGACAGGTGCAATAATAGCTTAAGCCCTGTTGTTGCAACTGATTAAGTATATGACGGTAAGCCTCATGGCGTTGAGATTGATAGAGAATCTTATCATCCCAATGTAACCCATAATGCTCAAGAGCGTGGAGAATACGGCTGGCCGCACCGGGAACCTCCCTCGGTGGATCAATGTTGTCAATTCGTATCAGCCACTTTCCCTGACAAGCCCGGGCTTGCAAATAGCTGCCAATTGCGGTGATTAATGAACCAAAGTGAAGATCACCAGAAGGTGAGGGGGCGAAACGCCCAATATAAGCGCGGGGACGTTCAGGTTTTATCATATGAGGATCAGCGAGGGTTGTTCGTACGGCGCCGTTAAGGCGCCGTATCAAAACACCATTAATTAGCCTGCCATCTGCTTTTCACGGATTTCGGCCAGGGTTTTACAATCAATACACAAATCTGCGGTTGGACGGGCTTCCAAACGACGGATGCCTATCTCAACGCCACAGGATTCACAAAAACCGAAATCGTCGTCTTCGACTTTTTTCAGTGTCTTCTCGATCTTCTTAATCAATTTACGTTCACGATCACGGTTACGTAATTCAAGACTGAACTCTTCTTCCTGCGCTGCACGGTCAACTGGGTCTGGGAAGTTCGCTGCCTCATCTTGCATATGAGATACAGTACGATCGACTTCATCCCTGAGCTGATTGCGCCATGCTTCAAGAATTAGCTTGAAATGCGCCAACTGGGCATCGTTCATGTATTCTTCACCTGGCTTCTCTTGGTAAGGTTCTACCCCAGCGATGGCGAGAATGCTTAAGGACGAGGTTTTACGTTTTTGCCCTTCTTGCATAATACTTCTCCTAACACACGCACTATCAAACGAACCCCTAGCGGGGAAAAAAACAGGCCGCTATAAATAGCAGATGGAGCATGGGTTGGCAATTGTTCCTGCCATTAGTTTCACAATGGTGTGAAGACAAACGTAGTGAATGACTTTACACCCTCTACAACTTGACTGTAAATATTAGGTCAATCAATAAATTAACGACTTAGTACAAAAGTTAACTTATCGCCTAAAACCATCCCTTTTTCTGTAATGCTTGCCTGGTAACAGATAACTTCGACCCCAGAGTTTCGCGCTTGTTCCAAAAGAGATGAATAATTGTGATCAATATGCGCAGCCGCCGCGACTTGCCTGATGCCAGAATGCAAGACCGCAAAAAATAAAACCGCTCTTTGTCCTTGCTCCGCTATGTGTTGTAGTTCCCGTAAGTGTTTCTGCCCACGGGTAGTAACAGCATCGGGGAAATAGCCACAATTTTCCTGGAGAAGCGTCACTGATTTCACTTCGATATAGCAATTAATTTGTTGCTCTGCCTGTAACAACAGATCTATCCGGCTACTCTCTTTGCCATATTTTACTTCCCGGCTGATTTTTTTGTATTCAGAAAATTCTGAAATCGCATTTTGTTGAATCGCCTCGGCCACTAAATCGTTTGCTCTGAGCGTATTGACACAAATCCAGTGACCATCCTGTGTTTCGGTCAATTCCCAACTGTTGGGATACTTACGCTTTGGATTGTCAGATGTGGAGTACCAAACGGTATCTCCTGGCGTAGCGCAGCCAGTCATCGCGCCAGTGTTGGCGCAGTGGATAGTCAGTGTTTCACCTTCCGGTGTGATGACATCAGCCAGGAAACGTTTATAACGACGAATCAGAGTGGCGGATTGTAAGGGAGGATGGAACTCCATAAAAACTCCTTAATGACTGATGGCATAAGATTGAAGCAGGCAATGCTACAATGTTGGCCGTTGAAAGTTAACTTTCTTTAATGGAGTATTTGTGTCTTTACTGCCTGTATACGAGGTCGTCGAATCTGTCCTGAGTGCGCTGAAAAGCTCACCACAGGTGCTGCTTCATGCGCCTGCCGGTGCTGGAAAATCTACGGGTTTGCCACTGGAAATTCTGAAAAGAGCAGATTTTTCCGGACGTATCATTATGTTAGAACCACGGCGGATTGCCGCTCGCAGCGTTGCCAATCGTCTTGCGGTTCAACTGAATGAAAATACCGGTCAGACCGTGGGTTATCGGATGCGCTCAGAAACGAAAGTGAGCACGGCTACCCGTCTTGAAGTGGTAACCGAAGGTATTTTAACCCGTATGTTACAGCAAGATCCGATGCTGGAAGGTGTTTCACTGGTGATTCTGGATGAATTCCATGAGCGCAGCTTACAGGCTGATTTAGCGCTGGCATTATTGCTGGATGTACAGGCAGGGTTGCGGGATGATCTGAGGATAACGCATGGTGAAAAAGCAGCAAATGCAATGGAATCAACAAGGTGCACATTACTTGCTCCAGACACGCACAGCGGTACTCAATGATGATTTAAAAGCCCGGTTTGAACACTGGTATCTGAGAATAAAATTAGACGAAGAAGAAACAGAACATTATTTGACATAAGTAGCCGTTTCGGGTATATTGCCACAGTAGAGTCTAAGTTGCAACTAGTTTATGCGTGCTTATTTTTATTGAATATAGTTTCGTGTGTTTTAAAATTTATTACACTTTCCTAGGATTTTGGAGCCTGTAATCCATGAGCGGTAGCGTGCGTCATGATTTTATTCGCATACCTACAGTTGCGTTAATCCAGCAGGACTATCGCCGATTTCATAAAAACAGGTGGAAAGTCAGATTATTGTATTACCCCTTATAACAAGAATTCAGATAATTTATCTTATTAACTTAACATATTGAGTTGAAACTTATAAAGAGGATATTTTACTGAGATGAATCTTATAAATAAAGAAAAAATTCGCTATGTTTTTAGTCGAATAAAAAGGAAAGGTGTTCTAAATACAATTAGTGGTATAAATAGGAAGTATATTAAATCAAAGTTCATAGAGTCATTCTTATCTAAGTTAATAAGTAGTAAATTAGATGTGCCAGATTTCCCTAAGATTATACAAATAGAAACAAGAAGTGGCTGTAACTATTCCTGCTCATTTTGTCCTACAAATAAAGTCAAAATGAAACAAGGGAAAATGCAGCAAGAGCTATTTGATAAAATAGTGGAACAGTTAAAAGACTTTAATGGTTATATCAGTTTGTTTTTTAGGAATGAGCCATTGATGGATAAGAGAATTATAGATTGGGCTCAAAAGATAAAAAACGAAACAAATGCAAAAGTAATTATTCAGACAAATGGTTCCCTATTAAATGAAACAATTGCTAAGGAGCTTGGTAAATATGCTGAGTTAATAGTGAATGACTATACTGATGATAAAATAGTAATGAAGAAAATAGAAAAATGGAAGGAGAATATTACTGATAATTTAATATTTGTAACACGAGATGACTCTGAAAGCTTGACAAATCGTGCTGGAAATATTGGTGAAAAAAAGAAAGTATTTCTAAATAATTCATGTGTAAAACCATTTACCGAACTGACAATAACATTCAGTGGTACTGTTGTTTTGTGCTGTCAGGATTGGATGGAAGAAGCCATTATAGGAGATCTTAACCACCAAAGCATTCTTGAGATATGGAATTCAAATAATTTAAATGAAATTAGAGAGCAATTAAAGAATAGAAAGAGAGTTGGAATATGTGAATATTGTGATTTTGTTGGGGTATAAGAGATGAATATATTTGAGATAATTCAGAAGCAAGTATCCAAATGTTATGTAAAAGGGAATGACTGGAATTATTCGAAACATAAAGATATATATCTATATTTTAGTGATGAGCGTTGTTATGAAGTAGAATTGAAGGAATGTGCACAATTATCTCATATAAAGAATATAGATAGTATCATATTATTGCCGACACTATGGGGACGATGTGATAAATCTGAGGTCTTAGAAGCAATTCAAAGAGGAATAGAACAATGCATCAAATTTAATTCTGTATTAATGGTTAGTATTCAATCTAACTATAATCATAGAGAAGATATTATTGATAGTGTTCAAAAGCTTTTGAATAAAAATGAGGTTTACGACAAGTTGATATTGTTTCTTACAGATGTCAGGAGCAAAGCATATTCAATAAATCAAACTGTTCTTTTAGCAAGAAGGATAAACTGTTCAGCAGTTGGATGGATGGATGATGATGTTATTCTATCTGATGATGCATTTTTACACCTGTATGAAGATCTTCGCCGCAGAGGGTTTATAGGGAGTTCTGGTGCATTGAAATGCCCGACACCGAAAAAATATCCTACTTCAAAATTTTTGAATTTTGCCAAAAATAAAATGTCTACAAAGAAAACAAAATATCCACATGGTTGTTGTATGATGGTAGGTGTCTCATCAATAAAAAACTTGATTCCTGCCAGATATATTTGTGATGATGGTTTTTTCTTTTTTGAATTATTAGACATGAAATTAGAAAATCCTCAAAATAATATGAGGATCGTGGAAGAGTCTATATGTCAACATTATGTTGGAGGGAATGTTAAAGATACATATTTTCGTATACGTAGATCCATTATTAGCACTGTAGTCTATTGTGCTGATTATCCATTGGATAAGTGCTTGTATTATTTGAAAGAAGTTCAGTTCAATGGGTTGTTCCCCTCCACGTTTATCAATATACCTATTAAAGATAAGATTATAAAAAGTATACTTAAATTTATATTCTTAATATGGCATGTAATCATATTGATTGAGTTGTTTTTTAGAAAATTCTCAGGCAATCCGTTAAGAGAAATAGCATGGTCTGCATATTCTTGGGAAAAAACTGAAAGTTTGAGAGAAAAAAAATCTTTATTTGATTAATAAAATTGTTTTGTCAAACTAGGTCATTAAATTAATAACGTCAAAATAGGGTTTGCTATGGATATTTACAAATATATGTCTTCATGTAGAAAGTCAATAATCCCTATCATCGATCCATTTAAGTTTAATTATGAAATAAATATAAATAGATTATTAACCTTTCAAAAATATGCTCCTTTTTGTATAATAGCTAGTACGGATTGTGAAAACTTTGAAATGAAAGTATCTCCCTTTATAGCTGCCGCATCAAAGATTAAAACCATCCCTATCATAACGCATTTTCCTCCTCAGAAACCAAACGGATTTCCTTCATCACCTCACGCAGATGCATTTTTTGCCACATCAGTGATAAATTCCAATATGGAATACTATAGCTCTTTATCATTAGAGAGAGAGTCCATCAAGCAGAGTACTGAAAAGTATGGTGACAATTGTTTAATCAGTTCTGCTGCTCTTGTTCTAGGCAATGATGAAAAGTCTCAAAAATTTATTCATTCAAAAACTGTAGATCACTCAATAGAAAGTATTGCTAGAGCATTGGAAGGTATAGATTTCAATTTCTTTAAGGTTTTTTACCTTTACTCAAGAAACCGTGTTATTTCTAATGAAATATGCAGCTTTGTAAAATCTATTGTTGGAGATAATACACTTTTGTTTGTTAGTGGAGGAATATCAAACACTGAGCAGGTAAATAATCTGTTATATTCTGGTGCTGATTTTGTTTCAATTGGAACTGCATTTGAAGAAGCCAATTGGAATAACAATGCTATAAACATATTAAATAAAGAAAGAGTATATTAATGAGGGGGCTCTAACATGGAATATGTGGTTTTAGTCGATGAGAATGATAACAGAGTCGGATGCATTAATAAGATAGATGCTCATTTAGACGGTGATTATCTTCACCGTGCCTTTTCCTGCTTTATTATTAATTCAAAAAATGAGGTATACATTCAGCAGAGGGCACAGTCTAAATTACTCTGGCCTGGATATTGGTCTAACTCATATTGCAGTCACCCGAGACCGGATGAAGAAATTTCTCATGCCGTGATGAGACGTGCGGAAGAAGAAATCGGTATTGTAATAAATGAAGAACCAAAATTTTTATATAAGTTCCAATATAAAGAAAAATATAAAGATGTAGGATATGAACATGAATTATGTCATGTCTTTGTTGTTTTTACTGATACACCACCAACGGAGAACCCAGAAGAAGTATCAGAAGGATTTTTTATTAATATTAAAGATGTTCAAGAATATATTAATAATAATGAAGAGTTTTGTACACCTTGGTTCAAGAAAGAGTGGGCAGATATATTACAGAACCACTTTGATAATATGTGCTGATTAGCATGTATAAAGCATTTAATCAAGAGTATACTATAAGTCTGCATGATACGAAATATCCTCTATTTTGATAGGTTTTCATGAAAGTATACCTTGTTTTCTAACTGTGGAATAAAACTAGGTTCTGGAATAATGAATACTACTTGGCATGAAAAAAAGACAATTTATAATGATCTTAGTCAATTGCATGGAGTTTATGTTATATTGATGGAAGAATATTTATCAACATTTTGTACAAACTTTGGTGGAATGTATTCAACACCACCGCTTGCTGTTGTCTGTGTGAAAAATACAGCTTCAATAATAGATATAATTCACTATTGTAATATAAATGAGATACCAATAAATATACGCGGTGTTGGACATTCTTTTGGTACACAATCGCTTTCAAAGGGAATTGTATTAGTAGTATCAGTCGAAAATCCGGTATTTGAACAAATAGATGAGTATAAGTTTAAAGTTTCAGCTTTTGAAACATGGTTGTCTGTTGAGTATTTTTTAAGAAAAAATGGCTTATCATTTCCTATCTTGACTAGGCATCCTGATACAACTGTTGGAGGAACACTTTCTGTTGGTGGATATGGAGAAGATTCATATCTATATGGAAGTCAAGCATCATGTATTCAATCGTATACGCTAATAACACCTGATGGAAAAAGGCATAGATGTTCAGAAGATTCAAACTCCGAACTTTATAATTTTGGACTCGCATCATTAGGAATACTTGGTATTATTGAAGATGTGACTTTTGAAGCAATTCCATTAAGAATAGAGAACATACTTTATATAATAGAGTTTGATGGAGTTCTTCATTTACTGAGTTTTCTGATATTTATATCTGAATATTCCAATCTGGATATTGAAGCTGTCACATGTCAATTATACCGAGGCAGATACTATGTTAATATGGTTCTCAGCAATAATTCTGATCAGATAAATATTATTAATAAGGTATTAGAATGTCAAGTGACAGGGTGTATTGGCTACAAATACCATTCAGTAAGCGATTATAGAGGAAGAACATTTGGTGCCTATAGGCATGATCTCTGGAATAGAGATCATGTCAATCTTTGGGGAGATTATTGTGTTGATCAGAATAATATTATGGCTTTTGCTAATTTTCTATTAAATAAAGTAATTAACAATGACGTTTTTATAAGGAATAAAGGTAGGCTTCTTATAATTTTAAAGAAAAGTCCTAATTTAAGTAAGTTCTTTCCTTTCGAGCCCATATCAAAAAAAATGAGTGGAATTGTATTCGGGGTTGGGGTGTACTTTACGTTTCCTAGAAACGAAAACAAAGAATATGAAAAATTAAAGTTATTGCATGGCCAAATATTAGAAGAGTGTATTTTAAATGAAGGTCGGCCTTATCTTGCGGGATGGCATGAAATGAAATATGAAGATAAAATAAAAACATATGGAGATGATTATATGAAAATTTTAGAACTCAAGAAACATCTTGATCCTAAAGGAATCGTAAATAATTATGATTTTTTCATGGAGCATTAGTGATATAGTATATTAATGCCATGTAGATATTCTGATTTTATCAGTATAGAAATGAACTAAGTTAATAAGATAAATTATCTGCATTCTTGTTATAATGGGTAATATGATAACCTGACTTTCCGCCCGTTTTTATGAAATCGAAGATAGTCCTTTCTGAGCCTGAACGAATCACGTTGCAACAACTTGCTTTGAATCACCAACACCGGGCCGTCCGTACATGAGGGACGGGTTTGCTCGTGCTTGCCAGAGGCCCTATAAACGAACCCACCTGTCGCTTAAAAAAACGCAACGAAACGGAATTTGCTAAAAAATCCGCCTTGCTGAATAAAATTAAGGCCGGAGCACGGTTAGGCCACTACAGTCTGGTCTATTTTGATGAAGCCGGTTTTGCCGCGTCTCCTTCGGTGCAATATGGGTGGAGTCCACGGGGTAAGTCACATGAGACTGAACCTCGGAACCATGACAGACGTTCAGTCATGGGGGCGTTAAATTACACGGACAACGGGCTGTTTTACCAGATGTCGTCAGAGAGTATCACACGGGCTGATGTGATTGATTTTTTAGAACAGGTGGCAAAACAGGGGGACAACCGCCTGACATTTTTAGTGTTGGATAATGCGCGTATCCACCATGGGATCGAGGAAAAAAACAAAGACCGCTGGTTACGGGAGCACAACATGCTTTTACTTTATCTTCCTGCCTACAGCCTGGAACTGAATCTGATTGAAATCGTCTAGAAACAGGCCAAATACCACTGGCGACGTTTTATGACTTGGACTAAAGATACAATGGAGTATGAGCTAAAGACTTTATTGGAAGGTTACAGCGACCAATTTGCAATTAATTTCTCTTGAGTATTTATCATTCATACAACAAGAAACTTTATTTTCTAGTTGATAATCGTGTGTGTTGTTCAATTAGATAAAATTTGTAACATATATCTATTAATACGATTAGATAGTGAAACCTACCTGGATAATATATTAAAACTCAATCAGGTGAAGGTTGTGAATTTATATGAGATTTTGAGTTTATATTAACAATTTACTGTGGAGATATTACTTAAATGAAGAAAATATTGATCATTTGCATGAGAACTTGGGGGAGAGTGGGAAATTATGAAGCAGCAAAAAAAATTGAATCAGAACTAGCCAGTAAAGAAGTTTTTTCTACAGAATTAATCTGTTTTGATGAATTAGTACCTGTGTTCAGCAAGTTTGGATTAAGGATGCAAGAGATTGCTGCAAGTTACTATGACCCTAACATTAAATTGAAGCTATATGATGAGTTGATAGATGATATTGATTTGTGGATTAGTAATTTCAATAATGAGCAGGTATTAAATGAATCATTATCGAGTGTTATTGAAAATGATTTTCCATCGTTAATTATATCGACAAAAGGTGTTATTGCACAAATAGTCCATGCATTCAAAAAAAAATTCGACTTTGATTTCAAAACCGTGAACTTCATAACTAATCCTGGTCTGTTAGATATTAAAATACATCAACATTTTAGTAGTGATTTGACGATTAGAACTACAAATTATTACCCAAATTTTGATGTGGTCGAAAAATTTCATAGACTAGAGACTGTTACATTATTTAAGCCAGTTTCAAACTATCAAATCGATCAGCAGGACATTCCTTCTATTTTAATTCTCTGCAATGGATGTGAAGAAGGTTACTTTGATGTATTAAAAACTTCTTTCGAACATCCATCGAAACCTAAAATATTCATGGTTATTGTTTCGAACAAGAAATTGTATGATGAATGCATAGATTTAAATAGGAAGTATGCAGATAGAGCATGCATTTATAATACATTAGCTAATAAGGATTATCTAAAGTTGGCACTAGAGGCTTCAACAAACAACAGATCATTTCTATACTCCAAATCTGGTCCAAACACAGTATTGGAATCAATTAGATTCAATTTACCAGTTCTAGTACATTTCTCTGGGTTACCAATGGAAAGATGGATAATGGAGTTGACAAACAAAAGAAAATTTGGTTTTTGCTTTGAAAATCAATCTAATGGGTCTAGCTTAATAAAAAGATGGTTGGATAATCCTGAGATTGTAACTAACTTTAAGCGTAACATAGAATCAAGTAAAATTGATGATATAGATATTACACTTAAAGATTTACCTGATATAATTTATGATGTCATGATTATGAAGGAAGTATTGAATGTTCAAAATTGAAAAAGCTCCTATAACAACAGTATTTATAGTATGTGTGACAATTGTTTATTCCACATTTGTTTCATATTCATTAACAGATAGCTTTATCGGTAAAATAAGTATTATAGATCTAGATAAATATGGAGGGTTAACACCAAATAGATTATATGAATTTGAGTATTGGCGACTTCTGGTTTCTCAGTTCATACATGTTAAACAATTGCATATGGTTTACAATGTGCTATCACTTTCCATACTGGGAATTTTATTAGAAAAACATCTTGGATCTAAATTTTTATTAGTTTTATGGTTTACTTCTGGTGCTTTAGGAACGCTTTATAGCACTAACTTTGTTAGTTACCCTTGGAATATTGGTACAGGAGCATCACAAGCTGTTCTGGGCGTATCTTCCTTTGCATTGCTGTTGGTTTTTGTCAAAGAGCATACCTCTAGTATATTAAAGTTTGCTGTTGTTTTTTCCATGCTGCCGGCAATGGCTTTAGATTTTATTTATGCTCATTACCCTAAGCCAGGTCATGTTCTTTCTATTTGTATTGGGCTTGCAATGAGTTTGTTTTTTTATAGGAAAAATAAATCTTATTTTGATAATGTTGCTATTTGAAAATAATAATTATCCACGAATAAATTAATAATGTGAGAATATTCTATGAAACCTTCTGTGATGAAAATTAAAGGAATAGATTACAGTATAATTTCTATGTTAATGTGGTTCTGTTTAACCATATAAAAAGAAAAGGATCTTCTGTGCGTGATATCGTTTTTTTTCTTGAAGAATATCCAGTCTTAACACAAACTTTTGTACATCAACAGATTATCAGTTTGAAGAAAGAAGGATTTAATGTAAGAGTTGTATCTGTTTCTAAATCTAGTGATACAATCTGTGCCAATGATTCTATGATTCCCTATGTTTGTCTAGAAGATATAAAAAAAATCCATCCTATATATGCAATATTTAAGTTTATTTATTTTTCTATAATCTCTGGTTATTTCTTTTCTCGAATTAGTTTATTTAAACGAAATTGTTACCGTAAGCGCTTGTTCTTTAAATTTCTATCCAATCCGTCACAAATAAAACCTAATGATATCGTTATAAGCCATTTTGGTATGGCTAGTATCATGGCGGCACAATTGAAAAAATATGGATATATTAAGAATGCACTATATAGTGTATTACATGCATATGAAATTACTAAAGAAAAGAGTCTTAGTGATCTGGGAAGTCATTACGAAATTTTATTTGAGCAAGCAAATAAAATTTTTTCAGTTTGTAAACATATGCGCAATAGAATCATCAATCTAGGATGTAATCCTACCAATGTTGAGGTGTTACATCTGGGGGTCGATATTGATGCTCTTTCATGTTTATATCCAAATAAATCTAATAAAGAAAAAATGAAGATAATTTTTGTCGGCCGTTTGACAGAAAAAAAAGGATTACCTGATTTATTGTTATCTCTAGCACGAATAAGCAGTGAAGTGTCATTTACTTTAGACATTGTTGGCGATGGGGAGCTTGATGACTATTGTTATGAATTAATATTAAAACTTAATTTGAATGAACATATAAAAATGCATGGTTTTCAACCCCATCACATAGTCTTAGATTTTATGAAAGGCGCAGATGTTTTAATACTTCCATCCAAAACATCTAACTCTGGTGACATGGAAGGTATACCAGTGGTATTAATGGAGGCAATGGCTATGAAAAAGATAGTTTTGTCTACTTACCATAGTGGGATTACCGAGTTAATTGAAAATAATGTCAATGGATTTCTTGTCAATGAAGGAGATATTGTAGCTTTATCAGAAAAAATATCATATATAGACGAGTTGAGCAAAGAGGATAAAGATATTATGAGGACGAATGCACATCAAAAAATAATGAATGACTTCAATATTAACATTCAAAGTAAACATTTAGCCAATATAATACTTAATGATGGATTTTCTGAAGGTGAATACAGGTGAAATATGACATTATTTTTATATCTTATGATGAACCATGTGCCGAATCTAATTGGAATCATTTGAAAAATAGATTTCCTGATGCAAAAAGAATTCATGGTGTTAATGGTATTTTGAAAGCTCATAAAGTTGCTTCTGATTCTGTAACGGCTAAATGGTTCTTTGTTGTGGACGGAGACAATAAAATTAGAGATGAATTTAATTTTGAGTTACCAGTGGAACCTTTATGCTCAACCGCGACTTATGTATGGAGAAGTGTTAACTCAGTTAATCGCTTATGCTATGGGAATGGAGGTGTGAAATTATTTAATAAAAGGTTGTTTCAGGATGTTAGACATTTTTCTGGAGATATGACCATATCTCTTAGCCCTGATTATCGAGTAGTCAATATTGTTGCTTCAGATACAGTCATTAACACAAGCAGTTTCCATTCTTGGAGAGCTGCTTTTCGAGAATGTATAAAACTCAGTATACCAAGGAAAAATCCTAAAGAAGATATTATCCGTAAAGAAAGATTAACAGCATGGAGTTTAATTGATACTCAGATAGAATTTGGTGATTGGATATCAAAAGGAGCTAATGATGCTGCTAATTTTTATGAGGAAAACATTGAAAATATGGAATTCTTGTTATCAACCATTAATGACTTTAAATGGTTAAGAGATACGTTTAATTTAAAATACATTCAGAAAGATAGTGCATGATGACTTCATTATAGTTAAATTTATTAGGAGGTAATGGATGTTACGGCAAATAGCAATTCTTATTCCTACTTATAAACGTAGTTCATCATTATTACGTTTATTGAAATCCATTGAAAAATTAGAGGCATCAAATAACTATACTGCCATTGTGGCAGATAACGACTCTTCTCAGCAAGAGTCTTTTAACATGATCAATGAAATCAAAGATGATTTTAATTTCCATATTGATGTCATTCTTGTTGAAGATAAAAATATCTCATTAGTTAGAAATATGCTGTTAACTTTGGCCTTTGAAACATATAAGTGCGATGCAGTTGCTATGATTGATGATGATGAGATTGTTAGTCCTCGGTGGTTAGATGCACTTATTGAATGCCAGATACAGACAAATGCTGATGTGATACAAGGTAACACTTATCCTATTTTTTTGGGTAAAAAAAGAAAATGGATGGAAAAAGTTTCATTTTATTACCGAGACTTATTAGTATCAGATCCTAAAGATATAAATGTCAGCACTTGTAATGTATTTATTGTACGCCGAGTATATGAATCGATGAAGGAGCAGCTGTTTGACTTGAGTTTTGGTGTTACAGGAGGAGAGGATACGGATTTTTTCCATAGAGCAAAGCAAATTGGGATCAGCTGTTTCTATTGCCGTGATGCACTGACCTATGAATTCTACGACCAAAATCGTGCAAATATTTTTTGGGTATTAAAAAGAAGTTTTAGAGTAGGAAGAACAAATTATAGGATATTTAATAATAATGACCTGAGTAAGGTATGGATTACTGCTCTCATTATCCCATTTACTATTGTGAGGCTTGGCTTTTTCTTTTGGCATCCAAATCTGTACATACATTATTTAATAAAGATCTTTCGCCAATTTGGAGTCGTAGTTGAAGGTGTTCATTGTAATTTGAATAACTGATAATTATTTTAAATGAGTAGTTCACATGAGTAGAGTTTCTGTACTAATCCCCCATTATAATCAGCCTATACTTATTGTTAGTGTTATTGAGTCTATAATGAGAACTTGTTTGAGTGATGTGCAGATTTTAGTTGCTGATGATCATTCATCAGAAGACAACTATATACAGCTCCAACATGTTTTAGAATATTTAGCAAGTAAAACTAATTTAAATATCAGGTTGTTTAGGAGTGATGTTAATGTCGGGACTTATCGATTGAAAAATGATATCATCAATAGAATTGATACTGAATTTATAACCTTTCATGATGCAGATGACTATTCTGTACCAATGAGACTAGATTGCCTATATAATCTGATGAACAAAAATAGTCATATTGATATATTAGGTTCTTCATATATAGATTTCTACCAAAATTTTCATACGGTTAACTCATTTCGCATTAAGAAATTTTATAGAATCCCTTATATTGCACATCAACTTGGTAAGAAGTATCTGAGTTTTCAACCTTCTCAGTTAATTAGATTTAGTATATTTCGTACCCTTGGTGGTTTTGATGGTACAACTAGAATTGCTGCTGATGATGATTTTTTACTTAGGGCTATTCACTGTGTAAAGGTCAGGAATATTAACCGTCCCCTTTATGTAAAGGTAGAAAGAGAAAGTTCTCTTACCACATCGTCTGTTACTGGATTCCAATCAGAAACTAGATTAAATTATATTAAGAAGCTAGATCAATTACGAAATACAATAAAGAGTAACTTACCATTGTCAGAGTATTTGAACAAACCCAACGATGTTCGATTTCACCTGAATGAAATCGAGTTTAAATAGTTTAAATAGTTTAAATGTTTTGATGTGAAATATGCTGTAGTTTCTAGTGAATGATTTTTATATTTTTCGTGACAGATACTTTAAGTGAGGTAGTATGGGCGATATTAAAGAATGCTTAAAAGAAATTGTAGAAAAAATAAAGAGAGAAGAAAAAATCTTAGCTATTCTTGGATATGGATCATATTTTACAGGCAAGTATAAAAATGGAAGTAGTGATATTGACTTGCTTATTATACATGGAAGTGAAATTGATTTATTTAGAAAGAAGATAATCTATCGTGACGTAGAGTTTGAACTTCGGTATATGGCAGAAAAATCTTTAGTAAAACTTTTATCTCATAAGCATGGACCAACAATCAAGCATATGTTGGATTCAGAGATTATTTTTGATAATAAAAATATAGCAAGAAAATTGAAACTAAAAACCTATTCTATAGTTGAATCGCCTATTGTAGAAACATTTTCTATAGAAAATAGGAGGAAAAGTGCATTGCTAGTTGAAAACCTATACCGGAAGGTACATCAAGTGAAAGATGACCTCGGATTTTTCGAATTTGCATGTTCTAAGTTTTTGCTCAATATTGCAGATTCTTATATCAGACTTCATCGTCATTGGGGACTGCAAGGTTTTCGCAAAATGATTAGCCAGCTCAAAGATATTGATGAAAATTTTGCTGAGCATTTCTCACTGGCAATGAGCCCTAATCATATAGAAACAAGAATTGAGGAAATAGATTTTCTTTATAGAGAGGTTATTATGCTTCTTGGTGGTGAAATAAATTCTGATGAAAATTTTGTGAGTCAGGGCATTATGAACATACTGAATGTGATTGAGAACTAGTCGTTATATTGCAATTATATTTACTTTAAAAATAGGAAGATTCGACTAATAAGTGCAATTTTTCAGAAGGGCAGTCAGTTGCTATAGTAGGCATCTTTCTCGCCAAACTCAAAGCAGTATTACCATGAGTTACCAGCAACTGACCGAGGGGCAAAGATACCAGATTTCAACGCTACTTGCAGAAGGTTATTAGCAATCAGCGATAGCTAAGAGAGTAAATGTTCTCCGTTCAACCGTCTGCTGAGAGTTGAAGCGAAACACTGACAGAGACGGCTACAAGCCAGATAAAGCACACAGGCAAAGTGACCAACGTCGGACCAATGCCTTCAAATATCGTATCTCAAGGGATAACGTTTGGTTTGTTGAAATGGTTTTGGGTTGGGACTGGAGCCCTGAACAAGTCAGTGCAATTGCTAAGCGAATGAATTTACCTGTCGGTCCTGAGTGGATCTATCAACATATAGCTCGTGACATGAGGTAATCGCAGAAGTACTGGATGCAATGGCGTATTTTGCCCCCCTATTCATCTTGGGAGCGAGGGCTGAATGAAAATTTCAATGGGCTGCTCAGGCAATATATACCGAAAGGAACCGATTTACTCACTGTGAGCAATGAATATGTTGAGCAAGCACAAACACGAATAAACCTCTGGCCAAGAAAGTGCTTGGGTTTAGGCAGCCTAAAGTAGTCTTTGATGAATTACGCTAGGCTACATAGGCGAGTGTTACATTTGATAGTTGAATTCGCGGTTATTTCATTTTTGTAACTTATATTAATATTATCTAGGAATTTAGCATGAAAATGGATGTGGCATTGAAGGACAACTTTGCAACAGGTTATATAAAATCCTTATTACTATACTCTTTACTATTAAGTGTCATTAGCTCTTTTGCTGCATTTTTCATGCAGTATCTGATTGACGCGGTTATACCATCAGGTGACTTGCGTTTTTTGTTTATCTTTATGATATCTTATTTATTATATGAATCATTCAATATGATACTAACTTATTTGACTGCTCGCTTTAGAGCATCGCTGGAAAAATATTTGGACTATTATTATTTAGATAAATATTTACTTGCTTTGATTACTACAAGATTATCTATATTGAATGATTATAATAAAGGTGGATTGATTCAAAGGATTTATGATGCTCAAAATATTAAAAAGTATTATTTGACTCTGCTAATAGATATTGTTGTTAAGCTTATTACAATTTTAATATTATCAATCATAGTATTATATGTTAGTCCTCTAGTTGTCATCTTTTTGATCTTAGGAATGATTATGCTGGTAATTGTCTATTTTTTATCTGCCAAGAAAATGGTTATTTTAGAAGAGCAGCGTTTTAAAATAAAATCAAATTTTCTTTCAATTATGGATGATATTATTGGAGGAAGGGAAACGATACGAGGCAATAATTATCGAAACAGGATTCTGGATAGATGTGTTGACAGGATGAGTGATTTTTTGAATAGAGAGAAAAATGTTGCATTACTCGTTGCTGGTGTGAAAAGCAAAACTCTAACAGTTAACACAATCATTGGTACTGTTATTAGATGTGTCATGGTTATTAGCATTATTAGATATAGTAGTTTTTCACTAGGTGTTATGTTGACGTTAATTTCTTTTACAGAAATATCTCTAAAACATACAATGCAGATTTTAGTTTCTTTTATGGAGTTGAAAAGATCAAGCATTACTCTTGAAAGATATAAAGAATTCATGGGGAATAATGTTGTAGATGAGAGTTTATTGAGTACTGAATTAGATGATAATATTGTTAGTGTAGATGAAATTACAGTGAGGAACCTTCATATTGGTACTAACGGAAATATTGTCTGTAAAATTCCGGATCTTACCTTTCAAAGTAATAAGATATATAAAATAATAGGACCGAATGGTATTGGTAAGACAACTTTATGTAAGACTTTGATTGGTTTGATTCCACCTGTAAATGGGACTGTGAATTTTTATGTTTCTGATAAAATTATTAAGCCTAAAATTCATATAAATCAATGCGCTGCATACTTCCCACAAGATATACTCTTTACTGCAAGTATTATTGAAAATATTACATTAGGAAGAGAAGTTGATAGGAATAAAGTTGAGAGTATGCTTAAAAAGTTAAACTTATGGCAGCCAATAGATAGTTTGCCTGAAAAACTAGATACCGTTATTAGTGACAAGGTTAATCCTTTTTCTGAAGGACAAAGACAAGTATTACTCTTTTTACGAGGCTATCTGTCAGATAAATCAGTACTGATATTTGATGAAATATTTAGAGGAATTGATAATAAAAATGCTAAAGTCGTAAGTGAATTAATTTCAGAAAAAGAAGGTTGTATTATATTCTATGTTGCTCATGATTTTACTATCGATTGTGAAAATCATGAAATGTTAGAACTGAAAAGTGAAAAGAACTATGATTTCTTCAAACTAGAGGCTTTTAATGAATAAATTAAACTCTAATAGTGAAGTGAAGTCAGAACTGCATAAAGAATATAAATTAATTATAAGTATAACAATTCTTTTGCTGATTATATGTTTTGCTTTATCTTTTGTTGTGACTATTAAGAGGAGAGTTGTTTTAGAAAATGCTTTTATTAAAACCGCACCAGAACCTGTATTATTTTATGCAGAAAAGGATATAGACATTAAAAATTATAATGTTCGTGATGGTGATGTAGTTAAAAAAAGAGATTCTATTTATAATGCGATTAATCCAGATTTAGAGGAGGCTGAATCTATTTTATTACAAAATATAAAACGGGATAATACAAAAATCAATGCAATGGAAAAGTATATAGATAATGTCTATGAACGGATGAAGATTGAAAAAAATTATGAAGATTTTAAATTTAATAAAAATGAAAGTGAGTTAAAAAACATAGACTCTATTTTGAAAGAACATAGAGATGACTATGATTTTTTTAGTCAAAGCTACAGAGAACAGATGAATTTTGTAGATAAAGTGTTAAATCATAATAATAATTATTTATCCACGAAAGATATTATCAAATATAAAATGGAATTGTTCTCATCACGTAGTGGCTTGATTAATCTTGAATCTGATATATTAAACTTAGAGAAAAGAAAGTACAGTTTAGATGATGAGCAGAATAGATACATAATTGGAGTAACCAAATATAAAGAGTTAGATATGGAACTTAACCAGTTAAGAGGTGAACTCTCTGTTCTTGTCTCAGAATTGGATGTAAAAAGCACAAGGATGGAGAATATAAAGAATGGTAAGTTGAGAATAGAAGGAATTGCAAAAGCTGATGGTAAGATTGAGTTTAATAATATTAATGGCATCAGACCTAAGCAGGTAAAAAAAGGAGAGTTAGTTTTCACTATATATCCTGATGGTAATCACTTTATAGCAAAAGGAGTCGTTAGTGAAAAACATATTAGAAAAATTAAAATTGGACAGAGCGTAGAATTAAAAATGGATGCTTATGATTATCTCAAGTATGGGGCAATAAAAGGGAAGGTTGAGGCTATATTTGGCGTGAAAAATGGTACGGCTGAAATTGTGATTAATATTGTTGATAAAAGGGATTTTGATTTGGAGTTTGGTAATTCAATCAAGGCGTTTATCATCTTGGATGAAGTTAATCTGTATGAATATATATATGAAATAGTATTTCCATATGTTGCTTAATGGTCTTATTACTTAATGTGGTATTGTTGAAAAAGTTATTTTTTACAGGTGTTTTAGTGTCAGTATGAATATGAATAAATCTTGGGTTCGCCTAATAAATGCAATTTCTAATACTACAGCCGTAGGCTTCATTGTGGCATGATAGACTAGACATTTTTTCCTGAAAATACGGGTAGGTGTTCAATGCACTCACCTACCAACGTTTGATTTGTTACCGGCATTGGCAAGTTTACTGGACTGGCAACAGCGCCAATGTCTGGATAATGAGCTGCCCATTTATTACACTGTTCCTACCGGCAGCCGGATAGCAATCAATTATTTTAGTGATAAGCCACCGGTATTATCAGTGCGGATGCAGGAAATGTATGGAGAGCAGCAAAGTCCATGGTTGGCAAAAGGGCGGATAGCATTGGTGCTTGAATTATTATCGCCGGCCCAGCGTCCATTGCAGATCACGCAAGATTTGGCTGCTTTTTGGCAGGGGGCATATCGGGAAGTGCAAAAAGAGATGAAAGGGCGCTACCCAAAACATCTATGGCCGGATGATCCGGCAAATACGGCACCAACCCGGCGGGTAAAAAATATTCGTAATAGAATTTAACAACTTTCTTGTAGGCGAATAAATTCATTAAAAAAGATATGAATACCCATTATTCAGCGTTTGAATGGCTTTGGAGAATTTTGGAATGTCTGGTGAAGATCATCAACCAATCGGACGTAAAAGCAAGAAACCGGTATCCCGCCGTAAACCGCCATCGAAAAGACGGCATTTGTTGGATGATTATGATGATGGTTACGAAGATGACGACTACGATGATGAAGAGGATCAACCCATGACAAAGAGAGGCAAGTATTCCTATCCACCTAAGAAAAAGTGGCGTTGGTTCTGGTTATTATTCAAGATATTTATTGTCTTTGCTGTGTTGCTGGGGGGGTATGGTGTTTATCTAGATGGCAAAATCCGTGACCGCATTGACGGAAAAGTCTGGGATCTGCCTGCGGCAGTTTATGGCCGGATGGTCAACCTTGAACCGGGCATGAACTACAGTAAAAAAGAGATGGTACATCTGCTGGAAGGAATGCAGTATCGCCAGGTGACGAAAATTACCCGTCCTGGGGAGTTTTCTGTCAGAGGCGAAACCATTGAGATGCTGCGCCGTCCATTTGATTTTCCTGACAGTAAAGAAGGGCAGATCCACGCTCTGTTGACTTTCAGTGATAACCGTTTGGCAGGGATAGAAAATATAGAAAACCAACGTCAATTTGGTTTCTTCCGTCTTGATCCTAAACTCATTACCATGTTGCAGTCACCCAATGGTGAGCAGCGGTTGTTTGTGCCGCGCTCTGGTTTTCCTGATTTACTGGTCAATACCTTGCTGGCGACAGAAGACCGTCATTTCTATCAACATGATGGTATCCGCATCCTTTCTATCGGGCGTGCGTTTCTGGCTAACTTGACGGCGGGGCGCACTGTTCAGGGAGGAAGTACCCTGACGCAACAATTGGTCAGAAACTTGTTTCTGACCAATGAACGTACCTTGGTGCGTAAAGCGAATGAAGCTTACATGGCGGTTTTGATGGATTACCGCTACAGCAAAGATCGTATTCTCGAATTGTATCTGAACGAAGTTTATCTGGGGCGAAGTGGTGGTGAACAGATCCGGGGGTTCCCGCTGGCGAGTCTTTATTATTTTGGCCGTCCGGTGGATGAATTGAGTTTGGATCAGCAGGCGTTGCTGGTCGGCATGGTGAAAGGTGCTTCACTCTATAACCCGTGGCGTAATCCGAAACTGGCTCTTGAGCGCCGTAATGTGGTGCTTAAACTTTTACAAAATCAGCAAATTATTGATGAGGACCTTTATAAACTACTGAGCGCCCGCCCACTTGGGGTAAAACCGAAAAGTGGTGTCATCACGCCACAACCTGCGTTTATGCAACTGGTTCGTCAAGAGTTGCAGGACAAACTGGGCGATAAAGTTAATGATTTATCTGGTGTGAAAATCTTTACGACTCTTGATCCGGTATCCCAGGATGCAGCTGAAAACGCAGTGGAAGAGGGAATTGCTAGCCTGAGAAAAACCCGTAAAATCGCCGATCTTGAAGGGGCAATGGTGGTTGTCGATCGCATTAGTGGTGAAATCAGGGCGATGGTTAGTGGTTCTCAACCGCAGTATGCCGGATTTAACCGGGCCATGATGGCGCGCCGCCCGATTGGTTCTTTAGCAAAACCCTCTACTTATCTGGCTGCACTGAGTGAACCTGATCAGTATCGATTGAATACTTGGCTGGCGGATGAACCCCTTTCCGTGAAACAGCCGAACAGTAAGGTTTGGGAGCCGAGAAACTATGACCGCCGCTTCCGTGGACGTGTCATGTTGGTGGATGGGCTAGCTAGTTCACTGAATATTCCGACGGTGAATCTTGGATTGGCTGTTGGCCTTGATCATGTAAGCAACACACTGATCCGGCTTGGTGTTCCGGCAGACGTTATCCAGCAGGTTCCGGCTATGTTACTGGGTTCTCTCAGCTTGACACCGCTGGAAGTGGCTCAGGAATATCAGACGATGACCAGTGGCGGCAATCGCGCAACGCTTTCTGCGTTACGTTCTGTCATTACAGAAGAGGGGACGGTGATATATCAGAGTTACCCGCAGGCTGAACGGGCTGTTCCTGCTCAGGCGGCTTACCTGACACTGTATGGTATGCAGCAGGTTGTGGCGAATGGGACTTCGCGTTCTCTGGCGGGTAAGTTTGGTCGTTATAATCTGGCAGGTAAAACCGGTACAACCAATGATCTGCGTGATAGCTGGTTTGCCGGGGTAGATGGCAAAGAAGTGGTGATTTCATGGGTTGGCCGGGATAACAACGATCCGACTAATCTGACTGGTGCCACTGGTGCGCTAAATGTGTATCGCCGTTATTTGGAAAATCAGACACCGCTGGTGCTGAACAACATTCCGCCAGAAGGCATTGTCGATATGGTGGTTAATCAGGACGGCAGCTTTAATTGTAGTGGTGGCAGTGGCTGGAGAACATTACCGGTTTGGACTTATGATCCACAGAGTCTGTGCCAGCAAACAGCGGTGTCAGCACCTGTTCAGCAACAAGAACAAGCGCCGGGCTGGTTGCGGGAGATGTTTGGTCAATAAATGAATATTTGATCAGATGAATGACAAAGCGCTGATCTTTAGGTCAGCGCTTTGATTTTCTGAGTATTGTTTTTCGGCTGCAAAGCCACCGTTCACCGTTTTTTTCATCAGCTTCCCAAACATACCGCGTCATTACCTTTTCAGCTTTACACCATTATCGCAGTAGTAATGCTCATATATGTTTCATATTTGCATGAAAAATGTTGCAAAATATGGGTTTTTACGCCCATCTGAGACGAAAAAATCAGTAACTTTCGGAATATTCCTATATGTTTTTTAAGTAAAATCTGATGAATTATTGATCATGCATATTAAGTAATAGAGTGGTAAGAATATGATGATTCCAGTCAGATCCTTTCTTCATGCGGTTAGTCAATGGAGAAATGAATAGTGGCAATAGGGTATTTCCTGCTCGTAGGTGACAAAACAACCTGTGGTGGCCAGATTATTACTGGTGACCACACCATGACATTTGATGGACGGGCAACCGCTCGTGAAGGGGATAAGGTTACCTGTGGTAAACATTCTGGTACTTACATGATTGTCGGTGGTATATCAGATATGTTTGACATGGGGCAACGGCTGGCCGGCACACTGGATAGTGTCAGCACCTGTCCCTGTAAGGCTCGGTTTATCAATTCCATTATGGATTGCTATGAGAAAGAATCTCAGCCGGTCAATCAGGCAGTGGCTCCGGCTAATATGGCTGTGCAGAATCTCTCATCGCCTGCGGGGAAAACAGCAGGTGTTCAGTCCGGGCCGCCGCTTGTCCCGAAAGCACCGCCGCCAATACCGGTGTTTACGAAATCTTGCTTGCGGGGCAAAGGTTGTACTGATGCTGGAACCGAAGCTGAACCCGCAGATAACTTCGGCAGAATGGCGATATATCAGGTTCCGTCATCTCCTGTTCCCGTAACGCCGCAAAAACCAGAACCGCCTCCACAGGGCAAGCAACACCCACCTGAACCGGATAAACCGCAGGATAAAAAATTACCGTGGTATAAACGGTGGTTTAGCCGTGGCAAAGATAAAGCCGAAGCAGCCGCTACCGCTGTGGCCGCAACTGCCCGCAGCGCAGTAGCGGAAGGGGAAGAGCTGGTGATGCGTTACATTGGTGGAGGTGCTACCAGTGCCGGGCGCTGGCTGGCGGCACCCAATCCGGTAACGGTTGGGTTAATGGGGCTGTTTTATTCACCGGAGTTGAATCAGGGCGAGGAGGATTACTTAAATCAGTATCAACTCAGGCAAATAGCCGAACAGTTCGGTAAGGCTCCGACTCGTGTACGTTTCCGCTGGATCAGAGATGAAAAAAGCGGCAGGATGACTATTCAGGGGTATCACGTCAGCCTGGAAAGTGGGTTGGATAAAGTGCCGGTTCATATGATGAAGCTGAATCGGACCACGGGTAATTATGAGTTTTGGGAGCCGGGAGAGCACAGGCCGACGATTTTATGGACGCCGAACGAACAAGAGTTTAAAGTTCCGGCCCATACCGGGAATGAAGAACAGCCGTTTATTCCGTCACAAATAACCGTGTTGCCGATCCCGGATAAAGTGGGCAGTGATATTGAATCGCTACCGATGCCGGAAGAGAAGGATTTCCGCGATTATATTTTGGTATTTCCAGCCGATTCTGGCATGAAACCGATTTACGTGATGTTCAACACCCCCCGAAATCAACCGGGGACGGTAACCGGCCAAGGGCAAAAAGTCGAAGGCAACTGGCTAAGTCGCGCAGGACAAGATATGGGAGCCCCAATTCCCAGTCAGATAGCGGATAAGTTGCGTGGGAGGACATTTAATAACTTTGATGATTTCAGAAAGGCATTTTGGAAAGAGGTTGGAAACGATCCTGAGTTAGCAAAGGATCTTTCTGATGTAAATAAAAAAAGAATTAAAGAGCTTGGATATGCGCCGTTTGCCATTCCGATTGAACAAGTAGGTGGAAAGAAAAAATTCGATATCCACCATGTAAAACCAATTAAAGATGGTGGGGCTGTCTATGATCTCGATAATTTACGGGTAGTCACCCCAAAAAAACACATTGAACTCCATTCTAATTAGAGAGGGGATGTAAGATGGAACTGAAAAACAAACTGGAAGATTATACTGAAGCTGAATTCTTATCCCTATTGAATAAAATATGGGCTGTGGATGTTTCAGAGGAAGAACATGATAATTTAATAGATCATTTTGAAAAACTTTCAGAACACCCGAACGGAAATGGACTAATTTTTTATCCAGAAAATGGAGTTGAAGATAGTCCAGAAGGTGTGCTTAAAGTGATAAAAGAATGGCGAGCGAAAAATGGCAAGCCGGGTTTTAAAAAGTAGCCGTAATTAAGTAAATGATGAAAAGGATTCTTACAATCCTTTTCATCATAGGCAGGTTAATACCTTTCAGGACGATGAAGCTGAATCGGACCACGGGTAATTATGAGTTCTGGGAACCGGGAGAGAACAGGCCAACGATTTTATGGACGCCGAACGAACAGGAATTCAAAGTTCCGGCCCATAACGGGAATGAAGAACAGCCGTTTATTCCGTCACAAATAACCGTGTTGCCGATCCCGGATAAAGTGGGCAGTGATATTGAATCGCTACCGATGCCGGAAGAGAAGGATTTCCGCGATTATATTTTGGTACTCCCCATTCCGAATATGCCGCCGGTGTATGTGTATTTGAGTAAACCGCCGGTGAAATTGTTTGAAGTGGATTTGTACAGCAATTTTGCGGGCAGACCAAGGAATGGAACACATGCTGATCATATGCCTTCGGCTGCTGCGGTTAAAAAACATTTGAAGAGATTAAATTCCAAATTAACAGACGCCCAATTGAATCAGCTATCTAAAGATGTTGCCGCAATCATCATTCCAGCTGAGATTCATCAGAAGCTCAGTGCTACCTATGGAGGCCGGAATTCTCCAACTCAAATAGAACAGGATGGAAAGGACTTGAAGGCAGCTGTAAATCGTGATTTTAATACAATAAAATCAGAGCTGAAAAACTATGGTGTAACAGAAGAACAGCTTGAAAAAGCTAGAGAAAAGATGCATGAGATTAATCAGAAACAAGGGTTATACGAATAATGGCGATTAACATTGAAGCGTTAATTAATAGTTTAGGGAGAGACTATAAAAATATTTTTGATGAAGGGCTAATTCCTTATAAAACGAAGCCAAGTGGTTTTCCTGGTGATGAAGTGATATGTCTGGATATGATAAGAGAAGGGGTTTTTTTGTCTTTTTATAGGAAAGATAGAAAATTAAAGGAGATTACATTAACCTTAATTAATAATAATAAGCCTAATTACTTATTCCCCGGTGAGTTGCCATCACCATTAATCCTTAAAATGTCACGTAAGTGGATTCATGAGCATTTTGGGGAGCCTGAGAAATCTCACCCTCCCGAGATGATTATGAAGCGCCAGTTTGGTTGGACAGAATTATATACATTACTTGATTTTCATATTCCCACAAGTATGCAAATTTCTTATGATCTAACTGAATTGGTTGAATCTTTAACTTTTTTACCCACATCAGAAGTACGTTGGTAGTCAATAATAAATATGGGAGATTTTTTAAGAGCCAATTCGTTTGCGAGCAGCTTGGAAATCCAAATCGCAGATGAATTGCTTTCACCAAGAACAGGGGTTATATAAGTAATGGTGGTTAATGTTGAAGTGTTAATAAATAGTCTAAGAAAATCTTATTAGGAGATTTTTTATTGAAGAGCAATCTCTTAATTATTTTTCTTGGATAAAGGGTGTTAATTACGACTATTTAATCTATTTACGACAAAGTTTACTCCAGATTGAAAACGTTAATAAAATCATTTCATTTTGGAAAATGTATTTTATGATTAAACGACTCATGTTCTTATTTTTCTTTTTTCCCAAAATGGATATAAGCATTAACAGAGTCTTTTCATTTTTCACTGATAGTTTTATAATAAGCCGGTTTTAAACTGTTTTAAAAGTCATGGTGTTAATCCTTGGTTTTAATCGGTATAAAGTTTTAACCATTTTTTTAACTATGGTTTTTACCACTTTTAACGTCTGCTTTTTATCAAGTTTAATCATCATGGCATATCGTGGTTTTACGTTTAATGAACGTTAATCATACCCGATTTTATTTTTACTGACGTTGTTTTACCGGAAATCTTTGGCAGTTTTAATAAATTACCACCCTTTATTTTATCTTGATAAATCAGTAAGTAACCTGATAAGATTAAAGATATCTTTACGGATAATCAGCTTTTTTAGGGCTTAAATCCTGCCAGATTACCCGTTTTATCCATTTTTTTATTGCGTTATTTTCAGGGTTTCCTTCATAAAATAATGGCGAGAAAGTATTTAAATACCAGTCTGTTCGGATAATATTTCTGTATTCGCATTTTTAAATGGTTATGGCAGTAAAATAAGCAGAGTATAGAATCGCTGATAAGAAACCCCACGCTAATCACTGGTGATTGAGCGTGGGGAGTAAATCACACAAGTCTATCGTAAATCAAATATCTTCAATGATTATGGTATACCAACAAGTTTGATTCACGACTCTACATTTACAATGCTTGTTGCTTCAGGAACCTCAATTAATTTTCCTGACTTCACATCATAGATGTACCCATATATAGCAATATTTTCGGGCACAAGGGGGTGAGTACGAATACGGTGAATATCTTCAACTAAACTATTAACTTGATTATCAATAGTAAGCCATTTGATATATTTTCCCTCGGATGAACCTGTACCGTTGCCGATATCTTTAAATCCCTCATCCGTCATGATGACACTTTCCAGGCTGTTTTCCAGTAGATCGCCCATGATATTGTCTGTAAAAAGCTCCATCCCACAATGAGTATGATGAATGACAAACCACTCTTTTGTTCCAAAAAGTTTGTAAGAAATGATAAGTGAACGAATGGCATCATCACTGGCTCTTCCGCCTGCGTTACGAATAATATGAGCGTCACCTTCCGATAAACCTGCAAATTTTGCTGGGTCCAGCCTGGCATCCATACAAGTCAATATGGCAAATCGTCTGACAGCCGGTAAACCAAGATTTTTTTTATCATCACCAAAAGTTGTTGCATATGCAATATTAGCATCACTTATTTCTTTGATAACGTTGCTCATCCTCTCTCCTTCATATTTTCTGGTTTAGTAAATTATGATGTAAAACAAAAAGATAGAAATAAAACTCAACTTCTTGATAAAGCCAGAATATCTATTTAATAAATGAATATGAGTCTGAAAACACGGAATACATAAATAAAATTTATGAAAAATATATACTTGTATCCTTTGTGCTGGTCAAGTGAAACAGGGTGTTTTTTTGAAGGGCAACGGATTTATAACTTACCGTTAAATCGATAGCTCTTTATAGCATCATGTTTGATCTATATCTTGAGATATACCCACACTTGTAATATGCTTTGATATATACCAATCAGTATTAGGAGGTTGTATGGGGCATATAGCTAAATTGTTTATGAATGGGAGGAGTCAAGCGGTACGTCTGCCAGCGGCTTATCGATTTGATTCTGATGAAGTTTTTATCCGAAAGGATCCTGAGACAGGAGATGTAATACTGTCCCGTAAGCCACACAATTGGGATGGATTTTTTGCGGCATTGAAGGGAACAACTATTCCTGACGATTTTCTGAGTGAAGGAGAACGGTGTCAGCAAGAGCAATCTCGTGATCCGTTTGAGGGATGGGAAGAATGAAGCATTATATGCTTGATACAAACGTAGTAGGGCATTTTATCAGAGGGCACCATTCAGTCGTGCAGCATGTTCTATCTGTGCCAATGTCGTCACTTTGTATTTCAGCTATTACAGAAGGTGAATTATTGTTCGGATTGGCGCGTCGTCCAGAAGCAAAGCAACTCCGTATGGCAGTAAGAGAGTTTCTCATGCGGATTGATGTCTTACCTTGGGATAATTCTGTTGCTGAACACTATGGTATGATCAAGGCTGAGATGCAAAGACAGGGTAAGATATTAGCACCACTTGATTTACTTATTGCAACGCACTCGCTAAATATGAAGATGATATTGGTTACAAATGATCGTGCTTTTCAATATGTACCGGGATTGCATATCGAAGATTGGACTGTTTAAATTGAAGTTACCTGATGTTATGAGCGCCGTAAAAATACGGCGCTGTTATTTGAAGCAAAAAAATTATTTTAATTTGGCAAAGCAGCGGGCGGCAGCATTAACAGTACGTTGAATATCTTCATCAGTATGAGCGATAGACATAAAACCCGCTTCAAATGCAGAAGGAGCTAAATAAACCCCTTCATCAAGCATCAGATGGAAGAAACGTTTAAAGCGTTCAATATCGCAATTCATCACATCTTGATAACAGGATACTTTCTCCGCATCAGTAAAGAAAATACCAAACATCCCGCCAACATGGTTAACCACCAGCGGAATGCCAGCCGCTTTTGCTGCTTTCGTCAGGCCAGCAGCCAAGTTATCTGTCAGTTCAGTCAGGCGCTGATGTACACCGGGCTGAGAAACTTCTTTCAAACAAGCAAGACCCGCAGCCATGGCAATTGGATTGCCGGATAAGGTTCCAGCCTGATAAACCGGGCCGGTTGGTGCTAATTTTGCCATCACTTCATGACGTCCACCGAAAGCACCAACGGGCATACCACCACCAATGATTTTGCCAAGGCAAGTCAGGTCAGGCTCTACATTGTAATAAGATTGCGCACCGGATAAGGCGACGCGGAAACCTGTCATCACTTCATCGATAATCAATAAAGCACCGAATTCATCACACAGCGCGCGTAAGCCGGGTAAAAATTCAGGTAGCGGTGGCACGCAGTTCATATTACCGGCAACAGGTTCGACAATAATACAGGCTATCTCTTCAGGATATTTTTCAAACGCTTCCCGAACCGAGTTCAAATCGTTATAGGTACAGATCAGAGTATGTTTGACGAAATCAACCGGAACCCCCGGAGAGTTTGGTTGGCCGATAGTCAGCGCGCCAGAACCGGCTTTGACCAGCAGGCAATCAGCGTGGCCGTGATAACAACCTTCGAATTTGATGATCTTATCGCGGTTGGTATAGCCACGAGCCAGACGGATAGCACTCATGGTCGCCTCTGTGCCTGAGTTGACCATGCGCACCATATCCATTGATGGCACCAGTTCAGTCACTAATTGAGCCATTTCTACTTCAGCGGCAGTGGGTGCACCAAAACTTAACCCTTGTTCGGCGGCTTTGATGACTGCATTACGGATAGCGCTGTGGTTATGCCCCAATACCATGGGACCCCAGGAGCCGACGTAATCAATATAGGCTTTACCATCAACATCATAGAGATAGGCACCGTCAGCGTGTTTGATAAACCGAGGCGTACCGCCAACGCCGTTAAATGCCCGTACCGGAGAATTGACGCCGCCGGGAATAAGCTGTTTGGCCTGAGAATAGAGGATTTCTGATTGGCTCATTAAAAGGCTCCTGAATGTAACTTTAAATGGGTTTATCGCTTGCCTCACTGATTATAATGATCTTAGGACGATAATTCCGGGTTTATTCTTTACGTAATCAAGGAATGGTGAATCGACCACTTTTTTATTGGCTGCAAGTGAAGACGCATTTCTAAACATTGGGCCATTATCTGTCATAATAAAAATCCCTGTATGCGTGACATCCAGCCCGGCAATATGGGTGTATATTCCTATATAATCTCCCGTTTTTAAGTGGTTAATCACGGAATCATTCACTTTATTACCTGGAATATATTGAATATCTCGGTTGATAACACCAAGTCCGGGGATATATTCGCCACCATCCGCTTTTCTATTCAGACTTTTTGTGATTTTTATGTAAGAAGAACTTATTTCATTCGTCACATCTTTGGCATTTAATTTTTCTCTGGTTGACCAGTCTGTGAAGAAATGTTTTCTTTGTAAAAAACTGACTTTTTCGTCGATATACCTTGTCTGAATGAGATTCTTTATAAAATCCTGTTGGTTATTTGATTTCCTTAGCGATTCTACGTAATCAAGAAAAGTAAAACAGTCCAGGCCGCTAAAATCTATTACTAATTTTTCAGGTTCAGTTGGGGAGCCGACCAGTTTGTTTGCGGCATAAGGCGTATCCAGGAATTGATAAGAGATATTTTTTATCATTTCGCCAGGATTGTCTTTATTTCCCGGTTTTATCTGGTTTTCTATGATGTCATTAATTTTCTTCGAGGTATAACTGTCAATATCGACTGGCTTGCTATGGGCTACGCAGCCTGCAAGGGTGACAACCAGCATAAGTGGTAATATTTTTTGCATAAGAACTCCGCATGGTGACTTTAATAAATATTCAATAAAGTAACTAATAATCATGATAAATCAATAAATTTTCCTTTTTATAGTGAATTGATTAACTGATGATTGAACTATACTTCATTCAGGATCCAGAAAGTGCTTATTGATATTGTCTGAATTCTGCATATCTGTTAGTGGCTGTAACTGGTGGTCTCATTTGCCTCTTTTCACTGGTGCATTTTGGACTCGCTGATTCATCAAGGGTTAACCTCAATGTTAAAAGATGCTCAGACAACTTGTTAGCTATTCTTGAGTTGCTGAAATGACAAAACTTGAACGAACTAACCAGGTATTAGATAATTCGAATTATTAATAAATCGGCAAATTTCTGTTGTCTTGTGAATGTCTTTGCCGGGTTCCGGTCTGGAGTAAAAAATGATGAGCGATGATATAGCATTACCTTTGCAGTTTACTGATGCTGCCGCCAGTAAAGTGAAAATCTTAGTTTCGGATGAAGAAAATCCAAACCTGCGTTTACGGGTTTATATCACAGGTGGCGGTTGCAGTGGTTTCCAGTATGGCTTTACCTTTGATGATCAGATCAATGAAGGCGATATGACCATTGAGAAGCAGGGTGTCGAGTTGGTTGTTGATCCGATGAGTCTGCAATATTTGGTTGGCGGTTGTGTTGATTATACCGAAGGTCTGGAGGGTTCACGCTTTATCGTCACCAACCCTAATGCTAAGACAACCTGCGGTTGTGGTTCTTCTTTCAGTATCTGATTCCAGGTTGTTTCCCGCAATGGGTCTGTGAATAATATGACCCATTTTCGGGATATTCCTGTAATCCCACTAAACTATTTTGCTTTATCCGGACCCCTTATCGTTCAATTGCTGGCATAGCTGTTCGGCGGCCAGAACGATACGAGGCCCTGCGCGATGAAACCAATCTTCATGCAATGTAATCACTTTGGCATTTAATTGTGGATGCCAGAAATTTTCAATTAATCTGGCTTGTTCCGGCCCTCCACTGATAACAATCGTCTCAGGTTTCCGAGTGAGTACTTGCTCACGGCTTACCTGTGGCCAGGGAACGGGGCTGTCAGCGAAAATATTTCTGCCACCACAGGTTGAAAGCACTTCACTTTGCAGTGTCTGTCCTGAGGCAGTAAACAGAGACTGAGTGCCGAATTGTAAAAAGACAGGTTTTGGTGTGGTCGCGGCATATTTTTGTTTCAGAGCAGCAAACCGTTGACGAAGTTCAGCCGCAGATTTTTTTGCCTGTTGAGGATGGGGACTGTATTCAGCCAGTCGTTCTAAATCTTGAGCTATCTGTTCGGTGGTTTTGGGGTCGGAATAAAAGATTTTAATACCAAAAGAGGCGAGTTGTTCCAGTGGCCGTTGGGGATTACCTCCTCGCCATGCCAAGATTATATCGGGTTTAAGCGTGATAATTCGTTCCAGGTTAATGCCTTGCCAGTTCGCCACTTGCTCAAGTTTGCTGGCTTGAGGGGGATAATCAGAATAAGCACTGGCGGCGATCAGATTGTCGCCTAACCCGGCAGCATAGGCCAATTCTGTGGTTGACGGGGATAAACTGATGACACGCAGAGACTCGGCATGCAGAGAATGGCCGAAACCACTGAGAAGCAGTAAAAGTGATAACCAAACTGAACTCAGGCTTTTTATCCATTTCATGTAAGGCGTGCCTTTAAAAGATTAAATATATTGTCACCAGACACGCCCTGCATTTTTCCCGAAAATATCAATCAGGGCGTGATTCTATCGGTAATATCTTATTGATTCTTGCTCAATTCAGTCAGCATTGCGTTAACCATTAATGTGGATTGGCGGGCTGCCACGGAAAGAAATTCATCAAAACTGAGATGAGATTCTTTATCTGCCACGTCAGAGATTGCACGTACCACAACAAATGGTGTGTTGTATTGGTGGCAGACATGCCCTATCGCTGCTGCTTCCATTTCTACTGCGGTAACCTGTGGGAAAGTGGCCCGGATACGTGCCAGTGGTTCTGCTCCGTTAATGAATGCATCACCGCTGCAAATCAGCCCACGTATCGCATTCAAATCCAGTGAACGAATACATTTTTCTGCCAGTGCGATCAGTTGGTTATCCGCCAGGAACGCAGGGGGGCATTGTGCCATTTGACCCGGTTCATAACCAAAAGCGGTAACATCAGCATCATGATAGCGAACTTCGCTGGATACCACGATATCACCGATTTGCAGTTGCGGATTAAGGCCACCTGCGGAGCCTGTGTTGATAATCACATCAGGCTGACAATGTTCAAGCAGCAAAGTCGTACCAATTGCAGCAGAAACTTTACCAATACCGGATTTTAACAGTGCGATCTCCACGCCGTTGAGCTTACCGGTATAGATTTCGCAGCCACCTCGTGACAGTGTCTGACGATCTTCGATTTGATCGCGCAGTAAAGTCACTTCTTGCTCCATAGCACCTATCACGCCTACTTTCATTATGTCATACTCGCTGTTGATTAATTAATCATATAAAATCATTCAGCTCTTGAGTTTAACATTTAATACAGAACAAGCAGATAATCTGTGGTGTAAAACAGTGCTATCTCACAAGTCGGGGGATAAATGTCCGGGATAGACTTTAATCAGAAGCTTAATTATCAACGTAAATACAGCTATTATGATGTTGATCCTAATGATGAAGAGCAAGTTATTCGCCAGTTTGAAAGTGATCGCGGGCGGATTATGAATTCAGCGGCGATTCGTCGTTTACAGCAGAAAACCCAGGTTTTTCCTTTGGAAAATAATGCCGCTGTCCGCAGTCGCTTGACTCATTCATTGGAAGTGCAACAGATTGGGCGCTATATTTCGAAAACGATTATCAATGAGCTGAAAACGCGTAATTTGTTGGTTCAATACAGGCTGGATAAACGGCTGTTGCCATTTGAGAGCTTGATTGAAATGGCTTGTTTAATGCACGATATTGGTAATCCACCTTTTGGTCATTTTGGTGAAGCGGCAATTAAAGACTGGTTTGCCAGAAAGCTCGATCTTAATTTTGCCCTGGAAAATATTGAGCGAAAAGATCAATGTGAAATGCCTGCATTGCATTTGTGCGGAGATGTGCAAAAAGATCTTTTCCGGCGTCAATTACGTAAAGATTTATGTCAGTTTGAAGGGAATGCTCAGGCTATCCGTATGGTACACAGCTTGTTAAAACTCAATCTGACTTATGCTCAGATTGGCTGCATTCTAAAATATACCTGTCCTGCTTTTCGTCTTGAAAAAGAGCTGGATCAATTTAATTACCTGATGAAAAAATCGGGCTTTTATTGGTCGGAAGAGAATTTTGTCCGTGAATTGCGTCGCGAGCTTAAAATGGGGGAATTCTGTCGTTTCCCGCTGACTTATATTATGGAAGCCGCAGATGATATCTCTTATTGCATTGCTGATCTGGATGATGCGGTTGAAAAGGATATTTTTGGCGTAGATACCTTGATGGAATATTTGGAACAGGAGTGGGAAGAGAACGGTGGTCATCGGTCTGGCGATCTGTTCGACGCTACGATTAGAAAAGCTTATAAAAGAACGAGTGGCAACGAATTACGTCGAAGTCAGCAGGACCAATTTTTTATGTATTTGCGGGTTTATATTACCGGCAGGCTGGTACCTTATACTGCCCGTCGTTTTATTGATCATCTGCCTGCCGTTTTTGAGGGTTCATTTAATCAAGCGCTGCTTGAGGATAAGAGCAAGGAGCATCGGTTGCTTCAAACGCTGAAGAACATTGCCTGTAAAAGAGTGTTTAATCATCCGGAAATTGAAGAGTTGGAATTGAAAGGGTATAAAATTATCAATGGGTTGTTGGATTTTTATTGGCCACTATTGAAGATGTCCCGCCAGAGTTTTATGCAATTAAACCAGAACAATTTCCATAAAGATTATTTTATTGAAACCCGGTTGCTGCACAAACTTTCCACTAAGCATCGCCTGGCTTATAACGAAGCGGTAGAAGGCATTATCGCCACTGATGAATCTGAAAAAGACCTGATGGAATTTTACTACCGTGCTCGTCTTATTCAGGATTACATCAGTGGCATGACGGATAATTATGCTTACGAAGAGTATCGCAAATTCATTGTGTGTAACTGATATTTTGGCCGTTACTCAATAGCTTTTGGGCAGCGGCAAGTACATTGTCAATTTCATCTATTAGCTCCAGTAATTCAGGTTCTATATCGGTTAATGGAATGTTTTTTTGTAATTGTTGTTCAATTAATTGGCAGAGTGTTTTAAGTTGTGGCACGCCGCTGTAACAGCAACTACCGTGCAGCTTATGGATCTGCTGCTGATAATCGTCAACAATGTCGCCGGATAAAACTTTTTCTGTGATTGCTTTTATATCCGGTAGAGAATCCACCAGCATTTTTATCATTTCTATCGCCATCTGTTCTTTTTTTGCTGCCTGTTGCAGCGCTAACTGCCAGTTAACAGGTTGTGATTCCGGTGCTTTAATGTGACGGTTTAGCACAGTTCTCAGACCATCTTCATCCAGGGGTTTGGTCAGAAAATCTTCAAATGGTGATTGATCTGCATCGCTCCTTGGCCGGCAGGTATAGGCTGTGACGGCGATAATGGGGGTATTACAATGTTGTGGTAGCTGGTGGATGCGTTCAGAAGTACAGATGCCATCCATACCCGGCATATGGATATCCATCAGAATGACATCAAAATGGTGAGATTTTGCTGATTGTAAAGCGTCTTCTCCATTGTTACATATCACTGTTTTTTCTACGATCTCTTCCAGTAATGAGCCGATTAGTTTGAGGTTGGCCGGATTATCATCAACGGCCATGACTGTCATGGGTAAACGTGGGGATTGACTAATCGTTTTTTGCGGTACAACAGAGCCGGTTAGAATAAAGTCATCTTTTCCTAGCCACAAATCAAAACGAAAAATGGAACCTTTTTCTTTCTCGCTGGTAAAGCTGATATTACCACCCATTTCGCGGATCAGTTTCCGGGTAATCACCAGACCAAGGCCGGTACCACCGTAACGGCGGGAAATACTGGCATCTGCCTGATGAAAAGCCTGAAACAGATGGGGTTGCTGTTCAGGGCTGATACCGATACCGGTATCTCTGACCGTAATCTCTAAATTGATTTTATGAGATTGCAGTTGTATCAGATTGATTTTTATCTCCACAAAACCTTGTTCAGTGAATTTAATGGCGTTACCGATGATATTGGTGAGTATTTGCTGGAGGCGCGTAGGGTCGCCTATGACCAGATTCGGTATTTGGGGATCAACGCTGTGCGTGAGTTGAATGCCTTTATTTTTGGCGCTGGGGGTCAATAAAACTATCACCTCATCAATCGTATCTTGTAGAAGAAATGGAATGTTTTCCAGTACCAGCTTATCCGCTTCAAGCCGGGAAAAATCCAATATATCATTGATAATATTCAGCAGATGATTGGCAGAACGTTCAATAACATACAGATATTCAGCTTGCTGTATTGTCAGAGAGGTTTTCAGTGTCTGGCGGGTAAAACCAATGACGCCATTAAGTGGTGTACGTAATTCATGAGACATATTTGCCAGAAATTCTGTTTTTATTCTGGCGGCTTCCTGAGCGCGTTTTTTTGCTATTGCCAGCTCAACGTTCTGAATTTCGAACTGTTCCATCGTCTCCCGTAGATCTGAAGTGGTCTGATCAATATCGTTCTGCATCTCTTCTTTATAACTGGAAAGGGATTTTGCCATGGCATTAATGCCATTTTTCAGCGTATCCAATTCACCAAAATATTTCCCGCTGACACGGCTGTTTAACTGCCCCTGGCGAATTCTATCAACTGTACTGACCATATCGCTGATAGGTTTTGTGATTTTGCGGACCAAATGGTAGGCAAACAGTGATGCCCAGCCAAGGCAAATCAATAATAGCAATATAAAGATAACTATCTCTTTATATTGCTGCAAGTGAGCTGACCGTAAATCAAGATCAATGGCGATATAACCGATTGGATGTAGCGATGGGGTATCCGCGTTCTGCTGATTTTGAGATAAATGGCGCTCTGAGATAATCGGCATACGTAAAATAATACTGTTTTTGACTTCCATTCTTGTCAGGGTGGTTGGCAGTGGCGTACCTGATGTGATCTGTAGTTGAGCTGAATTGTATTTATAGTTTGATATATCAAATAGCTGATTATCATCATTAAAAATGGCAATCGCCCGGACTATCTCCGAGTTTCTGCGATGAAGCCGGGTTATCAATGAGTTGACGCGTTCACGGTTATGCAGGTTTATCCCGATTTCACTGGCAATCGAAAGCGGTTCGATAATACTGACCCCGGATCGAACGATTTGGTTTTTCAGTTCACGATAGTGATAGCAGAGAAACGATATACTGAAAAACATGCCAATCAGTAAAATCGGAATCAGGATCAGGCTCATCATTCGAAAGCGTAAGCTATATTTGGTCATAGGCGTCCATTATGGGAAAATAAGAACTTAATAATTCATAGTCCGTAAGAATCATGGTGCAATTTTATTCCCCCAATCGCCGAACAGTAAACCGGCATATCATCACAGTCACTGCTGATAACCTGGATGCCCAAGGACAGGGTGTAGCTCGTTATCAGGGTAAAACCATTTTTGTCGCCGGATTATTGCCCGGTGAACAGGCACAGGTACAACTAACGGAAGAGAAGCGCCAGTTTGCCAAGGCAAAGTTGGTTAAGCGTTTATCTGACAGTCCATATCGTGTAAATCCCCGCTGCCCGCATTTTGGAATATGTGGCGGTTGTCAGCAACAACATGTTGCATCTGATTTACAGCGTGAGAGTAAGGCCAGTGTTTTGGAACATCTTATTAGGCGGGAAACCGGTATAATTGTCTCCGCCAAGCCGGTGATTCTCAGCCCTGAATATGGTTACCGGCGTCGGGCAAGACTTGGTTTACATTATCAAATTAAACAACGTCAACTCGTAATGGGGTTTCGTCAGAATCAATCCAATGAATTAGTTGCGATAAAAACATGCCCTGTTTTACAACCTGAATTGGAACGGTTATTGCAGCCACTATCTCAATGCCTGAATAATCTAAAAGCAGCTAAACGGTTGGGACATGTGGAATTGGTGCTGGCAGATAACGGCCCATTGATGATATTGCGCCACCTTGATCCCCTGAAAGGGGAAGATAAAGCAAAGTTATCCACGTTTTCTGTGCAGCACAATGTGGCTGTCTATCTGGCGGCAGATGAAACTTCAATTGAGTCACTGAATGAACCGCCGGAACCTTGGTATCAGGTAGGTGGCCTGAAACTGGTTTTCAGTCCAAGAGATTTTATTCAGGTTAACGATGAAGTCAATCAGCAAATGGTTGCTCAGGCGATGGAATGGCTTGATTTACAACCGAATGACAGAGTGCTCGATCTGTTCTGCGGGATGGGAAATTTTACCTTACCTATTGGCCGGATAGTGCAGTCGGTGGTCGGAGTGGAAGGGGTTGCCACGCTGGTAGCGAATGGGCAATATAATGCCAGATTAAATAATTTGGATAACATATCTTTCTTCCATGAAAACCTGGAAGCGGATATACATCGTCAACCCTGGGCAAAACTGGGGTTTAACAAGGTATTATTAGATCCGGCGCGTGCTGGTGCGGCAGGAGTCATGTCACACATCGTCGAGCTGGCCCCTGAAAAAGTGGTCTATGTCTCTTGTAATCCAACAACATTGGCGCGGGACAGTAAGATTCTGCTTGAGGCTGGCTATCACATTATCAGTGTGCGGATGCTGGATATGTTTCCGCATACCGGTCATCTGGAGTCAATGGCGCTATTTAGCCACCAGGTTGCGGTTGGGTAGAGGCTGTGAAGTATCAGGAGAGATTATGGTTGCGGTAAGAAGTGCTCATTTAACCCCTGCGGGAGAGTTTGCAGTAAATAAGTGGATCGCCAGTTTAAATATAGCGAATCTTCAATTGGGTGAGAAATTAGCCGAAACCTGGCGTTATTGTCACGAAAAAGCGCAAAATCATCCTGATTCAGAACTTCTGTTATGGCGCGGTGTGGAAATGGTTGAGATCCTTTCCACGCTGAGTATGGATAATGACAGTATGCGCGCTGCGCTACTGTTTCCACTGGTTGACGCCAAATTGCTCGACAATGAAACCGTCACAGAGGTGTTTGGCAGTGCGATTATCAATCTGGTGAAAGGTGTCATGGATATGGATGCTATTCGTCAGTTGAAAGCCACGCATAATGATTCGACCTGTTCTGTGCAGGTTGATAATGTCCGCCGGATGTTGCTGGCAATGGTAGAAGATTTTCGCTGTGTTGTTATCAAGCTGGCGGAACGTATTGCCCATCTGCGGGTAGTGAAAGAGGCGGCTGAAGATGAGCGTGTACTGGTTGCTAAAGAGTGTTCCAATATTTATGCGCCGCTTGCTAACCGCCTGGGGATTGGTCAACTCAAATGGGAACTTGAGGATTACTGTTTCCGTTATCTCCATCCTGATGAATATAAAAAAATTGCTAACTTACTGCATGAGCGGCGGATTGATCGTGAACAGTATATTGATCACTTTATCAGCACATTGCGTAAATATATGCTCAAAGAGAGCGTAACAACTGAAATATACGGACGACCTAAACATATCTACAGCATCTGGCGCAAAATGCAGAAAAAATCACTGGCATTTGATGAGTTGTTTGATGTCCGGGCTGTGCGGATTGTGGTTGAACGTTTACAGGATTGTTATGCAGCGCTGGGGATAGTACATACTCACTATCGTCATTTGCCCGATGAATTCGATGATTATGTTGCTAACCCGAAGCCTAATGGTTACCAATCCATTCATACCGTAGTGCTTGGGCCGGGTGGTAAAACACTGGAAATTCAGATCCGGACTCGTCAGATGCATGAAGATGCGGAATTGGGAATAGCTGCACATTGGAAATATAAAGAGGGTGCGACGGCGGTTGGTCGAGCGGGGTATGAAGGGCGTATTGCATGGCTGCGTAAACTGATTACATGGCAGGAAGAGATGGCTGATTCTGGCGAGATGCTGGATGAGGTTCGCAGCCAGGTGTTTGATGATCGGGTATATGTATTTACGCCGAAAGGGGATGTTATTGATCTGCCTGCCGGCTCTACGCCACTGGATTTTGCTTACCATATTCACAGCGATGTAGGGCATCGTTGTATTGGGGCGAAAATCAGCGGTCGAATTGTGCCATTTAGCTACCAATTGCAGATGGGCGATCAGATTGACATCATCACGCAGAAACATCCGAACCCAAGCCGTGATTGGCTGAATCCAAATTTGGGGTATGTCACCACCAGCCGTGGCCGGGCGAAAATTCATAACTGGTTCCGCAAGCAGGATCGGGATAAGAACGTCATTGCGGGCCGTCAGATGTTGGATAACGAACTGGCACACTTGGATATCAGCCTGAAAGAAGCGGAAAAGCTGCTAATTGCGCGTTATAACGTTAATACCCTTGATGAAGTGCTGGCGGGAATTGGCGTTGGTGATATCCGCATTAACCAGTTGGCTAACTTCCTGCAAAGCAAACTCAATAAAACCACTGCGGAAGATGCAGATCGGGAAGCGCTTCGCAATCTGGAAAGCAAATCCCATCCGCAGCGTAGTTCTGCTAAAGATAACGGGCGGATTGTGGTAGAAGGTGTTGGTAACCTGATGCATCACATTGCCCGTTGCTGCCAGCCCATTCCGGGGGATGAGATTGTCGGCTTTATCACCCGTGGCCGGGGAATTTCCATCCACTGGGCTGATTGTGAACAACTGGCGGATTTGCAGGCAAGTGAGCCTGAAAGGGTGGTAGATGCGGTTTGGGGAGAAAGTTATTCCAGTGGTTACTCACTGATTGTGCGTGTGATAGCGAATGATCGCAGTGGATTACTGCGTGATATCACCACGATCCTGGCGAATGAAAAAGTGAATGTACTTGGGGTGAGTAGTCGTAGTGATGTAAAGCAACAGATTGCCACCATTGATATGAATCTTGAGATTTATAACCTGCAAGTATTGGGACGGATATTGGCAAAAACCAATCAGTTACCGGATGTTATTGAAGCTAAACGTCTTCATGGCAACTGACCGCAGGGAAATTAGGATAAAAAATGAAGTCACCCGCTATAGAACGGTTACTGGGGATTATGGCGCAATTGCGCCACCCTCAACAGGGATGTCCCTGGGATAAAGAACAGACATTCAAAACTATCGCACCTTATACATTAGAAGAGACTTACGAAGTCATTGATGCCATTGAACGTGGCGATTTTTCTGATCTGAAAGAAGAATTGGGCGATCTATTATTTCAGGTGGTGTTCTATGCTGAAATGGGCAAAGAGCAGCAGTTATTTGATTTTGATGACATCTGCAATGCCATTAGCGATAAGCTGGAGCGCCGCCATCCGCATATTTTTGAGCCGCAGCAAAATATCCGTAGTGACGTGGCTATCAGTGGCTGGGAAAAACGCAAAGCGCAGGAAAGAGCACAAAAAGATCTTCATTCGCTCCTTGACGACATTCCGACAAGCCTGCCGGCGTTAATGAAAGCGTATAAAATGCAGAAACGTTGCGCTTCCGTCGGTTTTGACTGGGACACTCTGGGGCCCGTGTTAGACAAAGTTTATGAAGAGATCGACGAAGTGATGGATGAGGCTCGTCAGGCAGTTGTTGATGAGCCGCATTTGGAAGAAGAGATTGGTGACTTGCTGTTTGCCGTTGTGAATTTGTCGCGCCATTTGGGGTATAAACCTGAAATCGCGTTGCAAAAAGCGTGTAATAAGTTTGAGCATCGTTTTAAAGGCGTGGAAAAGCTGATCTTGGACAAAGGCCAGACGTTGGAAGCGGCGACATTGGAAGAGATGGAACAAATGTGGCAACAGGTTAAGAAACAATAAGTTGAAGGAATAGCCTGAAAGCTGAAATTTTTAGTTTTTTGACAGGAAAATTTATGTTGAATAAATTTTCCTGATCTTCGCGTAAGAAAGGATTAAGTGTTTCTGGATTGGCTATTCTATTATTTCGTGATGAATGTCTTGCTCGTTTTTCCAATGATAAATTTTTTTCAAAAAAGAATATTCTCAAGAATAGAGGGTAATATTGGAATATCATTCTCACCATTACCCAATAATTTTAAATGCACGGAAGAGGTTTACTCAATGCTGATGGATATCAATATATTTATACATCAAAAGGAAAATCAATGCCGATTGTATTTAAGTAAAAACCAATGTATTGTGTTTAGTAACTATTTGTATTTACATTCCAGGATGAAGTTTCCAAAAGACTCACAAAGGACGTTATTTTTAGAGGGTTGTATGAATTTAATAATAGCTGATGCATTGGAGTATAAAGGCAGGATAAAAAAATTTGCTTCCGGGAATAAAAATGTCATTATATTTCTCTGTATTTTATTACTCCCGGCAAAAGCCAGTGGTATAATTGAAATCTTAATTGTTTTTTCTTCGAATATTATTACGCCAGGGAGTTACATTAAATCATTTTATTTCTCTTCCATATCGTTAATAATTTATGTGTTATTTTATTTGGTTAACATAAGATTTTTACCTACGGCAAGAAAAAATTCATTTGTTGTTTCTTTGGTAGATAAAAAAACATTGTTTCTTTGTAGTGTCGTTTTTTTTATTTACAGTGCTTTTCCGATGATTATTTTCTTTTTCTTGGGTTTTTTCTCTGGAAATGTTAATTTTTTGTATTATTTTTCATCTATGTTGTTTTTGATTATTTCTTTTGCTGTAATTGGATTTTGCCTATTTGAGTTAAACTTCTTATGTTTTGTTTTTGTTGTTGCATTCTTTATTTTATCTGCATCATTCAGAAATGGAATATTATATAATTTTATTTTCACGTTAACTATTTTATTGATGGCATATAGATTATATTTAAACCCTACGTTATGTTACCCAATTAATCAAAACAAGAAGTTGCTTTTATCAGGATTTTTTTCATTACCTTATATTATAAATCTCCGATATTATTTTCATAAAAATAAAATATCGTCACTGATTATGTTATTATTCGTTATAATATTATATATATTATGTGAAAGTGCCTTTTCTCAAATTCCAGCCAAGGCTGATTATATATTATTAGCATATTTCAGTGTTGTTATATATGTATGCATGTTATTGTTCTATGATTTTTCATATATTGAAATAAATTATCTTTCATATTTATCTAATTTTTTGTCTATGCGGAAAATTTTGTTTTATAATTATTGTATTTCTTTGTTTTTATTTTCTTTTTTAACTTTTGCTTTTTGTTTTTTGGTTATTAAATCATTCCCTGTTATTATGTTTATATCTTATGTTTTTCTTTTAGTTTTTTTGTCATTTATTTCTCTATTAAGAACACAGTACACGAAACTTATTATTCTTTGTGTTATTTTCTTTTTTACATATTTTTTTGGGGTTATTTATGCTTGAAGTTATTGAACTGGAAATTATTATTAATGATAAGACTATTTTTTCAGGCGTTAATTGTAATTTTTATGTTGGATTAAACCGTATTGCGGGAATTAATGGTGCGGGTAAAACGGCTTTTCTTTCAAGTATTGCTGGTGTAAATAAGGTTAAAAAAGGAATGGTTAATTTTATAAAAAAGGAGAAAACATATCGATTTAGTTTACAAAGGCATGGTTTTTACATCTCAGATAATGTTGATTTTTATAACTTTATTACTGGAATGGATGTGATAAAGCTAGGTAAACATTATCGGAAAAGTAATCTAAAACATCAATTAGACTACTATTTAAATGGTTTTGGCATATCTAAATATTCTGGTATTGAATATGGAAAAATGTCACTTGGGACAAAAAAGAAATTTTTATTGACATCGGCTTTTATGACAGATGCAGATGTTTATATTTTTGATGAGCCAACAAATGGCCTTGACTCAGATTCTATAACATTTTTAATAGCGTTGATGATTTCTCTCGCAGAAGAGAAAATTGTTATTTTTAGTTCACATGATGACAGTTTTTTACAAGCATTAAGTTTCACTACCTATGAAATAAATGGTAATAAAATAATGTATCATGGTAAATAAAATATTTTGGTAATATTGATAGCTGTACTATGGTCGTAAATAAATATTATGTGGCGATTTTACATAATAAATGCAACATTATAATGTTGAAAGTAACCCGATTCGTATGTTGTTAAATCGTTTATTTGCGGATTTTGTTATTTAGATTTTTGTTTATCCTTTTTTCAGTAAACATAAGCATTAATAAAGCCAATTTTTTTCTCATTTTTCACTGATGGTTTTATAATTGGCTGGTTTTAAACTATGATTAAAAATCATTTAAATATTTTTGGCATATTAGGTAACTTGAGTTTCGTTTGAGAAGGGAACTAACGTGTCTCAGACACGATCAGCATTTTTGACGAAAAATTAGCGGGATTTGCTGTTTTTTTGCTTAGTTTTCCTTCAGTATAAAAGAAAGTATGCTACTATTTGCCTATGAAAAGAAAAAATACACCAACGCCACATGATGCTGTTTTTAAACATTTTTTAAGTCATGTGGATACTGCCAGAGACTTTTTGGAAATACACCTGCCGGCGACATTACGGGCAGTTTGTGATCTTGATACATTACGGTTGGAATCAGGGTCGTTTATTGAGGATAATCTGCGCGCACATTATTCTGATATCCTGTATTCGCTAAAAACAGTGCAGGGTGACGGATACGTATATTGCGTGATTGAGCATCAGAGTTCCCCGGATAAGATGATGGCATTCCGGCTGATGCGATACAGTATTTCCGCAATGCAGCGGCATCTGGAACAGGGACATGAAAAATTGCCGCTGGTCATTCCGGTATTGTTTTATCATGGTAAAACTCGGCCGTATCCGTGGAGTACCAACTGGCTTGACTGTTTTGATGTTCCGGCATTGGCGAAGGAAGTCTATTCTGTCGCATTCCCTTTGGTGGATGTGACGGTGATTCCGAACGATGAAATTTTAACGCACAAACGGATTGCGCTGTTGGAGATGGTGCAAAAGCATATCCGGCAGCGTGATATGGCGGAGTTACTGCAAGAACTGATCATACTGCTGACATATGATTACTATACGGATGAGCAGTTGAAAAGCGTGTTAAACTACTTGTTACAGGCGGGAGATACCGCCGACCCTGAAGGGTTCATTCGGCGACTGGCAGAGCAGTCCCCGAAGTATGAGGAGGTACTGATGACTATAGCGCAGAAACTGGAGCAGAAAGGGCGCCAGGAAGGACGTCAAGAAGGGCGTCAGGAAGGACGTCAAGAAGGACGTCAGGAAGGGCGCCAAGAGGCAACTCTAAAAATCGCGCATGCATTGCTGAACAGCGGAATCGATCGTGAAACGGTGATGAAAACCACCGGTTTGAGTGAGAACGAGCTTGAGCAAATACGCCACTAATTCACACTGAGAGTCTTTATCGGTGTAAAGATTCATGTGTAAATGCCCGAAGCGCATAGAAACGGTACACCATTTGGGTGAGTTCGGGTTTGTATTGCTCGGGCATTCCGCTTTTGAATAAAATAAAGCTGATGAGTTGTTTGTGTCAGTCTAGACAAGGATTGGTGGTTGAAAAGAAAGTCAAAATACTTATTGCAGGCGGAGGATGACGCCTGTAAAGAGCTTTATTTAGCGATTGGCAGAGCAGTCCCCGAAGTATGAGGAGGTACTGATGACTATAGCGCAGAAACTGGAGCAGAAAGGGCGTCAGGAAGGACGCCAAGAAGGACGTCAAGAAGGACGTCAGGAGGGGCGCCAAGAGGCAACTCTAAAAATCGCGCATGCATTGCTGAACAACGGAATCGATCGTGAAACGGTGATGAAAACCACCGGTCTGAGTGAGAACGAGCTTGAGCAAATATGCCACTAATTCACACTGAGAGTCTTTATCGGTGTAAAGATTCATGTGTAAATGCCCGAAGCGCATAGAAACGGCACACCATTTGGGTGAATTCGGGTTTGTGCTGATAATCTTTCAAAAAGGCGCTTACGATTGCTGAAAAAGGAAATGCAAGTAAAAAGGAGAAAATACACCATGTTAAAAAGATGAGAAGCCTGTAAAATTATTCTCATTACGGGAATTTTCTTATTTTTTAATTAAAAATTCATTTAATACATGGCTTTAAGGAGCAATTTTTGTCAATTTAATGGTTTTTTCGTTTTCTGATCTCTATTTAACTTCTCTATTTTAATTAAACTGATAATTAAGTTTTCTCGTTTTTCTGTATTTGATTTTTTAGGTTTAAAACCAGAGAGTAACAGATGTGTTAATGGTATGAAAACAACGCTTATTTCTTTAATAATCTTTAATGTTTTTAAACATATTTGTGCTTTTTTACTAATGATTTACTTAATACGGTTAATCCTGTTAAATGTTTTAATATAATCTTATGTTTTTGTTATTGGATTAATATTTTCATTTTGCCGTTTTATTAATCAATTTAAAACCCGTTTTTCCTGTTGTTTTCTCTTTCTAATGTCAGCAGAGCATTGAATCTTTTATCCGCTTTAAAAAATCCTTAATCACTGTTTTTTACTTTTAATGATTAAAGTCTTTAACTGTTTTTTCAAGATTTTAAAACCACCTTGACAGGTGAAAAACCGTTTTTTTTAACTGCTGTTTTATCACATTTAGATAAAGCGTGTGAAATGCCGCCCAATAAGGGCAGCGATTAAACCTCAGTAATTAATGGTAATAATCCCAAATTTAATAACTGAATTTCAACATCATTGGCTTTATCAATATCATCCTGATTTTCGCCGTTAAAAATGCCTTTTTTGGTGATAATTAATGTACCCAATTGTTCTTTATCATTTGCAATCGGCAAGATTTCATCTGCCATTGGTAACAATGAGGGATCTATTATGGAGGGTAAATAAATCATCCAGCCGGCACTTAACCTGTCGGGGAATACCTGATTTCGCTTCAAGGTATATCCGTTAGTTTCTACCATAATATAGGGGGCATTACGGCTGAAAACCAAAAAGGTAATAAAATCAATTAATCGTGAAAATTGAAATTCTTTTTCGTCAATATTGAGCTTTATTGTTAGCTTAGTTTGCCCTAGTCTATCAATACGATAGTTCTCATAAAATAGGGAACAAGCAAGGTCATCAACTTCACCATCCCAGATTTTTTTTCCTATAAAAGGGAAATCTTCTTTGTAACTTTTTTCAAACACTTGAACTGTTTTTTTCGTTGGGTGTTGTTCTTCAAAAACAGGATATTCCAATGCTTCCTTGCGGGTATGGCCTGTCAGATACCAGGTTTTATGACGCCCGAAGAATTGGTCAACCTGTTGTGTTATCTTATACAAATCAGCCAATACCACTTGAGGAGTCAAAGGTTCTTTCAGGTCAAAATACAGTTTTATTTTTGTCGATAAAATAGCCATGCATTACCTCACATTATCCAAGTAAAGGGGTATGAAATACTTTAATATTGTGGAACTCAGAAAATTCCTGTGAGTAATAAGTCGCGCTCACAGGCCCCATAAAATGCCAGTGAGAGTGTGGAATGCCATTCAATAAGGTACACACGGATTGCTGTCGTTTCCCCTGTTTTTTTATGGGTTCATCTCCCGTCCACCATTCCATCGGTTCTCCCTTCCTAAAAAACTGATCATATTTAGCCTTGGATTCCAGAAACAGGCATGCTTTTGGTCGCCAGCCATCGAAGCTGACTCCCAGACATTCCCATACCTGTATGAGTTTTGTGTCCGGTTTGTAAACGGTTTTGGCTATCTGGATTTGATAATCAAGGGTCACCTGCGAGTATGAACGGGTGCTTTCCCAGCTGGGACTTACTTTCTCAATGGCTGGACACGCCTTGCATTTTTCCCTTGTTGTACTGATCGCGTCCGTTTGGGCTTCCGCTTGCTCTTTTTCATCATCCTTGTCTTTTGTCATTTCCGTAACGCCGAGGCCAACACCAACGCCAACCAATATGCCCGCAAGGGCTGATGCTGCATATTCGGCAGCAGTCAGGGCTACCGGAACTACCAGAGGTAAAGGCATGTTAATTTCTCCTTTTCAACAAGTTATCTATTATCCTCAAGATATCTTTGTATTGTTGTTCCGGGTTTTCCCCTGCTTCAAGGGCATTTTTGATTTCTGGTACACCATGGAAATTAAGATTAAATGCAGTTAAATAAAGGTATGATCTAACCAGTTTTTTATCTTTAAAGCCCAGCTCGCTGATTAAATACCGATACGCCTCTTTTAGTCGCTTATGCAAATTTTTTTCATCCTCATGCACAACCAAGTCGGCATGTTCTGACAAAATGCATTGCCTGATTTTTTCAATATAAGTATTGTCCTCTAGATCTATAATTTTATCGAATTGTTCCTGAGTGAGTTTAATCATGGCATTGCTCCTTAACTCATAAGCTACTATTACCTATATTGGGCCTTTTATCTGTGTGCAATTTAGACGAAACGATCACCATGGAAGCAATCATACTGTTTTTTAATCAATTAAGGCAATAAATTCATTCGAAATTGAGAAGAGACAATAACGATTGGCTTCATGAAAAATGAAGTTTGTGTCTGTACACATGTCTACATTGAAAATGCTGTGTAGGGGGAAAATACCTTATTTTCGTGCAGATTATTTGTAGCGAATTTAAGGTTCGGGTATACTGCTTTCCCGTCCTGGTTATATCCATCATCTTTAAACCTAAACTTTCAGGTTCAGCATGAAAACTAATTATATTTTTGTGACCGGCGGGGTCGTATCCTCTCTGGGTAAAGGCATTGCCGCAGCCTCTTTGGCCGCTATACTCGAAGCCCGTGGACTCAATGTCACTATTATGAAACTGGATCCGTACATCAACGTCGATCCGGGGACGATGAGCCCAATCCAGCATGGGGAAGTTTTTGTTACCGAAGACGGCGCTGAAACTGATCTCGATTTAGGTCACTATGAGCGTTTCATCCGCACTAAAATGACCCGCCGTAATAACTTCACCACAGGCAGGGTTTACTCTGAGGTTCTGCGTAAAGAGCGTCGGGGCGATTATTTGGGTGCCACTGTTCAGGTTATTCCTCACATCACCAATGAAATCAAAGATCGCATCATCAGTGGTGGTGAAGGTCATGATGTGGTGTTGGTGGAAATTGGCGGTACTGTCGGTGATATTGAATCTCTGCCATTCCTTGAAGCCATTCGTCAAATGGCAGTAGAAGTGGGGCGTGAACACACGTTATATCTGCATCTGACGCTTGTTCCTTATCTGGCCGCAGCGGGAGAAGTAAAAACTAAACCAACTCAACATTCGGTAAAAGAGTTGCTTTCTATCGGTATTCAGCCAGATATTCTGATTTGTCGTTCAGATCGCGTCATTCCGGCTAATGAACGGGCAAAAATTGCGCTTTTCTGCAATGTGCCGGAGAAAGCGGTTATCTCCTTAAAAGACGTTGATTCCATTTATAAAATCCCAGGGCTATTGAAATCTCAGGGCTTAGATGATTATATTTGTAAACGATTCAGCCTTGATTGCCCGGAAGCAAATTTGTCCGAATGGGAACAGGTTATTTACGAAGAAGCGAATTCTTCCGGTGAAATCACTATCGGCATGGTGGGTAAGTATATTGAATTGCCTGATGCTTACAAATCGGTGATTGAAGCGTTGAAGCATGGTGGATTGAAAAATCGTCTGACTGTTAACATCAAACTGATTGATTCCCAGGATATTGAAACCCGTGGTATTGAATTGCTGAAAAATCTGGACGCGATTCTGGTTCCTGGTGGTTTTGGTGGTCGTGGTGTAGAAGGCAAAATCATGACAGCCCGCTATGCCCGTGAGAATAAAATCCCTTATTTGGGGATCTGCTTGGGAATGCAAGTCGCATTGATTGAGTTTTCGCGCCATGTTGCGGGCTTGGAAAAAGCCAGCTCAACAGAATTCGAACCTGATTGCCGGTTCCCGGTTGTCGGCCTGATCACCGAATGGCGTGATGAGGACGGTAATTTAGAAGTGCGTAGCGAAGAGAGTGATCTTGGTGGAACGATGCGTGTGGGGGGTCAGCTATGCCACCTGACAAAAGACAGTCTGGTGCGTACCTTGTATGGGGCAGATACCATTATTGAGCGCCATCGGCATCGTTATGAAGTGAATAATTTGCTGTTAAAACGTATTGAAGATGCCGGTCTGCGGGTAGCAGGCCGTTCAGTAGACAATAAATTAGTGGAAATTATTGAGATCCCAGACCATCCTTGGTTCGTGGCTTGTCAGTTCCACCCAGAATTTACTTCTACTCCTCGTGATGGTCATCCGCTGTTTGCCGGTTTTGTCAAAGCAGCCGGTAAATACCAGAAAGGCCAGCTCAAATAAGATGTGCAGTAAGTGGCGGCATGAGGTATTCCGTCGCTTACCTGAAATGTAACTTGTACTGAGGAAAACCTAATGTCCAAAATCGTTAAAGTGATCAGTCGTGAAATCATTGACTCCCGTGGTAACCCAACCGTAGAAGCAGAAGTGCATCTGGAAGGGGGCTTTGTTGGTTTAGCGGCGGCACCATCGGGTGCATCTACCGGCTCCCGTGAAGCGTTGGAACTGCGTGACGGTGACAAATCCCGTTTTATGGGTAAAGGTGTACTGAAAGCTGTTGATGCAGTAAATGGACCCATTGCCCAGGCAGTTATTGGTCAAGATGCTAAAGATCAGGCTAACATCGACAGAATCATGATCACCCTGGATGGTACTGAAAACAAATCTAAATTCGGTGCTAACGCGATTCTGGCGGTTTCTCTGGCTAACGCGAAAGCAGCGGCAGCGGCGAAAGGTATGCCATTGTACGAGCACATTGCTGAATTGAATGGCACTCCAGGTAAATTCTCTATGCCGTTGCCGATGATGAACATCATCAATGGTGGTGAGCACGCGGATAACAACGTTGATATTCAAGAGTTTATGATTCAGCCAATCGGTGCAAAAACGCTGAAAGAAGCGGTTCGTATCGGCTCTGAAGTGTTCCACAATCTGGCTAAGGTTCTGAAAGCGAAAGGAATGAGCACCGCTGTGGGTGACGAAGGGGGTTATGCGCCTAACTTGGAATCCAACGCTGCTGCACTGGCCGCGATCAAAGAGGCGGTAGAACAAGCAGGCTATGTTTTGGGCAGAGATGTCACCTTGGCGATGGATTGTGCCGCTTCTGAATTCTACAACTCAGAAACAGGTCACTATGAACTGAAAGGTGAAGGTAAAACTTTCACTTCTCAGGAGTTCACCCATTACCTGGAAGATTTGACCAGAAAATACCCAATCGTTTCTATCGAAGATGGTTTGAATGAATCTGACTGGGACGGTTTCGCTTACCAGACGAAAGTGCTGGGCGAGAAAATCCAGTTGGTTGGTGACGATCTGTTCGTGACCAATACTAAAATCCTGAAAGAAGGTATCGAGAAAGGTATCGCTAATTCCATTCTGATTAAGTTCAACCAGATCGGTTCGTTAACTGAAACTCTGGCGGCGATCAAAATGGCAAAAGACGCCGGTTACACCGCGGTAATCTCCCATCGTTCCGGTGAAACTGAAGATGCGACAATTGCTGATCTGGCCGTAGGTACAGCCGCAGGGCAGATCAAAACCGGTTCTATGAGCCGTTCTGATCGTGTTGCTAAATATAACCAGTTGATCCGTATTGAAGAAGCTTTGGGTAACCGCGCTCCTTTCTATGGCCTAAAAGAAGTAAAAGGTCAGGCTGATCGGTAATTTTAAGTAATCAGTATTAAACAGGAGGGGTAAAACCCTCCTTAATGTTTTAATAATAATACGCGGGAGTTTGAGCGAGTGTCGGCTCTGATGCTGGAATATAGGGTGAAATAACTGGTTGGCGTCATCTTCCGTAATTGAGAGATTTTTTTAATACGTTCGTTAATGTATTTAATGCTGCTTCCAATATTTCCCAAAATAACTATAATTTTTGAATATTCTAATATCCGTAAAAGAACACTACTTAATAATTAAAGTTCATTTATGACCTGTTAGTCGTTAGATATAACATTTTTCTATTCGGAGAATACTTGGCTGTACTTAGCGGAGTTTAACGTTATTTTTTAGTATTCCGCATCAGTGCGGACTCAGGGAAAAAGCTGTAACAATATAAAAATATTAATTTGAAGAGAAGATGAATATAGCACCTTGAATAACCAAACTGAGGAGAGAGGAAGGAATGATTGTAAAAAACGACTGGCACCCAGCGGATATTATTGCAGGACTTAGAAAACGGGGAACGTCGTTATCTGCTGTTTCAAGAGATGCGGGGCTTGCATCATCTACTTTATCAAATGCTTTGCACCGTCCGTGGCCTAAGGGTGAGCGGATCATTGCTACTGCTTTGGATTGTGAGCCTTTCGAAATATGGCCAAGCAGATATTCTAAATAAATTAAAATAAACTTCTTTTAAATAAGTCAATGAGAGGAAATTAAGTACCTGAAACTTTTCTTGTGTCTTGTGAAAAGCTTCAGGTATGATCATCGGGTTAAAATAGCGTTATTAAAGCCTTGCCTTGATATTTGTCATAGTTAATTTTTCCGCATCAACTGTTTAATCTTTTGTATTATTTTGACACTCATCCCTGTATTTTTTTCTGACTTCACAGATATTTTATATTGAATATATCTAATCCATGAGCATTCAACCGATAATTAAAGTATATCGAAGATCGAGATTTGGAATGAGAAAGTTTGATATACGAAGTGATGAGAGTTTAAATGCTTTACTTGTTAAATCGTGAGAATCGTTTATAGAGGCGTCATACACTGAACCTTAAGTATTAAGCCTCTCGAAAATACCCTCCAACCCATTATTTTTATTGAATTTTCCTTGGGGCAACTTCAACGCATTTTTGGCGAGATATTTCAGGGCCCAATCCAGAGGGTGTTCTATTTCCGACCAGGCATGATGAATAATCGCGCCCAATATCGGCAATAACCCGACATCAACATTTTTGGCTGCCTTGAGAAAGGAAACTGAAGGCAAAAACCGCCTCGCCAGACTATCAACGCCAGCAGACTTGCCCAGATGAGCCCTTCCGCTATCGCTTTCTGGCCGGTCGCAAAGCTTGTCCAGTGGGTGTGGGATTTTAGTTCCTTAAACAACAGTTCGACCTGCCAGCGACAGCGATAGACCGCCATGATGTCATCGGCGGTAAAGTGGGATGGCGGCAGATTGGTGAGCCAAAAACAAAAGCGTTTTTCCTGCGCAAACCAACGCCGGATGACCCGAAATTCGAATCGGCCACGCCGACAGGTGAAATCCAGCACTTCAGCACGGTTGTTTTTGCGACTAATCTCCCGGAGTTGCTAGGTAAACCCAGAATTGCCACAGTAAAACGCGATGCGGAGATTGCCGAAGCAGAGGCAACGCGGGATGCCCGGATTCAGAAAGCCAAGGCAGAGGAAGAAGGGCAGAAGGCTGAACTCATTCGAGATACGAATATTGCGGAGGCAAATAAGGAAAAAGAGCTGAAAGTTGCTTCATTCAAGAAGGAACAGGATACGGCTAAGGCAGAAGCTGATCAGGCGTACCAGATTCAGGAAGCCAAGGCGCGACAGCTCATGGTGGAGGAACAGATGCAGGTGGAACTGGTACGGCAAGATCGTGAAGTTGACCTTCAAGAGAAAGAGATCCTCGTTCGGCAGATGCAGTATGATGCAGAAGTGAAAAAGAAAGCCGATGCGGATAAATACGCGGTCGAGCAGGCAGCAGAAGCGGATAAAGCGCGTAAGATGCGTGAAGCAGAGGCGATGCAGTACTCTATCGAAGCTCAGGCGAAGGCGAACGCTGAGCAGAAGCGGCTTGATGGGATGGCGATTGCAGATGCGGAGCGAGCAAAAGGGACTGCGGATGCTGAAGTTATCTGTCTTCGTGGCTTTGCGGAAGCGGAAGCCAAGGAAAAACTTGCTGAAGCCTTCCAGAAGTTTGGTGAAGCTGCCGTACTCGATATCATTGTGAAGATGCTACCAGAACTTGCAGGCAAAATTGCTGCGCCGCTTTCATCAATTGATAAATTGACTGTTGTTGATACCGGCAATGGTGAAGGCGCTGCCCGCGTTAGTAACTACGTCACTCAACTGATGGCGACAGCCCCGGAAATGTTGAAGAATATCTCTGGCATTGATATTGAGCAATTGATTAAAGGCATAACTGGGAAAGCCGAAGAATCGGCAGAGAGCCATGTACATACACCGCAAAAGCTGAATTTGTAATTTGACGTATTAAGCACATGGAGACTGTTCGGAGGATTGGGCAGTCTTATTCTGCTTCTGTTAATCGACCTAACCCTATTTTGACATTAATTTTAGTTTTTGGTTTTTGCCATCGAATATTATTTCTTAATTTTGGTGAGTGTTTAAGCTGTTCAATCCATTGTTTAACGTGGGGTGCTGGGCACATAATGGCATCGCTAAACGGCAAACGGCTTCAGTCTATTTGAAACAGTTGTGTAATACTGGGGTATTACAAAAAATTCAGGCCGGAAAAGAATAACTATCTGTGCGGCAAAATCGGAAATCATTTACTGGTTTCTGATTTTTTATATGTCTCTAACTTTTGCTCTAACTGATTTTCTCGAAGAGTCACCTGTTAATGTCGCCCAGTTGACGACCTTTTCCGAACATATCCCCGATAAGTGGGTGGCTAGAGCCGCTTCCCTCTCTGTCCAGGCAACCATAAGACGCCGACGACTCCTCAGCGATATGGTACTTTGGCTTATTGTCGGTATGGCCTTTTTCAGGAACGAGTCTATTACTGAGAAAAGTGATGAGTAAGGCTTTATCTCTTGGCAATATGCCCAAAAGATTAAAGGCGTTGAGAGGAGACCTATCGGCGCTCTTCATAGAAAGACGCCCCAGGTCATCTAGGCCTAGGGTGGTTAAGATATCTAAGACCCGCTATCCGGTTAATCGCAAAGCAGCTTCTCTTAAGTGAACTACATTGCGCTATTGGATCAATATTGAGTGATGGCTTATTTATATTGATTTTATTGGTTTTTTATTAATCTATCTTTTTGTTAAGTACACACTTAAGTACACGTAAAACAGAAGTACTCAGCAAATTGAGCTAATCTTGTCCACCAGTTCCCGTAGGTGCTGTGCTAACTGGTCAACGGTTTTCTCACCTGTAGCAGCTTCCACCGTTAAGTTTTCCAGCATATTGTCGTTATCACGGATCTTGATACCGTTGCGGTAGAGAAAAGTCATGGTAACAAAAAACGCTGTGCGCTTATTACCATCATTAAAGATATGACCACGAGCGATAGCCACCCAGTAAGTTGCGGCCAGTTCAAAAATATCCGTTACGCCTTCATAGTGTGTACGGTTTTGTACCCGATAGATGAGCGCTTCAGCTCTGCCGGGATCGGACATACCGGCAACACCAGGAAGCCGTTGTAATATACGGTCATGAAAAGCGATAACTTCCTGTGCGCTAACCCATATCATCGGTTTGTCAGCGCCTCTACCGTATGCCCATGATGCTGCATAATCACATCAAACTCTGCATCCAGCTTGGCGTTCTGGTATGCCTCGAATTCAGACTTGCTGATAACCACCGCTGAGCTACCGTCTCTACGGGTGATTTCAACCGGTTCGCCATGAGTGGCTGCATCCAGTACTTCTGAGATATTGGCTCGAGCTTGAGTCGAGGTGTATGTACGCATGATGTGTCTCCTAAGATGTACGTTTAAATTGTACATTTTGAGTGCTAATTATTCAATCATTACAAAGAAACATCAAGAGAAACATATACACTGTAGAGATATTGTACGAAGCCTTATAAAAACATCAAACTGTTGCAAACCAAAAATACCTCGCGACACGAATCACTCTTGAACAGTTTGTTATGTGCGTGGTTAAATTTTTGAAGAAAGCATAAAAAACCTTGGGGCAATTATGTGAGAGCAGGAAGCAGTAGTCTTGCAAATCACGTTCTGATGAGATGCTGACCGAATAACTAATAGCTCTACTCGCTCAGATTCCCTGATAAGTATGATTGTTCGCTTTATCATCATGGTGAAAGGGAAATTATGCCCGCATATACAGTAAAAGCCGCCATTCGAGATGTCAGCCCTATGATCTGGCGATGTTTTCGCATTCAGAGTGATATGTCACTAGGCGCTTTTCATTTTTTACTGCAATTTGCTTTTGGTTGGGATAATGACTATCTCCATACCTTTCATATCTACGGTAAAGACTATGGTGTCAGCTATGAAGGTGGTCTCAGTTTTTATAATGATCCCTGGGCTGTTTCACTTGCGTCTTTTCATTTCGAAAACCGTGATAAATTCACTTATGAGTATAATTTCTATCGGCATGGGTTACTGGATATCCGCATCGAAGCGATTGAACCTGACTCAAATAAAAGCACGCCATTCTGTCTCAGTGGGCAAGGTATGCCTGATGTCACTCAATATGATGAAACCGAAGCGACATTGAAGCTATTGGAAGCCATTGTCGAAAGTGATGACAGTACAACGTTTGGCGACATCCAAGAATTCATCGACGAGTTCAATCGCGTCAAATTTAATCGCCATCGACTCAACCCAAACTCCCTCAGATTGACGCGCTGAGAGCGAAAGGCATTAAGTTAAAGCTAGCCTGTGATAATGTGGGATTAGGTGTTTCTACGTATTATAAATTGCGTCACCGGTTAAAAAATAGGGGTATACCACAGCGATAGCCCCGGGAGGACAGCATCATGCAACTCACGATCCAAATTATTGCGTAAGGTGTGAGGGGCAGGCAGATAAGCCCGCTCGGAGGCCGTGTCTGCGGTCACCGTCATGGCGATGGGCGATTGGCTGAACAAAGACAGGGTCATATGGCACTCAACCGCCGCCTTCAAGGGACTGAAACAACAGGGAAAAACCCCGGCTAACTCGGGATGAACGTTGAATGAGCTGCCATCCTGCAAGAGGATATCGTCAAACTGGCTGAATTTTTTGGGTAAGGGGGGCAAAGCTTTTTCAATCAACTGAGCCATAGCGAACGTTACCAGTGTCTTCATAAAATCGGCGAAGGCGCTTTTACGCAACTGATTATGGAAGGGCTTATAGGCGACAGTGTGTTTTTCACTCAGACACATGCCGTTAAATTGCCGGTGCAGGTCAGCGATGGAGGTGCAGTTTCCTTTGCTCAGTGCGGCTATCAGACTGAGAACCAGAGACTGTGGCCCAATATTTCTGAGTCGTTCCATAAAGCCACATCGGCGGGCGGTTTTTTCAAGAAAAGTGTTACTGAAGAATGGCATTAACTGAAGTTTTGTGGAGATAATTGTCATCGGCTTTATTCTCTGATCTCGGTATTTTGTTTGGCGACAATGATCAGATCATAAATAAAGCCTTTTTTCTATCTAAAATAACCGGTTGGCGCTAAAGATCCTGTTTATGATAGAGGCGTACAGGAGCTTCTACGTGCCGGGGTATAGGGTTCTCTAGGCAGAACCCTAATGGCATAGTGACGACAGTGATGTTGTACATTGTTATGCTAAAGGTATATAGGGGTTAGGATTAATAAATCGGGTAGGAGCATAGTTATCATACCCTTTGCCCCTGCAATATTCTTTTAACTGGCTTAATGAATTTATCCCTATTTTCTGATAAATTATTTGTAGCCTGCTTTGTACCGTTCTATATGAAATATTTAATTTTCTAGCTATATCTTTAGCGCTTAGTGATTGCAAAGCAAAAAATACTATATCGAACTCTCTGTCGGTAAAAATCTCAGTTGGGTTGCCAAATGATAATGATTCAGGAGGTTTATTAATTTCCATATGATACATTGAAAAAACTTCTAGCTTTCTAGCTTTGCCTACTACGCCAATCGACTCTCCATTTTTTATCAAAGGCGCGACATGCGCCATAAATGGTTGAATAATTTTATCCCTACCACCATACATAAATGTAATCAAAGTAGGAATGACTTTTTTTTCCTCCATTACTCTACGGTCATTAGATTGAATGATATCAGCAACCTCAGACCAATAAACCGGACACTCACTATCCAGTTTACCTTCAACATTAAACCCTTTGGGTAGTCCGCTATGATGAAGTCCATAATCATTCATATAGATAAATCTCGACTCTTTATCTTTTATATACCAAAACTCATTACAGTTCTCCATGTATGATATGAAGGCATCAAAACTTTTTGAATGAACATCCAGATCTTTGTTTACAGAGAAACTCATATTTTTATCTTTCATAATTTCACCTATCATGATTAAACTGTAAAACCCTAATGGCATAGTGACGACAGTGATGTTGTGCATTGTTATGCCAGAGGTATATAGGGATTAGGGTTAATAAATCGGGTAGGAGCATAGTTATCATACCCCTTGCCCCTGCAATATTCTTTTAACTGGCTTAATGAATTTATCCCTATTTTCTGATAAATTATTTGTAGCCTGCTTTGTACCGTTCTATATGAAATATCTAATTTTCTAGCTATATCTTTAGCGCTTAGTGATTGCAAAGCAAAAAATACTATATCGAATTCTCTGTCGGTAAATAAATCAGGTGTGCCGAAAGTTAATGAGTCAGGATGCCTGTTGTTTTCAAAATGATACATGGAATAAATTTCAAGTTTTTTACCGTGTCCCACAATCCCAATACATTCTCCATCCTTTATTAGCGGTGTAATATCGACTAGAAATGGTTGGATTATTTTTTCTCTTCCTCCATAAATGAAAGTATTTAGTACTGGTATAGTCTTTTTACTAGTCATTACGTTTTTATCGTTAGCTTGTATAATATCTTCAAACTCAGACCACTGCGCTGGACATTCACTATCAAGCCTCCCTTCTATGTTAAAACCCTTGGGAAGGCCACTGTAATAAATCATAGTATCATTCGCATAGACGAATCGAGATTCGTTGTCTTTTATAATCCAGAAATCGTTGCTGTTTTCCATGTATGATATGAAAGCATCAAAGCTTTTTGAATGAACATCCAGATCTTTGTTTACAGAGAAACTCATATTTTTATCTTTCATAATTCTACCTATCATGATTAAACTGTAAAACTAGAATAACTTCCATGTCAGGTTATCACTTTTACAATGAGAGGGGTAATTATGTTTATGATTCTTTGAAGTGGACAATTTTACAGAGGAGTAGTCTTCTGTAAATATCTTCAATACGCTAATATTTTATATTGTGTAAAATATTTCTTATTTATTATGTCATTAATGAAAAATTACAATATAAAATATGCTGGATGGAATGTGATAGAAGTGTGTGGTTTATATAATCAGTTTCATGAAGTGTGAAAATGTGACTTGTGCATCGATTTTCGATCTTGTTTATGACCGAGTAGCAAAATAATTTTATAACTCGTTACTATTTTCCTTTAATATACTTGTTACCCTCTCTGATTTTAGGTCGAAAAATCAAATACAGGAAACGGAAAAACGAAGTATCAGTTTAAGGAAAATGGTGAAGTTAAATATAGAACAGGAATCTGAAAACTTGCATAAAATGCGATGACTGCCTATACCTAAAAAGTAGTAATTGTGTGATATAACGACAAAAAATTGTATAAAATACCGTCTGTTATGATTTAATTGGTCAATTCCAACGTCTTAGATCCCAAAATTCAAAGAACCGCATTTTCTTCCCAAGAAAGACTCCTTATATTCACACGCCTTGTATTTTTTTAACAATTGTAGCAATGGTGGATCAGATATCACCGGCGCTAATGGAGTCACCATGGATGCTTCTGAATCTTTAACCCCAGCCATAAGGCCAAATTTCGCGAATAAGAAAGGCTTAATCATTCTGGCTGCTGATATTGCATTGCTGTTTATTCTGCTCAATACCCTGCCGTTTGATGAAAAAGCCAATGCGGGTTTGGCACTGATGGTATTTGTTGGCGTGCTATGGCTCACTGAGGCTATTCACGTCACTCTTACTGCGTTATGTATTCCACTTCTGGCGGTTGGCATGGGATTGATGAATACGGGTGACGCGTTGAAATCTTTTGCTAATCCTATCATCTTTCTGTTTTTTGGTGGTTTTGCACTGGCAACGGCACTTCACATCCAAGGATTGGACCGACTGATTGCTAATCGTCTGCTGATGATTGCCCGTGGACGTTTGTCTGTCGCTGTGATGCTGCTGTTTGGTGTTACTGCCGGTCTTTCAATGTGGATCAGTAACACGGCGACCGCAGCAATGATGCTGCCATTAGTCTTGGGGATTTTGTCTAATCTGGATGCACGTTCTGAACGTCATACTTTTGTATTTGTGTTGCTGGGTGTGGCTTACAGCGCAAGTATCGGAGGTTTAGGCACGTTGGTCGGTAGTCCACCAAATGCAATTGCGGCGGCTCAACTGGGTATCGATTTCTTCAATTGGATGAAATTTGGTATTCCACTGGTTGTTATTCTGATGCCAATGATGATCGGCTTAATGTATCTGATGCTGCGTCCGAATTTGAATCATCAATTCGACATGAAGCTGGAAGAACTGGATTGGACGGGTAAGCGTCTGGTTGCCATGCTGATTTTTCTGTTAGCTGTGTTCTGTTGGATCTTTAGCTCTGTGATTAGTTCTGCTTTGGGGGGTGTGAAAGATCTGGATACCATTATTGCAGTTGGTGCTGCTATTTTGATTGGTATAACCGGTGTGGCGAGTTGGTCTCAGATTCAGAATAACACCGAGTGGGGCGTGTTGATGCTGTTTGGTGGTAGACTGACTTTAAGTGCTATTTTGAAAAACTCAGGCGCTAGTGAGATCATGGCAAACGGCATGGCTGCGACTTTCGGCGCAAGCCACTGGTTTGTGATTATTGTTGCGGTGGCGGCGTTTATCATTTTCTTGACTGAGTTCACCAGTAATACAGCAAGTGCAGCTCTGTTGGTACCGGTATTTGCAACGGTTGCGGAAGCATTGGGTATGCCGGTGATGACTCTGACACTGATTATCGGCTTCGGTGCATCTTGTGCCTTTATGTTGCCGGTTGCAACACCACCTAACGCCATTGTTTTCGGCTCCGGTTATATCAAACAAGTTGAAATGGTGAGAGTAGGTATGGTTCTGAATATTGCCTGTATCACTATCATCTCGCTGTTTGCCTGGTTCTTCTGGCTGTAACTGAAAATTTAATTAATGCCCCTCTGTGCGTGACAACGAATAACGATCCTCGCCGAATATATAGGCGGGGCGATTAAAGCCAGAGGGCAAAGGATTCACACAGAACAACCTGCCGAATTTCTGGAACGCGTCAGCCAGAAATCTAATATTGTCAATGTAAGGCCGATGACCAATCCGACGGATAGCATGACCATTGCTGCGCTTGAACCTCCTGCGACTAACCCAATAGTGGCTAATGTCACTTCTTCTCGACAGCAAAGCTTGCGAAGCCAACCAGCAGACAGATTACCTAACCCTAAGCCAACACCAAAGGCTGCAATGGCATTAGTCCCGAAGGCTATTGCAAGAGGGGTAAGCATGGATGACAGCATGAATTCGGTCGCGCCAACGAAGAATACGGTGACTGAAAGGATAAATAAAAGCGTATAGTTTGTACTCTGTTCCAGAATGGATGAATATTGTGTTTTTATGTTCATAAAGCTGATTTAACTCCATATGTAGATAGATATTCGTATATTTTTTGCAATGAAGCGTGATGAATTGATAACGTGAAAAAGCTATTATGAAATATGTAGAAAGGAGACGATGCCAGACCGGATTAGGCAGATGTGAAAGTATTAGGCATTACAAAGAGAAGGAAGATCATTAGTAGTATACCTGATAAAGAAAGCCAGCAAGGAATTAATTTATCGGATTAGGTATTTGATGTTCATATCTAATTGACTTAAATATTAAATAGATTTTGTACACCAGATTCCCATATTAGAGTAGGTAAGTCCTTTAATTGGAATAATGGGATTGTTGAGTATGTTATTCATATGATGAGGGTTATCAGGATATCAGCTTTTGCTGATATTTTATCAAGTCTGCTATCAATGAAAAGCACATAGAAAAACCTGTTTACACTGTTCTATTTTACCGGTTTTAGATAGAGAAAATTTTGTTGCAAACAGGTTATGATTGGCATAATAAACCATCTTTTACTGTATAATTAAATCTATTAGTTGTGCTGGAAATCTGCCATTTTATAGCTTGGCGGATTTCTATTTATAAAGTGATATTATCATCATACGCTCGACTAGTTTCCTGAACAACAAATTCTTTAAAGGATTGAACCTTGATTGGGCCTTTGGGATCATATTTATAGATATTGCCAGCCGGGTTATTGTCTAAAAGCATCACATAGGACATTCTGTCGCGCTGTCCATTGCGTTCTGTACGAACAACACCATGTACATTGGCCCGAACATTTATCTCTAAATCTTCTGTCAGTATTTCCATCGAGCTGCCAAAGTTAATTATCAGGTAGCCTGGAACCGGATCGATAGCCAAAAGCTCATCATCTATATAGGCCAAAAGGCCACGCTCAGTCGTTCTTAGGATTGTTACCCATCCTAAATCGCGATGAAACTTGGAGCCTCGGGTTGCTTTCTCTGAACGATAGTGATTAAACCCTAACATCTGGTGCCCTAGCCCTTCTGAAAGGCCCTCCGTGACTAATTCCCAGTCGCTACGAGGAATACCAACATGATTTAACACTGAGCGCAGTATACATATCCCTGCGTGCGCCATGTATTGACCCAGTGTAGCGACCTCCGGTGGAATGAGGTTCCAGTGTTTTCGTTCGATGTAGAAATTTTCCCATTGATCATGTTTTCTGTCGAAATAACCTTCGTAACCGGTGGAAAAAGTACATGATTTAAATCCCGTATAGGGTCGAAGGTCACCTTCTGTAACAGGTTCAAAGAAATGGTATGCAAGTCGATCTCCATATTCAAAATCTATATAGGGTGGAACTTCTAGGAGAAAGAAACCATGTCGGATAGCTCGATTAAAGCCATCGTCATCAATAAAAACAAGGTCGTCTCCCTCCAAGCGGGATCGCGCCATGTTTGCTGATTTATAAGTTTTTGCGGCGGTTATTTCAGATGGCATTGGTGGTAGTTTAACTGGATCTCGCATTGTCGATAAGGTTTTCATGATATGTGGTCCTTGAATAAGGTAGTAAAAGGACTTTTGATATTCTCTACTTTTGGATGAAATTCGTAAATGATTTCATCAGCTTTCCTTAATTTGAAAATTGAGGAATAGCTTTACAGGTGTTAGAGCGTCGTTTTTGCCATATTGATAGAAATATTGATCCACTCTTGGTCCAATATGGATACTAAAATTAAATCAACCTTCTTTCAATATTGACAGTTTCTTAAAAAAGAGATGATATTTTAATTATTTGTTATAGCTATAAGTGACAATTTTTTCACATATGCATTTACGTAATTAATGTCTGTTATCTATGTGATTAATATATGGCACAGAAAGAATTAAAATGCAAATGACTACAATGAAAAATACGATATATTTTTTTTGCGGTAAATGTTTTCATTATAAAAACCTTATAAATCACTTTGTTGTTTTATGATGCTTTATAAATTAAATGTTTCCAGATTTTTTATTTTTCTGCTGTAATTATTGATCTTGAATAAGATAACAAATGACTTGTTTAAGAGGAGTTATTTCATAGGCGTGTGAATTTATAATAAATTCTTGAACTTAAACGTTGTAGGAGATTACGCTGGTTATCTTTCCTAATATAAAGTTTATAAGATTGTTGTGTTTAGAATGTTAGTTAATTGAATATTATTCAGTTTGATATAGTTTTATCATAATTATCTTGTATAGCAAAAATGACAGATCTTTTCATTCTGTTACTAATTGATCTACTCCTGAAATCATTTTAGCCTATATTGTGATGCAATTTCATAATCGACCCGTAATAGGTAACTTAAAGAAGGGAGAGGATAAGGTTATTAACGATATAGTTTTGTTAAAAAACTCTTTAAAGTTTATTTTAATAGCCAGAGTTTTTTCATGTTCATTAAGGATATACGTATTTACTGATATCTTTACCGAATCAACTATCAATGAAAATCGTGTAGGAAAACCTGTTTACCCCATTCTGTTCTCCCGCCTTTAGCTAGAGAAAAGTTTATTGTAAACAGGTTGCCAGAAAATAGATTTAACGTGTCTGATACTTTCAATTAAAGAAGCGAGCTATAAAACATCATCATCACCATCGTATGCCCGTCCCAGTTCCTGGGAAGCAAATTCCTTGAAGGAAATGGCCCTGAGGGAGGGCCATCTATTATATTTTATTAACAATAAACACTTGCCGGAAAAGGTTTTAAGCTTCATCAAAAAACTCATCAACATAAAGCGTTAACTCAATTCCAGGTTTTACATCAGTCGTTTTGATGCCATCGTTCCAGTTCATTACGTCCTTAATATTGATACCGTGATGTTTAGCAATACTGGCAATTGAATCACCTTGGCGGACACGGTAAATAATAGCATTGTTATTATTTACCCTTAATATTTGTCCAATTTTCAACAACCTGGCTGTTTTCAGGTTATTCATATGTTGTAATTCACGGATAGAGACATTAAACCGTTTGGCAATAGCAGATAATGTATCACCTGAACGAACTTTATATTGACTTTGCTTATTCAGTCGGCGGTTGTTTTTTACAACTTCCTGACGCATATTGTTCAGAATAGTTTCATTTGCCAATGAGTTTTTAAACTGATCAACTTTTGCTTTTGGCAGCATGATGTAATGCGGACCGTTAGGCGATGTGACTCCCCGTTTATATCCAGGGTTATAGGCTTTAATGGACGTCAGGGACATGCCAGCCATTTCTGCGGCTTGAGACAGTGTGATTTGCTGACCAACATCTATTTGATCAAGTGCTCGTTGATTATTGGATTTTGGCAGCGTAATGCCATATTTATCACTGTGACGGATGACATCACTGAGCGCCAGAACTTTAGGTACATAGAGCGCAGTTTCTTTTGGCAGTGATAAGGACCAAAAATCGGTTGATCTACCTTTTGCCGTATTTTCTTTCATTGCGCGCATAACACGACCTTCGCCGCTGTTGTAAGCAGCAATAGTCAATAACCAGTCACCATTGAACATTTTATTAAGGCGTTGTAACAGATTCAGGGCGGCAGTTGTTGAGGCAGCAACGTCCCGGCGTGCGTCATACCATTTATCTTGAGTAAGACCGTAGCTGCGACCCGTGTCTGGGACAATCTGCCACAGACCTGCTGCTTTAGCGCGTGAGGTAGCATGCGGGTTAAAAGCACTCTCCACTATGGGTACCAGTACCAGTTCCATCGGCATATCGCGTTGCTTGATTTGCCTGACTATCCAGTACATATACGGTTCAGCCCGTAAAGTTACATCGTGGAGATAGCTCTTGTTTTTCAGGTAATAATTTCGTTGTTCACGAACCCTGTAATTATCAGGGATCTGCATCCTCAACTCATCACGGATGTATCTCCACAGCTCCTGTTGAGCGCTGGGATCACCATCCTTCCAGTAGGCAGCAAACTGATTGGTGTCATCAGTTGCTGCTATCTTGCCTGTTTTTAGACTCGTTGAAGACGAATTCTGTGCCCGTTGCTCGGCTGTCGTCGACCAATCAGGTCCGGATTGACAGCCAACCAGCAAGACAGATGCGAACAGAATCGCTTTTGTCTTCATAATTAATTTTTATAGTTGCTTAAAAGACGAGCAATAATACTTATCTTGGCTTGATATGGCAACTATTTAAATCAGAATTGGTCTTTTTGTCTTCTGAGCTGACGGAAAACGCTAGAAAGCGGTTGAGAGTGAGGTGTGATTCCAATATTTCTTTGTAAATCAACATCATCGCATTTTAAGAAAACATTGATTTTTTTCTCAGTTTGTAACGTGGTTGGTACTGTTGGTTGATGATTTTCCCTCATTTTAGTTACTTTTTGCTGGTATTCGCTAATAGTCTGATTGGGCAAAACAGCATGAGCAAACTTCATATTAGAAACGGTATATTCATGGGCGCAACAGATAAGTGTGTCATCAGGCAATTCAGCTATTTTTCCTATAGATGTGTACATTTGTTCAGCGGTGCCTTCAAAGAGACGTCCGCAACCACCAGAGAACAATGTGTCTCCACAAAAAAGGTAAGGAGCTTGATAAAAAGCAATGTGTCCCAGAGTATGGCCTGGAACATCAATAACTTGGAAAGAAAAACAACCAAAATTGATGTTATTACCTCCACATACTATTATTGTGGCACTTTTGTTCTGGGTTTCCTTTGGGCCGTATACTGGCAGATCAGGGAATTGAGCAATAATCCCAGGGACGCCACCCACATGATCGTGATGATGATGGGTAAGTAAAATTGCATCGGGTATCCAGCCACGGGATTTCAAGGTATCAAGAACAGGTTGTGATTCTGCCGGATCAATGATTACAGAGTGTCTGTTTTCATCACAAAGTAACCAAATGTAATTATCCGAAAGGGCAGGAATGCTGATAAGCTCCATTGTATACCTCTTGTTAACAGCGGTTTATAAGGAAAAGAAGCCATGAAATCTGCACATACAACACAGAATATGAATCCCCCGGCTTCTTGGTCTGATTTACCTTGGGGGGAGTATTACCGTGCCGCTTTGGAGCGTCAATTACAACCCTGGTGGCAGAAAATATTTGGTTTCCATCTGTTGAAAGTTGGTAATTTGAGTGCTGAGATTGATAGCAAAGAATGTCCGATTTTTAATCAGATCAATGTGGGTAGGGAAGGAAAGAATATGCAGGTGATTTCCGATCCTTACCATCTGCCGTTTGAAGAAAAGTCCGTTGATGCTTGTTTGCTGAGTCATGTGCTGGCTTACAGTGCTGATCCTCATCGCCTTTTACGGGAAGTTGACCGGGTGATGATTGATGATGGCTGGCTTATCATCAGTGGTTTTAATTCATTGAGTTTGCTGGGTTTAGGGAAATTAGTACCAGGATTATGGCGGCATCAGCCCTATTGCAGCCGTATGTTTTCCCTGATGCGTCAACTTGATTGGCTGAGTCTGCTGAATTATGAAGTGATGTATCGTGGGAATTTTCAAGTATTACCCTGGCGAAATGAAGCCGGTTTTTTTAACCGGCATTTGCCTGTATTTGGTTGTGTAAGTCTGATTATTGCCCGTAAGCGGACACTGCCGTTAACGCTAAACCAGATAAAAATGACGCTATTAAGGCCTAAACTGGGCAGTGCTGTTGGTGTAACAAAATGTTACCGAAAGCGTGATTAATCTGTATTTTCGACATACCCAGCATCGGTTTTTGTCGGTGAGTTTGCGGCGGCTCGAGCCAATTCGTCACAACGCTCATTTTCGTCATGTCCGGCATGGCCTTTAACCCATTGCCAGTCAATATCATGGCGGGTAATTGCCTGATCGAGACGTTGCCATAAATCGACGTTGATGACAGGCGATTTATCTGCTTTACGCCAGCCGCGCTTTTTCCAATTATGGATCCATTGTGTAATGCCTTGGCGCACGTATTGACTGTCGGTGGTTAATACAATTTTGCAAGGACGGGTTAGGGTTTCCAGGCCAATAATTGCGGCCATCAGCTCCATTCTGTTGTTGGTCGTGTGATAAAAACCTTCACTGAGGGTTCTTTCGTGTTGTTGATAACGTAATAAAACACCATATCCACCTGGCCCCGGGTTTCCAAGACAAGATCCATCGGTGAAAATTTCTACCTGCTTGCTCATATCTGGTAGACTCTTCTTCTTCAATCCAAAACCTTAAGTCTGACATAAAAAAGCGTTATGAGCACTGCGATTACACGACAAGTTGTCCTTGATACCGAAACCACCGGTATGAATAAGTTAGGTGTTCACTATGAAGGACACAAAATTATTGAAATTGGCGCCGTAGAGGTTATTAACCGCCGTCTGACTGGCCGCCATTTTCATCTCTATATTAAGCCGGACAGATTGGTCGATCCTGAGGCATTTGAAGTTCACGGAATCAGTGATGAATTTTTGCAGGATAAACCGGTGTTTGCTGATATTGCAGATGAATTCATTGAATTCATTCGTGGCGCTGAGTTAATTATCCATAATGCTCCCTTCGATATCGGTTTTATGGATTATGAATTTGGCAAACTGGGCCGTGATATCCCACCAACGGCTGATTTCTGCAAGATTACCGATAGCTTGCAATTAGCAAGAGCGTTATTTCCGGGAAAAAGAAACAACCTTGATGCGTTGTGTGATCGTTATGACATAGACAACTCTAAACGAACCCTACACGGGGCGTTGCTTGATGCCGAGATATTGTCTGATGTCTATTTGATCATGACAGGCGGGCAGACTTCTCTTGCATTCTCAATGGAAGGCGACGTTTCTGGCAATGCGGGTGTTTCTGAAGTGCGGCGTATTACCCGGCCGCAAACTGCGCTAAAAGTTATTTATGCAGCGGATGAAGAACTTGTTGCTCATGAATCCAGATTGGATTTAGTTGAGAAGAAAGGCGGGAGCTGTTTATGGCGTATAAGTTCTGGACAGAGTTAAAATAAAATTGCAGATAAATCACCTTTTGGGGTGAAAAGTTGATCAAACACGCCACTTTGTAATAAAAAATATTGACGGGATGATCTTGGGTTCGTAGTATTTACCTCGTTCTTAACCAGAACGCTGCGCGGTGCGGTAGTTCAGTTGGTTAGAATACCGGCCTGTCACGCCGGGGGTCGCGGGTTCGAGTCCCGTCCGCACCGCCAAATATTTCGAAGCCCTGGGTAATCGCCCGGGGCTTTCTCGTTTATATCATGCAGTAGTCTCTTTATTGGCAATGATGAAATTGCATTGAAATAAGACATAGAGAAGCTACCAGCTTTCTATACTTCTTGTTTCTGTAACCTTTATTAGGAACTTATTTTCTTTACCAGGTCTATAGCGTGATGGCCAAATAGCCGATGGATGTAAACCCAATTCGGTGGCGATTAACGCTTCTCCCTTTGGCCATGGACGATGCAATGCATTACTCAGTGTCGATGATGCTAAACCTGCTTTGCGGGAAACTGCTGAAAGATTTGTCCCTTGTTTTCTTAAGGCTGCAATAATATCCGCTGGATGCCAATCTTGAATGTTCATCATAATCTCCTCATTTTAATTATTAGAAAACATCGATAATAGATAAATTATCAATGTTTTTACCGTTTGATAGGGTAGTCATTAAGTACAGATTATCGATGAGGGTTAATTAAAGAGGCTATCGGAACGATTACTTAATAATGCTATCGGTTAGTTTATAACAAAATAAGACCTATATATTGCAAGTGTTTTTGCCGGATGTAAAGGCCATAATTATTATCTTTTAAAAGTATTCTTAGTTTAATAGCTCAATTTGCCAATAGTTTCTTTCTGGTACTTTTAAGGTGTTTTTATATAGTTTAATATGAAATTTTTATTCCATTAGTGGTGCATTTCTTGCTGATATCACAGTATAAGTAGGGAAATTATTTCCATTGCTCCTTAAAGACAGCTCTTGTCCAGGGTAATTATCATATTATATAAACATTTTACTTCCTGGCTTTAAAAATCTCTCAGGAACATAGAGATCAAAATCATTAAGGCGGCAATATTCATCCAGTTGCTGACCAGAATTAATACCAATTTTTTTGTATATTCGTAACATATGAGTTTCTACAGTGCGATAAGAGATATTGAGTATTTGCCCGATTTGTTTACTGGTGTATTTCTGTAAAAATAGGAAAATGACATCCCATTCCCGTTGCGTAAATAACTCTGAGGGTGGCTGAAACATGATAGAAGCAGGGAGTTTACCGTAAAAAAAGCGTGTCAGAGAAAAAGCTTCGGCTTTCCAGGCATGGAAAATAACGCCAACACATTGATTATTTTCATTATAAAATGGAAACTTCTCGAAGAAATATGAGGAAAGTAATTTTTCTTTACCGTATAGATGTGTTTCTAATGAGCATATTCTTTGTTCTGATTGCATGACTGCTCTGTCATGTATTTGAAATTGTTCTGCAAAAGCTGCGCCATTCCAAGGCAAATCATTGTCGAGACGCCCTTCAACATTATAACCAACAGGAAGATCCCGTAGCATAGCCATTGCTTTATTCTCATAAACAAAGCGGGAGCTTTTATCTTTTATACCCCAAGGTTCATGACTTCTTTCCCACATATAAATTAATTGCGGAGTGATATTGTTTTGCTTGTTTTTTATATTTAACATGGAAATTCCCTGATCACTAATTAAGTAATTATCTGAATGGCTATTTTTTTTATTCTATTTAAAATAACCTGATTATATAATGGATTGCAATAATTAATTCGTCAAAAAATAATATTTTTTATTTTACAGGTGCTTGTTAATTGAATTGCTTATTGTTTTGTGTAATGTATTGTTATATAAGAAAATATAACTGTAATTATTATTTGATTTTAAATTATTTATTTGTTTATTGATGTGGCGATGATATTGATATCCGGAGGGGGTTTTCCTGCGTATTAATTATTTATAAATTAAATAACTAATGGAGCATTGGTACGTAATATATGTTCAATATAAATAATCAATTTGGTAGCTGGAAATTACTGCGAATTAAAGATGTGTTGCCGTTTAATTGGGTGTTTTATCTATTGATTTGCGACTAATAGTTATGTTTAATTAAATTACCTCGCTATATTGCGTAATGAGTTTATTTATTATTCTGATGACGATGAAATTCATGTAAATCAGCAATCTAAATCAAAGAATTGTCGTTTAAGTGAAATTAAGATAGTTTTCTTATATCTGGCTTTAAAGATTGCGGTTTGTACGCTGTGCTGAGAAAATTATCCCCCTAAACGTTTTTATCCCACTTGGAGTAGAAAATGACCACTCGTAAAACCCTTGCTAATGCTATTCGCTTCCTTAGCATGGATGCTGTGCAGAAAGCAAAATCAGGGCACCCTGGTGCGCCTATGGGAATGGCTGATATCGCTGAAGTTTTATGGCGTGATTATTTAAATCATAACCCAACTGATCCACATTGGGTTGATCGTGATCGTTTTGTATTGTCTAACGGGCATGGCTCGATGTTGATTTATAGCCTGTTACATCTCACCGGTTATGACGTTTCTATTGATGATCTGAAAAACTTCCGTCAGTTACACTCCAAAACCCCAGGCCATCCTGAGTATGGCTATGCGCCAGGCGTAGAGACAACGACCGGTCCTTTGGGGCAGGGGATTGCCAACGCGGTAGGTTTTGCTATTGCTGAACGTACTCTGGCTACGCAATTTAACCGTCCTGGTCATGATATCGTTGACCATAACACTTATGTGTTTATGGGAGATGGTTGCATGATGGAAGGCATTTCTCATGAAGTTTGCTCTCTGGCGGGAACGTTGAAGCTGGGTAAATTGATTGCTTTCTATGATGACAATGGCATTTCTATTGATGGTCATGTTGAAGGCTGGTTTACCGATGATACAGCAGGTCGTTTTGAGGCTTATGGCTGGCATGTAGTTCGCGGTGTTGATGGTCATAATGCAGATGCCGTCAAAGCAGCGATTGAAGAAGCACGTAAAATTTCTGATAAACCTTCACTGCTGATGTGTAAAACAGTTATCGGTTTTGGCGCGCCAACCAAAGCGGGTACTCATGATTCTCACGGTGCTCCATTAGGTGACGCAGAAATTGCTGCAACTCGTGAAGTGTTGGGTTGGAGTCATCCAGCCTTTGAAATTCCAGCGGAAATCTATTCTGAGTGGGATGCAAAAGAAATTGGTAACGCGAAACAAGCCACCTGGAATGAGAAATTCGCTGCTTATGAAAAAGCATATCCTGAATTAGCTGCTGAATTCAAACGCCGTACCCGTGGTGAATTACCGGCAAACTGGGAAACCGAATCAAAAGCATTTATCGAACAATTGCAACAAAATCCTGCCAATATTGCCAGTCGTAAAGCATCTCAAAATGCCTTGGAAGCTTTCGGTAAAGTGCTGCCTGAATTTATGGGGGGGTCTGCTGACCTGGCGCCAAGTAATCTGACTATGTGGTCTGGTTCTAAGCCATTGAACGAAGATCAGGCAGGTAACTACATCCACTATGGTGTTCGTGAATTTGGCATGTCCGCCATTATGAACGGTATTGCTCTGCATGGTGGTTTTGTACCTTATGGTGCAACTTTCCTGATGTTCGTTGAATATGCCCGTAACGCAGTGCGTATGGCGGCACTGATGAAAATTCGTAGCATCTTTGTTTATACCCATGACTCAATCGGTTTGGGTGAAGATGGCCCGACTCACCAGCCGGTAGAACAGATTGCCAGTTTGCGTGTGACACCAAATCTAAGCACATGGCGTCCATGTGACCAGGTTGAATCTGCGGTTGCATGGAAATACGCTATTAAACGTAAAACAGGTCCATCAGCACTTATTTTCTCTCGCCAGAATCTGGCACAGCAAGAACGTACTGCTGAGCAGTTGGCTAATATTGAGAAAGGTGCTTACATCCTGAAAGATTGTGAAGATCAGCCAGAGTTGATTCTGATCGCAACAGGTTCAGAAGTGGAATTGGCAGTAGGGGCTTATAATCAATTGACTCAGGAAGGCCGTAAGGTACGTGTAGTTTCTATGCCGTCTACTGATGCTTTTGATAAGCAGGATGCTGCGTACCGTGAAGCGGTATTGCCAACTGTGGTTTCTGCGCGTGTTGCAGTTGAAGCGGGTATTGCTGATTACTGGTTTAAATATGTTGGTATACATGGCGCTATCGTGGGTATGGAGACATTTGGTGAATCGGCTCCCGCGGATCAGCTGTTTAAAGAGTTCGGTTTCACTGTGGAGAATGTAGTCGCTAAGGCTAAAGCTCTGCTGAAATAATGAGTTAGTCTATAAGTAAGCGCATCCGGGGTAAACGTTGATCGGGTGCGCTCTTTTACTTATGCTTCGCAGATTCCGGGAACTGCTAGTTTTTGAAATATGTGCGGCGACCCGGTTATCCCATTGGGATACTTGGCGAGCTTCGCCTGAAATTCTGGATTAGTGAATGCAGCGCGAAAACACTCCAGATTTTCCCAAACGGCATAGTTCATGAACGTACCACTGCCAGCGATCCCGCGATGCAATTGTGCGGAAATCAGGCCGGTTTGTGCCAGCATATACTCCGCATCTTCCTTCCAGGCCGCCTCCAGGATGTCTGCCTGTGCGGGATCAACATGAAATATGTTCATCAGCACTATGGAGCCATCGGTGTTCGAAAATAATTGTTCCCGCATGGTCACGTGGGTGTCCATTTCTTCTAGCTTGAGCATCTTTATCTCCTGAAAATTACTTGTTTGTATTTATGTTTGTTTTACTATTCTGCCGGGGTGAGCCGCGCGATTCATGCGGTTCACGACGGCGACATGCCAACGTAGGTATGAAGGTTGTGTAGCGATCTGTTGGTGCGTCGTACTTTTAGTCGAATTCTTTGTCGTGCTTGATAAACCAATCCTCAGTACTATCTGGCATCGATGGATTTTCCAGTCTGGCCTCCAGGCTGAGTAGTGTGTCCAACGTCATTTTCAGTTCGTTGAGTTCAGCGTCTTTCACGAGCGATTCCATCCATTCGATTTCAAGCGACGTCGCCGTATCAAAGGTACGCTGGCCAAGCCCAGTGGGTTGATAGAGCGGTGAGCGTTCGTGCCGGGGATTAATGATGGCTTTCACCATTCCTGCCTCCAATCCAAGATTCAGTTGTTTCTGCGCACCTTGGCGTGTGATGCTCATTGCTGCGGCAATCTGCGGCGCTGAAAGTGGATGCGGTGCGAGTGCAATCGCACTGAGTACCTGCCATATCGCGCTCGTGATTCCCAACGGGGCAACGAGTTTATCCCCTTTAGAGAGCAGTCGGGCATTGAGCCGGAACACCGCCAATGTGATCTCGTTGAATACCTCAGACGCCGGAGTTTTCCTGATCGACACGATTTACTTCCTTTCTTGGACTTCAATAAACGACAACCAGTTTCCATATATTGAAGCTGGTTGTCAATGTTTGAGCGAATGGTATTGATAGATCAATGCATTGGATTTGATTTATATCAAATGCTGGCACGCTTTTCTATTTCGTGAGTTGATCACTTTTTACTATTGTCAACAATCTACTTTTCCCTTAATCTCATTGTCAGTAGCTGAATCGTTTCATTTTGTTGTCTGGAGAGTTTTTTGTGCCACAGTTTTAGTAATTTTGTGATAAACAATCAGTACATTAGTGATTGAGTCAGTTATCCTAAACGGTTGCGTGGTAATAACTATATTCAGGGAGTAACATGACAATCAAGGTAGCAATAAACGGTTTTGGCAGGATAGGGCGCAGTATTTTACGTGCTCTTTATGAGTCTGGGCGTCGGGCTGAAATTGCTATTATTGCTGTTAATGAGTTGGCTGATGCCGAAGGAATTGCCCACTTGCTGAAGTATGATTCCAGTCATGGTCGTTTTGTCTGGGATGTGCGTCTGAATAATGATTTGTTGCAGGTTGGTGACGATAATATTCGTCTGTTTCATCAACCCGATATATCGGCATTGCCTTGGCAGGAACTGGGGATTGATATTGTTCTTGATTGCAGTGGGATATATGGCAGCAGAGCTGATGGGGAAGCGCATCTTGCCAGTGGCGCAAAAAAGGTGCTGTTTTCTCATCCGGGCGGCAATGATTTAGACGCGACGGTGGTCTATGGTGTGAATCAGGATTTACTGACAGCAGAAGATCGCATTGTATCCAATGCCTCTTGCACCACCAACTGCATTATTCCCATCATTAAATTATTGGATGATGCATTTGAGATTGAATCTGGAACGGTGACAACCATTCATGCTTCAATGAATGACCAGCCTGTGATTGATGCCTATCATCAAGATTTACGGCGTACCCGGGCTGCCAGCCAGTCTATCATTCCGGTGGATACCAAACTGGCCGCAGGGATAACCCGGATTTTTCCAAAATTCTGTGACCGTTTTGAAGCCATCTCAGTACGCGTACCAACGATTAATGTTACTGCTATTGATTTGAGCGTTACAGTAAAATCTCCAGTGAATGTCAAAAAAATCAATGAATTAATGCAAAAATCAGCAGCAACTTCATTTCGTGGTATAGTTGACTATACTGAATTGCCGTTAGTCTCAACGGATTTTAACCATGATCCCCACAGCGCGATTGTTGATGGCACACAAACGCGGGTCAGTGGGCAACATCTGATTAAGACATTAGTCTGGTGTGATAATGAGTGGGGTTTTGCTAACCGAATGTTGGATACAACGTTAGCAATGGCTGCTACGGGTTTCAAATGATCTGTTGCTGACAGACGGTGCATAATAATAGATCTGCACACGGCACAAGATTAAACAATTTAGAGAATCAACGAGAGGATTCACCATGTCTGTAATTAAGATGACCGATTTAGATCTGGCGGGTAAGCGAGTTTTGATCCGTGCTGACCTGAACGTTCCGGTAAAAGATGGCAAAGTCACCTCTGATGCGCGTATCCGTGCTTCTTTGCCGACCATCGAAGCAGCATTAAAACAGGGCGCTAAGGTGATGATCACTTCTCACCTCGGCCGCCCTACTGAAGGCGAATACAATGAAGAATTCTCGCTGAAACCAGTAGTAGATTACCTAAAAGAGAAATTGTCTTCTCCGATTCGTCTGGAAAAAGAGTATCTGGAAGGTGTGGACATAGCGGAAGGTGAGCTGGTTGTTCTGGAAAATGTTCGCTTTAATAAAGGTGAGAAGAAAGACGACGAAACTCTGGCTAAAAAATACGCTTCTTTGTGTGATATTTATGTTATGGATGCATTTGGTACGGCGCATCGTGCCCAGGCTTCTACCCACGGTGTGGCTAAGTTTGCGCCTGTTGCCTGTGCCGGTCCTCTGCTGTTCGCAGAACTGGATGCATTGGGTAAAGCGCTGGATAAGCCAGCCCGTCCAATGGTTGCTATCGTTGGTGGTTCTAAAGTTTCAACCAAGCTGACAGTATTAGATACACTGTCCAAAATCGCTGATCAACTGATTGTGGGTGGGGGTATCGCGAATACTTTTGTTGCTGCGGAAGGCCACAATGTGGGTCGTTCACTGTATGAAGATGACCTGATCCCAGAGGCGAAAAAACTGCTGATAAGTTGTGATATTCCAGTGCCAACTGATGTTCGTGTCGCAACAGAATTCTCTGAAACTGCGGAAGCTACTTTGAAATCTACCGGCGATATTAAAGACGATGAGCAAATCCTCGATCTGGGAGATGAATCCGCTCAACGCTTGGCAGATATCCTGAAAAGCGCTAAAACTATTCTGTGGAATGGTCCGGTTGGTGTATTCGAATTCCCTAATTTCCGTCAAGGAACTGAAATTGTCGCCCGCGCAATTGCTGATAGTGATGCATTCTCTATCGCAGGTGGTGGCGATACTCTGGCAGCAATTGACCTGTTTGGGATTGCTGACAAAATTTCTTACATCTCTACTGGTGGCGGTGCTTTCCTTGAATTTGTCGAAGGAAAGAAATTGCCTGCGGTTGTGATGCTGGAAGAACGCGCAAAACAGTAATTAAGTCATGACGGGCAGTTTTATCTGCCCGCTCTAAACGGGACCCACGTAACATGTCTAAAATTTTTGATTTCGTAAAACCGGGTGTCATCACTGGTGATGATGTTCAAAAAGTGTTCGCAATAGCCAAAGAAAACCACTTTGCGTTGCCGGCGGTAAACTGTGTAGGTACTGATTCAATCAACGCAGTTTTGGAAACGGCTGCTAAAGTTCGTTCTCCAGTTATCATTCAGTTCTCTAACGGCGGTGCTGCTTTTATTGCCGGTAAGGGCGTGAAAGCTGAAGGTCAGCAAGCGGCGGCTATTCTGGGTTCAATTTCTGGTGCTCACCATGTTCATCAGATGGCTGAACATTATGGTGTTCCTGTGATCCTGCATACTGACCACTGTGCGCGTAAACTGCTGCCGTGGATTGACGGCCTGTTAGATGCGGGTGAAAAGCATTATGCGGCGACGGGTAAGCCGTTGTTCTCTTCCCATATGATCGATCTGTCAGAAGAGTCGTTGGAAGAAAATATTGAAATTTGCAGCAATTATCTGGCTCGTATGGCAAAAATCGATATGACGTTGGAAATTGAGTTAGGTTGTACTGGTGGTGAAGAAGATGGTGTTGATAACAGCCATATGGATAGCTCCGCCCTATACACTCAACCGGAAGACGTTGCTTATGCTTATGAGAAACTGAACGCTATCAGCCCACGTTTTACTATTGCTGCTTCTTTCGGTAACGTTCATGGTGTTTATAAGCCAGGCAACGTTAAGCTGACACCAAAAATTCTGCGTAACTCGCAGGACTATGTTGCTGAGAAATTTAATCTGCCACACAACAGCCTGGACTTTGTTTTTCACGGCGGTTCCGGTTCTACAGCGGAAGAGATCAAGGAAGCTGTCAGCTACGGCGTTGTTAAAATGAATATTGATACCGACACCCAATGGGCGACTTGGGAAGGTATTCTGAATTATTACAAAAAGAACGAAGGCTATCTGCAAGGCCAGCTGGGTAATCCAGAAGGCGCAGATAAACCCAATAAGAAATTCTACGATCCACGTGTATGGCTGCGTGCCGGTCAGGTTTCTATGATTGTCCGTCTGGAACAGGCTTTCAGGGAACTGAATGCGGTTGATGTGCTGTAATTGGTATTGATGTTATCAGTAACCCCCTGAATGGAAATTCAGAGGGTTTTTCGCGGGTGTTTCTACACTCAATTAGTGATGTTATAGAAACACCTTTATTTTATTTAAAGTAGCACTCCAAATGAGTCTTTTTATTGTGAAGCTCTCCTCATTCCTAATTTATCAGCAATAGCTGCGGAGCGAATGTTAATAGCCTCTGTTGATATTTTATTTATATCTTTCACTTTTATCCATTAAAGCAAAGAAGTCTGTTTCTGCATAAAAATCAGGTTGATTGCTTCTATATTTATGGCCTTCGTTGTGCTCTGGTATCGTATCCTTTATCGTCTTTGTCATATAGGCAGATATGTCAGATCCTAAAGAAAGATTTTCCTTTGATTCTTTTGAAAGGGATGCGTGTCCTTTAAGCTGGCGATATATTATTTGACTTTGTTCTATGCTTCTTAATTAATTTTTAAGATAATTTAAGTTACAACAATAGCCGATGAGTAGGGCAAGCGATTTATTGTGATGTTATTAATGCAAACACTGTGGTGATTTTTGAGATTGTGTTGGTGGGCGTTACAGCAAACTGAAAAATTAGCTATCAAGTAAAATTGCTGATGAGCGATCTACATAGTCATGTGTGAAAGCTGTTTTTTTTACCATTGGCTTATCTATCTATGCCTTGTAATCATGTTGGAGGAACAGGCATGTGGTGTCCATTTATTTATTGGGTATATTAATTTTTTTATCGAGTTTAGATGATGTGTTTTCGACTTGAATCCTGCTGAATAAGGTTCACCTGTTTGTTGAGTGGTTTTATCTGGTTAATAAATATGAATATTTTCAATAAATTTTAACCATTAACATCGGGCTAATTCATATTCATGTTGCTTTATTTATCAAATAATAATAATTTTTATTATCATTTGTAATCGTGTCCTTGTTGTGATTGATAATCTAAACTTTATGGAAATTAAATGAGAGAACTAACGACCATGCAGGCCGCTTATTGGGTTGGCCGGCAATATGAGCAGACGTTGGGTGGTGTTACCGCACATTTGTATGCAGAGTTTGATGGTACTGGGCTTGATCTTGAGCGGTTGAAAACTGCTGTACAGTATCTCTTTGATCTCCATCCGATGTTGCGATTACGCGTTACACCGGATGGCATGCAAACCATAGAAAGTCTGTCTTCCAATGACAAATTGCACGTTGATGATATCAGCATATGTGATGAAAAAGGCATTGCTGATTTTCTGGAAAATAAACGGAAAAGCAAAACCCACCAGAAACTGGATCTTGAACACGGTCAGTCTATTGACTTGAGTGTCACCCTTTTAACGAATGGAGATTTTCGTTTGCATATTGACCTGGACATGATTGCAGGTGATGCGCAAAGTTTTCGTATTCTCATGGAAGATCTGGCTCGGTTTTATCACCAGCCTGAGCATCAACCAAAAAGTGGAGGAAGCACTTATTTTCACTATTTAGAGCGGATGCAGGCTGATAATTCCTTATTAACATTACGTGAACGCGATAAAAAGTGGTGGAATACGCGTATTGCGCAAATTCCACCAGCGCCTAAGCTTCCTCATATTCACCGTCCTTTCCCAAAGGGAGAATATTTTAGTGATCGATTCGCGGTTCAACTGACGAAAGAAGAAAAGTTGTCATTAAAGACGACCGCCAAAAAATATCAGATTACGCTGTCAACACTATTTTTGTCTCTTTTCGCGTGTACGGTAGGGATTTGTACGCAGTCTGACAAATTTAGATTAAATGTACCTACGTTCCAACGAGAAAGTTACCTCAGTGATGTGGACAAAATTGTTGGTGATTTTTCAGATTTATCTATTTTAAGTGTTGAATTACAGCGTCATGAGCCGATGATTGTGTTATGCCGTCGTTTTGCTGATCAAATCGCTTTACTCCTTTCTCACCGTGCCTATCCGGGCGTCAGTGTTATGCGGGATCTCTCCCGATACCACGGTAACATGCAAATCTCGCCTATCGTTTTTACCTCCGGTTTTGGTATCAGTGGCGATAATTTATTGTCCGAAAATGTAACCCGTGCTTTCGGTGAAATGGTCTTTGTTATTTCGCAAGGGCCACAGGTTGCCTTGGATGTTCAGGTTGCGCCGGCTTATGAAGGGATTCTGGTCAATTGGGATGTTCGTCTGGATATTTTCCCTGAACTGTATATCCGCAGAATGTTTGATATCTATCTCTCTTTGATTCGGATGATCATTCGTTCGCCTGAATTGATAAACCAGTCTTTGGACTATTTTTTCTCATCTCATTTTTCTGCTTCGCATCAAGATGTAGGTACTGAAAAGGTGACATCCTCTTGTGTTGAGCAAATGCTCATTATTTTACTGTCCCGGCTGACGAATGAAGAAAATATCAATGCTCATACTTCTCTTTCTGCATTGGATATTGATGCTGATGTCGCAGAAGAATTAACGGGATTTATTAACAAATATATCCCACAGGCAGGACTGATGATTGAAGATATTAAGGCTCATCAAACATTAAATGCACTGGCGCAGACAATGACATTGAGATCGCGGGGAGCGGCTGAAAAGGCGGCTGAGGCACTAGTGAAAATCCTTAATCGACAGAAGTAATCTTTCTTTTTGAAAGAGGTTAAATGTTTAGCTTGTTAATTAATTAGATTCTGCGCTTTCTCACAATCGAAAATTGAGGAAATATCATGGATACCGCACTAACACCATTACAACGCGCGTACCTGCTAGGACGAAGTGAACTATTACCACTGGGTGGTGTTGCCATGCATGATTTCAGGGAATTCAGAGGTCATATCGAGTTTCCTGTTATTAGGACCCGGCTCACCAAATTAGTACAGCAATATGATGCGTTACGTACCCATATAGATGAAAGTTCATTGGTTCAACATGTCTCCGATGCCATTATCCTGAATCTTGATGAAATTGATTTCACTGCTATCCCGCGTTCAGCGGCTTATCAAAAGATAGATGAGATGAGGCAGGCGTATTCTCATAAAATCCACGATCTTTCTCGCTCTCCCTGGCATATTTGGGTCATTAAATTGGCAAAGCCAGAAGATGAGGATAATGACTTTTTTACGACCGTGGTGTTCGTGAGCTTTGATGCACTGATTTTGGATGGCAGCGCTATCTCTTTCATCTTGTTTAAATTGTTTGAGGAAGATGAGAATGAGTGGAAAAGATCCAGGCCAACGGGAAATATCGCTCATTTGCTTCAACCGCCTTCTGACTCGAAAAAGCAAAGTGATACTGAATATTGGTCAGAAAAGCTGAAAGAATATTCCGGCCCACCGACGTTACCTTGGAAGAGACCGCCAGAATCGATTAAATCCTCTCGCTACAGAAGGGAGAAGGTTACCGTTCCCAGCGCGACGTTGAATCATTTGTCTAAAATCGCTTCATCTTATGGTCTGTTTCAAAATACGATTTTGTCTACTATTATCCTGGAAATAATGTCATTTTGGACACAAGATAGTCGGTTATGTCTCGGTGTTCCCGTTGCTATTCCCACCAAGAAAATGCAGTTCAGTAATGAATCTTCATTTGTCGCTGTTTGTTTTAAAAGGAATCAGGCGCCATTTTTAGAAAGAGCGACAGCTTTTCAAAATGATATTTTTGCCTCTTTGGAACATCTGGATTTTTCCGGCGTTGATATTAACAGACTGATATTCAATCAACATCAGACAGGTTTAGCGCTACCTGTTGTGTTAACGAATGGTTTGTCATGGAAAACATTGTCTGCATCTGGTGATGTCTCTTTTTATGATGGATTAACGCAGACACCGCAAGTTGCGATGGATATTCGTTTGTCCCTGGACCAGAATAAAAATTTGGTGTTATCCATTGATTATGCAGAAAAAGCGCTGGAAAAAAATATCGTGCAGGATATTTTACAAACCATCACTCAGGCAATAACGTTGATCTGCCGTCAGGAAAAACTCGCTGTGGATTTTTCTGAGGTGATTGATTATCACCATTACAAAGATAATGGTAATGACAGTGATTTTATCTGTTCAAATTTCCTGTCTCGTATTGCGGATAACCTATTGACGGGAAAATTAAAAAAAACCGCTATTATCTGTGGGGAGCAGCAGATTACCTATTCTGAATTGGGGGAACGTGTTCAAAAGATAGTGAATAACCTGAATCGCTGTGGAATGCGTAAAGGCAGTGTGGTCGCGATTTGTTTGCCTCGTAGTCCTGAACATGTGATGGTAACAATGGCGTGTGCGCTTTTGGGGATTATTTGGGTACCTATTGATGTGAATTCTCCCTCTGAACGTCTGGATTATTTGCTAACGAATTGCCATTCTGATCTCATTGTGAGTACTGGACAGTTTAATAGTGATAAAGCTGTCACATTGGAGACGCTGCTCACATCGGTTTCTGACAACGTTTTACTTCCCTTAGAGACTTTATCATCACTGAGTCATAGCATTGAGCCCGCTTATTATCTGTATACCTCGGGAACAACGGGTAAGCCCAAATGTGTGGTGCTCAATAACAAGGCAACATCTAATGTTATCGGGCAAACGCTGAATAAATGGGAGGTTAAACAGGATGATGTGTTTATTTCCGTTACGCCATTACATCATGATATGTCTGTTTTCGACCTCTTTGCATCACTGACTGTTGGCGCAACGCTGGTTATCCCTGAACCCCATGCAGAGAAAGATGCTATCCATTGGAATCGGCTGGTTTCGAAGCACAAAGTTTCTATTTGGTGCTCAGTGCCTGCGATTTTAGAAATGTTAATTGCGTGCCAAAATGGGGGCTCTCTCTCTTCCCTCAGACTGATAGCGCAGGGCGGTGATTATATTAAGCCTGCTCTCATCAAGGAAATTAGAGCGACGTATCCTGATACTCGGTTATTTTCTTTGGGAGGGCCGACTGAAACGACGATTTGGAGTATATGGCATGAAATTACGTCAGAGGATGTCAGCCTTATTCCTTATGGTAAACCCCTGCCTGCGACTCAATATTTTATCTGTAATGATATCAATGAACATTGCCCGGCGTTTGTGACTGGCCGGATTTATACTACGGGAGTCAATCTTGCCTTAGGCTATCTGGAAGATGGTCTTGTTGTGCAAAAAGATTTTGTCACTATCACCTCGCCTACAGGTGAACAATTAAGAGCATTCAGAACAGGGGATCAGGGCTATTACCGAAAAGATGGCACCATCATTTTTGCCAGCAGAGTAAATGGTTATGTCAAAATTCGGGGAATTAGGGTGTCTCTGCCTGATATTGAAAGTGAGTTATGTAAACATCCACAAATTAATCATATTGTCGTCGTTGATTATCCCAATGAGCAGAATGGCGATGCAACATTAGGCGCTATGTATACGACGCTAAATGGTCAGGAAATTCTCGCCCCAGAATGGCGGGATTTTTCTCACGGGCTTTTACCCGTTTCTCATATACCAACGCGTTTTGCTCATATTCAGGCGTTTCCTTTGTCTGCAAACGGTAAAACAGATCGACACCAAATCAGGGCGTTCTTTACGCAACCGAAGCCGGATAATTTGGCGGATAAAAAGTCTGTTATATCGGAGAACCAAAGCGTTAATAACAGCGCAGAGGATGAACATTACCAATCGATCCTCGGCATTTATTTGCATGCCATTGGTGCGCAGCCGTTAACTGGTTTGAATGAAGATTCTGAATTTTTAGCGCTGGGATTAAGGCCTTCGCATCTCAAAGAAATCGCTCGGCGTCTCACTGAAAAATTTGGTGTTATTCTGACGCCTCAGCTGTTAGTTAAATGCAGAAATGCCCGGCAGGTTTCTTCTTTGCTTTCACAAAGTATTTAACCTGTTTTTCTAAAGAACCGGAGTCTGACCCGGTTCTTTATATATTAAGTTATTTTTTATTCTATGAGTAAAGCGCTTTTACAGGCAGGAAAAGCGAGTTTCCTGTGAGCACTTTTTGTAGAAAATCAGTCAGGTTTTTCTGATGGTTTTCAACCTCTTCTTTGCCAAACATTGCTGAATCAGCATCAAAATCAACAATTAATTCTCCAGCATCTACTTTCCCGCGATAGATAATGTTAAAGCTAAAGCAATCATAGAGCCCGCTGGTGAGTATATGGCGTTTAACCTGGCAATCGAAAAAATTAGGAGAGTCAAAAGGTAACACGTTGATGAGTGGCGAAAATAAATAACGGGTATCTTGAGGTAGCTGATGATCTAAAAAGATCTGTTCTATACGATATCTGGCATGAGTCCGTTGAGTATGAAGTGCGTTGATTGTCTTTTTCAAAAAGGTCTCTAATGTTTCATCCGGATTGGTGTTTATCAATAAGGGAAGGATATTCGTCATTAATGCCGGTGTATTGGTTCTGAAACGGGTTCGGCGATTCATATAGGGTAGCCATAACGGCATTGAATATTCACCATTTTGTGTCTGTGCCGCGAAATAGTGAAGCAGGTAGATGCTTGAAAGCGCCACTAACAGATCAGGCCAGGCGATATCTGTATCAGCCGATAAACGTATTAAGCCTGTGACAATATTCGCGGAGAGCGCACAACTGGTGTAATGGTGTTTGGTGCTATAGTCGGCACGGGCGATATCCACGGTTGTAAGGCGGGCGGATGAAAGATAATTTTGCCAGTATAAGCGATCCTGTTCATATTGCTCGCTGTTACCGTACTCTTGTTCTTCAGTAAGGTAGTTGCTGAGTGAGTGAAAAGAAGCATCGGCACTGGCTTTACCAAGATAATACGAATAGAAATGCGCACAACGATGTTCAATGAGCGCCATACCAAATCCATCAAGCAGAATATGATGAGCCCGGTTGTACCAGAGATAATGAGACTCGCTTAATTTAAATAGCCACTGAGCGGATAGCAGTTGAGTTAATAAATTCAGCGGAGATTCCACATCGGCCCGCATAAGTTGCAACGCTGTGTGGAAAGGATCGGGCTGCGTCTGTAAATCAATGAATTTTAACTGTGGTATGGCGGCTTGATTCGGTTGTTGTAAAGGAAGCGGTTCTTCTTCAAGGCGTTTAAAACGGACAGAGAGCACATCTGTTTCACTGGCCACTGTTGTTATTGCTTTGCAAAGTGCCTCTTGATCGACATTGCCCTGAATATCAAGATAGTGAGCGACAGTCGAAACAACTTTTTCGGAATGCAGGCTGAACTCGTGCCAGTAATATTGTTGTGCCTGCGTCAATGGCATCCAGCTAGAAGTTTGATCGATGTTTAACATTGTAAACCTTATGAATTCATCATAGAAAATAGAATAAAAAATAAAAAAACAGATAAAACTTTCTTCTATGTTTGTGATCGGTGTTCATACAATGTTAAGCCACGATATTCCCGTCTGAACAAGCCAACACATAATTGCCCATTTATTCCCATGACATTCATTCTCCTGTTTGATCACCATTTTTCGTTGATTGTTTCTGGCTGAAATCTGAATTGGTTTTATATCTGAGAAAATGAAACATTTGTTGTGCGATACAACAAGAATGTGACGTATTTCGTGATCAACGTTATTGTATATGATAATCATTATTAATCTCATTGTCGGATATTAGACAAAATGATACATTACGTCCACTTTGGATTATCTGAATGGGTATGCGAGGTTTCTGCATCGCAGATCCACAATCACTGTCTGAGAATGCCAAAATGAAATCGATGTTAACCCTTGTATATGGCTTGGTAATTACTCTGGTCACTCTATCTGGGGGGGCTGTTTATGCTGCAAACACGAAAAATGCAGCTCAGACAGAAAGCCTTTCCTGGCCAAGAGATTTTAAAAATACTGATGGCACTATCACCACTATTCCGACGAAACCCCAGCGTATTTTATCGACCACTGTTTCGATAACCGGAATACTGTTATCAATTGACGCGCCTGTGGTTGCGAGTGCAACGGCCACGAATGGGAAATTTTTCGCTCAATGGGACAAAGTTGCTCAAGAGCGGAAAATTGAAAAGCTCTGGCCAGCCGGCAATATCGATCTGGAAATGGCTTATGTTGTCGCGCCCGATCTAATCGTGGTTTCTGTGAGCGGCGCTGATTCCGCATATGCTCAGGTAGAACAACTTAAACAAATCGCGCCCACGATTATCTTAGATTATGGTAAACAGACATGGCAGGATTTGGCGACTGAATTAGGCAAGGCGACAGGGCTTGAAGATAAAGTTGCGGCCAGAATTACTGGTTTTAATAATTATCTTGCTGAATGCCGGGCAAAAATTGCCATCCCTGAAGGTAAGGTTAATATTATCAGCTATGCGGGGCCAGGAACCATTAACCCCATATCAACGAGCATAAGCCCACATGCTTTGCTGCTTTCACAGCTTGGGTTTACTATCGAGTCGGCAGATCCGGCCTGGCATAATAATGCGAATAAAACCGGCGACTTTGTTTGGGCACAATATGAAAATATTACGCAGTTAACTGCGCCCACAACATTTCTTTTAAGTGCAGGAGAGCACAGAGCGGCTGAATTCTTAAAGGATCCTGTACTCGCTAATTTGGCTTCGGTCAAAACAGGACAAGTTTATGGTCTTGGTGTGAATTCGTTTCGAATTGACTATTACAGTGCAAAAGAAATTGCCGATAGCATTGTTAAACGGTTTGGCATTAAGCAGAAAGCGAAATAACTTAGCAATTGTTTGAGTTGGATATGAAAAAATTGATTTTTTCAGTTGCTAATTCTGTTGCGCAATCCGATAACCGGCAATTCAAATTTCAGCGAAAAGGGTTGCTGATTTGCGGGTTATTACTTGTGGCATTTTCAGTTTTTAGTCTTTTTGTCGGGACCCGCCCTGTCACGATTAAAGTCACTTGGGAGGCATTCACCGCTTTTAACCCTGCCAATAGTGAACATTTATTGGTTCGTTATCTGAGAGTGCCTCGTACTTTGCTGGCGATTATCGTTGGTTGTTCATTGGGTGTCGCGGGTGCCATTATGCAGGCGCTTACCCGTAATCCACTGGCTGATCCGGGTATTCTGGGGGTCAATGCTGGGGCAGCGGTTTCCATTGTCTCGGCAATTGCTTTTTTGGGCATTTCCGATGTTATTGGCTATATGTGGTTTGGTCTGGCAGGGGCGACAATTGCAGGTTGTGGCGTGTATCTGCTCGGGGGGATCCGGCATGGGTTGAACCCGGTAAGAATGGTATTGGCGGGCGCTGCACTGTCCGTTGTATTACTTGCTGTCACCCAGATTATCACCATAAACAGCGAAGATGAGGTATTTAATCAATTCCGGCACTGGGTGGTGGGCTCACTTCAAGGGCGAGGTTATGAGGTGCTTTTCCCTATCTCCATACTGACGGCCTCCGGAGTGATAATTGCTTTAATGCTGACAAAGTCTCTTGATACGGTAGCGCTTGGTCATGATCTGGGAAAATCGCTGGGTGTTAACCAAACCAAAGTCTGGATTCTGTCTGCACTGGCCATCATTATGTTATCTGGCGGTGCCACGGCAGCGGCGGGGCCCATTAGTTTCATCGGCCTGACCGCCCCTCATTTTGCCCGTTTAATTGCAGGGCCTGATTATCGTTGGGTACTTCCTTATTCTATGCTGATATCTGGCGTTATGGTGGTAGCTGCTGATAGTCTGGGGCGAGTCGTAGGATATCCTGGGGAAATTAGTGTTGGCATTATGGTGGCGCTAATCGGAGGGCCGTTCTTTGTTTTCCTGGTCAGAAAATGGAAAATTGTCCAACTATGAGCAAACGGAATTATGGCGAGACTGAGGTTAATATTTCCGGTAAGGTCTGGCGACAAGGAAAAGTGTCTCTTGTTTTCGTTCCCAGAAATCTTATGGTGATTTGTGCCATGTTGCTGTTGATTATGGTATTAGCGCTTTTTTCCATGACTATCGGCAAATTCAATATCACAATCGAACAAATTATCACTATTTTTTGGGGGCCGGGTTCCGGTTCTGTCAGCGAAAAAATCATCATGGATATTCGTTTGCCTCGCGTGTTAACCGCAATTTTTGTTGGTGCGGCACTGGGGGTATCTGGTGCGGTTTTTCAGTCTATTTCCCGAAATGCGTTAGGTTCTCCAGATGTGATTGGTTTTACAACCGGTGCAGCGACGGGGGCGATTATACAGATAGTTTTATTTGATAATAATGCAGTGCAAATAGCGATTGCTGCTGTTGCCGGAGGAACCCTGACTGCGGCGGTAGTGTATCTGTTATCTTTAAAATCCGGCGCAATAGGGGGGTATCGCCTTATCCTGACGGGGATTGGTGTGGGTTCAGTGCTAAGTGCCCTGAATGGCTTATTACTGGTAAAAGGAAATCTGGATAATGCCGTGATGGCAAATTTGTGGCTTGCCGGATCACTTAATGCCCGAACATGGGTACATGTTTTTCCTGTTTTAACCGGGGTTGTATTGCTGGTGCCTTTGGTTCTTTTTATGGCAAGGAAACTGAGCATTATCGAGATGGGGGATGATATTGCCTGTCAGCTCGGTATCAGAGTGGAACGCGTTCGTCTTATTATGATTTTCTGCGCTGTGGTTTTAGCGGCTCTTGCCACTGGCGCCGCAGGGCCGATTGCTTTTGTTGCTTTGGCCGCCCCTCAGCTTGTGGTTCGCCTGACTCGTTCGAGAAATATGCCGGTTATCAGTGCCGCGCTAATGGGTGCTTGTCTTTTGCTGTCAGCTGATCTGCTTACGCAGCTTTTACCTTTACGAGCGGCAGTCCCTATTGGGCTTATGACGGGGCTCATTGGCGGAATTTATCTGATTTGGTTGTTGACCCGTTCCCGGCAAATTTAGCAAGACCCGCCGTAAACCCT